>CBDUXY010000104.1:0-10602 GCA_965371305.1 uncultured bacterium
GCCCTTGATATGACAGCGTCAAAACCACCATTTCCAGTTTGAAGAATTTCATCTCTAAGGTCCGGGTTCTCTGCCCGGCCTGAAAAAACTGCCGCGTCCTTTAAACCAAGCACCCTTGTTACATGCCTTAAAAAAGACACTTTTTTGCCGACCGAATCAAGCATGATTACCTTTAATTCCGGCAGGACTATCTTAAGAGGTATTGCAGGAAACCCCCCGCCCGTGCCTATGTCGAGCAGGCTTTCCGCTCCTCTGACAAACCTGGCCGGGGTTAACGAATCCAGAAAATGTCTTGTGACAATCTCATGGTCGTCTGTAATGGCGGTGAGGTTTATGCGTTTATTCCATTTTTTCAGCTCACGTAAGTAAATTAGAAACTTCTCTACCATCGCGTCTGTCAAATCAACGCCAAGCTCTGCTGCGCCTTTTTTAAGTTTTTCAGGTATTGCCGGGGTCTGCTTAAAATCCTTACTTTCATCAGCGCGCTCTATCATATAACACCCGTCTTTTTAAGATGCACCATGAGCATGCTTATTGCCGCCGGCGTAACGCCCGGGATACGCGAGGCTTGGGCAATGGTGGCAGGACGTATGTTACAAAGCTTCTCGACTATCTCCGTGGAAAGCCCTGAGACCCGGTCAAAAGCAAGCGCGCGTATGGAGAGTTCTTCAAAACGGGTAAGCTTAAGCGCCTCCTCATTCTGCCTTTTTATATAACCCTCGTATTTTGTCTCTGTCTCTATGGCAAATATAACGTCAGAAGGCAGGCAGGTCAGCTCGCTTGTCTTCGCTGCCCCCCCTGCCCCCGCTGCCCCGAACAAACGTACGAGGTCCTTAAAATTAACCTCAGGGCGCCTTAAAAACTCTTGTAGGCTCATGGATTTTTTTAGTTCTCCAAGACCGGCCTCGTCAAGCAATACGGCGGTCTTTTCGCTCGGGTTAATACGTGTCTTTTGCAGCCAATCAAGACTGAGATCTACAAGCCTTTTTTTCTCTTTAAACCGTGCGTAGGACCGCGAAGACACAAGTCCTGCGTTATACCCGTACTGGCAAAGCCTCAAGTCCGCATTGTCTTCCCTCAACAAAAGCCTGTGTTCAGCCCTTGAGGTAAAAAGCCTGTACGGTTCTACCGTGCCTTTTGTCACAAGGTCGTCTATCATTACGCCTATATAGGCCTCAGAGCGTTTTAAGACAAGCGGGGGGGCGCCGCGCAAAGATAATGAAGCGTTTAACCCTGCCATAAGCCCCTGTGCCGCAGCCTCTTCATACCCGGACGTACCGTTAATCTGACCGGCCAGGTAAAGCCCTGTCACTGCCTTTGTCTCAAGAGTGGGCAAAAGCTCGGTTGGTTGTATGAAATCGTATTCAACGGCGTAGCCAGGTCTTAGCAACGCAACATGCTCAAGCCCCTTAATCGTTTTTAAAAATTCGAGCTGAACGTCCACCGGCAGGCTCGTGGACAATCCGTTTGGGTAGACTTCATGAGTATTCCAGCCCTCTGGCTCCAGGAAGACCTGATGCCTTTCCCTGTCAGGGAATTTAACAATCTTATCCTCAATAGAAGGACAATAACGCGGGCCGGTGCCTTTTATCTGACCACTGAAGAGCGGTGAGCGGCTTAAGTTTTGCCTGATAACTTCGTGAGTTCGTTCGTTTGTATAGGTAATATAACACGGGAGTTGCGGCTTTTTTGACACATGAGCGGCTGAATTGTCCAACGAAGTATCAGAATCCGATGAATTGTCAGAATCAAAAAAATCAAAAGAAAACGGCCTGGTTTCTACGTCGCCCGGCTGCGCTTCAAGCACGGAGTAATCAATCGTTCTTGCGTCAAGCCTTGCGCAGGTGCCTGTCTTTAGCCTGCCCATTTTAAACCCAAGTGCCGCGAGTGAATTGGAAAGTGCATTGCTTGCCATATCCCCTGCCCTGCCGCCTGGAGAGGTAACGTCGCCAACATGCAAAAGCCCCTTTAAAAAAGTCCCGGCAGTGATTATTACCACCCGCGCGCTGAAAACCTCGCCAGTGTTTAAAACAACTCCGCCAATTCGTCCTATCGGCCCTGCCTGCAGCCCTTGTGTCCTGGCAGAGCCTTTTTGGTCGGCGGTTTTATTTGGGGTATTCGCCGGGGCGATACTTGTTTTATCAACGACAAGGTCTTCTACCAGGCCCTGACGAAGAAAAAGATTTTGTGTGTCTTCAACGACCTGCTTCATGCACCTTCTGTAAAGGGCGCGGTCTGCCTGCGCCCTGGTTGAGCGAACGGCAGGGCCTTTGCTTGCGTTAAGTGTGCGGTACTGTATGGCGGATAAATCGATAACCCGCGCCATCTCTCCACCAAGCGCGCTTAACTCTTTAACAAGATGGCCCTTTGCAATACCCCCTATAGCCGGGTTGCACGACATCTGCCCGATGGTATCAAGGTTCATCGTCAGCATAAGGGTTCTGTGACCGGTCCGTGCACACGCAAGGGCCGCCTCACACCCGGCATGTCCAGCGCCTATGACAATTACTTCATAATCCTGTCTTCTTATTTCTTCCGGTTTTTTTGGCTTCATCTTCATGATAATTATAACAGTCAAATTTTTTAATTTTAAAAATTTAAAAACCTTTCTGTTTATTTAATAACATATAAATCAATTAAAATAGAGATTTTATTTGACTTCAAAATAAAAACATGTATAATTTTATACCTTCAATCCCGCAAAGCGGGTTTGATTCCCCACAGCTTGTTGCGAGGTTTTCCCGTCGTAATTACTCTTGATACCCCGTAGCTGTTGCTGGATTGTTCATTAAGCTAAATGAAAATGAGGAGAGCCATGCCTGTAAAAACTAAAACAGCAACAACAACAAAACCTAAAAGCAAAACCAGGGCCGCATTTAAAAAAGAAATGCGCAAAAAACTTCTATCTGAAAAAGACCACTTGCTCACAGAACTGTCCATGAAGATCAGGAACGAGAGCAATTCGGATAAAAAAGAGATAGGCGATATATACGACATTGCAAGCTCGGAGAGAGAACGCGAGCTAACACTCATGCTCGGCGACAGGGACAGGGAACGGCTACAGGTTGTTGATTTAGCCCTTGAACGTTTGGAAAACAAGGACTACGGACTTTGCGAGGAATGTGCAGAGCCAATTGGACAGGAACGTATCCGCGCCCTGCCTTTTACCACCTTGTGTATCGAGTGCAAATCCCGCGCTGAAAAAGGTACAAATGTTCTCGGAAGGTTTGGTAAAGAAACCGTTCCGGGAATGCTTGAAAGGCATGCCGGGGACGACGACGATTTTTAGCCCGCAGGGCGGGTTTAATTCACGGCAAAACGCTTGAATTCAGCAATACGTGCTGAATTCATTAAATATTTATTGCCAGATCCGATCATGTGCCGATTAATTAGTATTGGCGCGTCGTCGCTAAAAAACTAAAAAACCCCCGAACATACCTTTAATCACAAAAAAATGACAAACCACGACGTAAACACAAGAAAAAAAATCTCTTTTGTTTATATTATTGCAGTGGTTTGTGTGTTTTCGCTTATAGCTTATCTGATCGCCACACCAAAAATCAAAAAAACATCAACAGAAACAATAACTTATGGCAGAATACTGCTCGGCACCATAGTGGACATAACATTATGGGAAGACAACACGGAAGCCGTGGAAGCGGCATATTCCGAGATATCAAGGCTTGAACAGCTCTTCAGCTCTTATATAGAAACCAGCGACGTCTCACGCATAGGTAACACTGCGGGGGGGGCAGGTGTGGAGGTCTCCCCCGAAGTCATCTACGTGCTGGAGCGGGCATATATGGCATCAAGGCTTTCAGACGGGGCCTTTGACCCGACTGTCGGGGCGGTAACGCAACTCTGGGATTTTTCCGGCTCAGATGAAGAAGCAACAGTGGTACCAACTAAAGCCGAAATTAAAAAACTTCTGCCACTGGTTGACTACCGGGCAATTATCATAGACAAAGAAAGGTCCGTCGCAGGGCTTAAGAAAAAAAACTCCCGTATGATACTTGGTGGCATTGCAAAAGGTTATATAGTGGGCAGGGCTGTTGAAAAACTTAAAGCACACGGGGTAAGGCGCGCAATTATAAGAGCCGGCGGGGATATGACTTTTTTTAAGCTAAAAAACGAAAAAATATCCGAATCGGATCAGAAAAAATTTACTATTGGTATTCAACACCCCAGAAACAGGGAAAAACTGCTTGGCAAACTAAGCATTGAAGGCAGCGAAGCGGGCACTGCCGTTGCCACAAGCGGTGACTATGAGAGGTTTTTCATAAAAAACGGGGTCAGATACCACCATATAATCGACCCAAAGACAGGCTACCCGGCAACAAAGTGCAGGAGCGTTACCATTGTCAGTCTTGACCCGACCATTGCCGACGCCCTGTCGACTGCGGTGTTTGTTATGGGGCCTCAGGGCGGGATGGAACTTATAAAAACCCTTCCAGGTGTGGAGGCGATTATAGTGGACAAAAACGGTGAGATTACCATGACCGAAGGCATGAAAAAACAATTTTCACTGGAAAGGAAAACCTTGTAAAACCCTTCTCATTCCTAGCTATTCTCAGTTTTGCGTCTTCTTGCCCTCCTGGATTCAGGGCTTTTCTGAAATTCATAAACAGCGCGATTATGTTCTCTCAAAGTTACCGAAAACTTGTGCGTACCGTCGTTGCGAGAGACAAAATACATGTAATTCGAATCGTCCGGATTAAGGGCGGCGGCAATGGCCGCTGAGCCCGGATTAGCAATAGGCCCCGGAGGAAGGCCGTATATCTTATATGTATTATACGGGGTCTTTTCCTTGAGGTGGCGTCTTTTTATATTGCCGTCAAAAAAACCCTGCGTCGCGAGTATGCCGTAAATAACCGTTGGATCGCTTTGAAGCGGCACGCCCCTTTTTATTCTGTTGTGAAAGACCGCCGAGATAAGGGGCATCTCAACAGAGGCCCCTGTCTCCTTTTCTATTATAGAGGCAAGGGTAATAATTTGCCGCTCGTTCATGCCCGAGGTCCTTTGTAAACCCGCAAACTTTTTGTCGAACACGGCCTTGTAACGTGAGACCATCTTCCTTATTATCTCATCTACCGAAGTCTCCCTGGACAATAAATAAGTATCAGGAAACAGGTATCCCTCAAGTGTAGGGCCTGCAAGACCAAGGCTCTTTGCAAGTTCTTTGTCTACAGCCTTTTTAATAAAACCGTCTGTATCCGCGACAAAACCTTTTTCAACCAAAAGCCCGGCTATGTCGTGAATATTATATCCTTCCGGCACTGTGATTGGATAATGCTTTGTTTTGCCGGTTACAAGCACAGCGAGTATTTCAGACGGCGACATTGTGGGGCTAAGCTCGTATTCGCCTGCCTTTATTTTCTTATGAGCGCCGGAGAGCTTTGCAGCGAGTGAAAACCCTTTTCTGTTCTTAAGCAGCCCTGCTTTAACAAGGTTTCCGGCAATCATGTTAAAGCTCGAGCCGCGTTTTATTTGCACTACTTGCGACTCTCCCATGCTTGCCGCCGGCGTGTGCATGAGTGAGTAATTATAAGCACAGTAAATCACAACCACCGCAATAACAGCTATCACGGCAATCTTGATTTTTCTTGTTACACCCGAAGGCCTTGAGGATGAATTTATGGATTGAAAAGTCATAGTGTGTATATAAATTAGATAATTTATCTGCTTCTGCTTAGTCGGCCTGCTTACTCTCAAGCCAGCCCTCAAGTATATATGCTGCTGCGAGTTTGTCAACCACCTGTTTGCGCTTGGAGCGGCTCACGTCACCCTGGATGAGCACTCGCGTTACAGCCGCAGTGGATAGCCGCTCGTCCCAGGGCACGACTGATTTGTCTGTTTTTTCCTGTAGAGCAGCAATAAAATCAAGCGCACGCCTGGCCGCGGGGCCTGTGGTGCCGTTCATGTTGTAGGCGACCCCTACGACGATTATACCCGCCCCGTGTTCATCTGCCAGAGCAAGTATCTCTTCAATGTCTTTATTGCGGGTGGTTGCCTTAATGAAAGTCAACGGCTGTGCGGTCACGCCGAGCTCGTCGGTTATGGCAACGCCAATACGTTTTTTACCGGGGTCTATTCCTAAAGCCCGGCTGAGTGCACGAGTCATCAAAACAGTATATCTTTTATAAGGGGAAAGTTCAATGGGGGTTAGAAGACAACCGTTATAACAGGCAATTGTGAATTCTTATAGAATATTGTTGTCCTGGCTGGTCGCATATCAGAGCCCCTGACAGCCACCTCGGTATTGCAAGTGTATTTGTATAATTTAAAGACACGGCTGTAGCGTGCCCTGTCAGTCCTTTTACACATTTGCCCGGCCGCAGGCTGCCCCCCTTGACAACAAACGTCCTTTGCAATATCATTTATATATATCCTCTATAAAAACCCTATAAAAAACAAAAAACTTTAAGTTATGCAAATCGTCCCTTTTAAAAAAATGTTTTTTTCAAAGATACTTCTTTGTATCGCCTTATGCATGTTTTTTGCAAATGACGGCTGGGCTGCGCCTTCGGACGACATAACCAGGTGCAATATTGTTACAAATCAGGGTAAAGGATACGGAGGTGGGTGTGTAAAAGGCCTTGCACACGGAAAAGGGGTTTTAAACCTGAAAAACGGTGATAACTATAACGGGAACTTTGTAAATGGTAAAAAAACAGGAAAAGGGACTTATTTCTGGATAAACGGTAAGAGATATATGGGGGACTTTATAAACGGGGAAAGAACCGGAACAGGAACTTTTTTCTGGACAAACGATGATCAATACACAGGGGACTTTGTAAACGGGGAAAGGACAGGAAAAGGGACTTTTACCTGGGCAAACAGTGATAGATACACGGGCCGGTTTATAAAAGGGAAAAGAACCGGAAAAGGGACTTTTGCATGGGCAAACGGTATTAAATATACGGGCAGTTTTGTAAATAAGGTAGCACACGGAAAAGGGACCAAGACATGGCCAGGCGGTGATAAATATACGGGTAACTTTGCAAAAGGCAAAATATCCGGAAAAGGGACTTTTTCATGGGCAAACGGTGACAAATATACGGGCAGTTTTGTAAATAAAGTACCACACGGACAAGGGACCAAGACCTGGGCAAACGGTAATAAATATAAGGGCGGCTTTGTAAAAGGAAAAATGACCGGAAAAGGGACTTATACCTGGGTAAATGGCAATAAATATAAGGGCAAGTTTGTAGATGAAAAAATGAGCGGAAAAGGGACCATGACCTGGAAAAACGGCACAAGATATACAGGTGATTTTGTAGATGGCAAAATGCACGGAAAAGGGACCATGACCTGGAAAAACGGTGAAAAATATAAAGGGAATTTTGTAGATGGGAAAATAAAAATAGTTAAATAATGGCCTTGTGTAGCCATTTTTCCCAACTATTTATAGCGTTTCTTAAGCTTTAATACGGGCCTTTCTATAAGGTAAAACGATATAGTGGCCATAAGAAAAGACAGGAAGATCTTCAGAAAGAGCGACAGGTTATAGTCAGCTTGATAGCTGTAAACTATCCTATATATTGGATAGTGCCATAGATACAGACCGTACGAGATGGAGCCGATCCAGACAAGTACGCGCAAATTAAAAAACCACCTTAGTATGCTCAGCCCGGGCGTCAGTATGTCGAGTATCAATATAGCGCCTGCAAGCTCCACCAAAAACAGGACCCAGTAATAAAGTCTATATTCATCCCAGTTGATATAGAGCACTACCAGGGTAATGACCAGGAGTGAAAGTGGGGTAAGAAAATAATGCACAACATGGTTAAACAACCGTCTTTTATTTAGTTTCTTGATTATGCCGGAAGCCACAAGCACCCCGAGTACACATCCTATAAGCAGGCCGTCCACTCTTGTATCAAGTCCGTTGTAAACCCGCTCAATAGTGCTGCCGCCTGCAAGAAGCAGTATTCTGGTAAGCCATGATAACAGGGCCATAACAAATATTACCGCAGCAAGCCGGTTGCGGGATTTAACAAAGCGCATAAGCAGCAAAAGAGTTAAGGGCCAGAGGATGTAGTACTGCTCCTCTATGGAAAGCGACCATGTGTGGGCCAATAAATCAGGCCGATCGAGACCAAACGCCCTGGTCCAGTTGGCAATATAAAATAGAGACATAAGGAAGTCTTGAAAGTTTTCAAGCGGCGTTGGTACCGAGATCTTGAAGTAACAAAATCCCATTAATATCACAAGAATAAACAGGAGCGCGGGCAGGAGACGAATAATCCTTCTCATGTAAAAATATTTGAGTTTTATAAAGCCGTTTGTGTCGTATTCTTTTAAGAGCAGTGTGGTGATCAAGAAGCCGCTAAGCACAAAAAAGAGGTCAACGCCGATGTAAGCGCCTACAAAACCCTCAAGCACAAGGTGAGACACCATGACTCCGATAATAGCTATACCCCTTATGCCGTTTAATGCAGGAATAAATGAAAATTTGAAGGTGTTGTCGTGGTTGTCGGTGTTGTTTGAAAGATTTTGATTCGGCATGGTGATGTTATGAGACTGGCAACAAAGCAAAACTCTGCTTCGCGTTAAAATTCAAAAAGTTTGCTATATCAATATCATTATGTTCTGAAAACTTACTATACTTGCCGGGGTTTGTAAACGGCTATCTTGCATCCTGGTATTGCACTATTCTTTGATTTGATGTTTTGATGCCCCCGCCCCCTCACCTCAACCCGTGTGTCCCACAACAACGCCTCAACCAAGAGGGAGGGGAGGCAAAAACTTGACAGCAAACCCTTGTTGCTATATCATTATTTTTTGTATTTGCAACCATACATAGGGCAACACGACAATACAACAGACAACAATTATCAGGGCGATTAACTCAGTGGTAGAGTGCCACCTTCACACGGTGGAAGTCACTGGTTCGAACCCAGTATCGCCCACCATTTTTTTAGATCTGGCAATTGCTTAACATAAAATGTCTCGGTCGAAAGCCCGCACACAAGATAGTCGCCATGAAACCCGTGAAACCCATGAAATACAGACTCTCAAAATCAAAGTTCATGAGGGGCCTTCAGTGCGCGAAATCCCTGTGGCTGTACACCTTCAAGCCCGAACTCCGCTCAAAGCCAGGACCGGCCCTGATGCATATTTTCGAAGAAGGCCACGCAGTCGGCAAACTTGCACAGCAACTCTTCCCCGGCGGCGCTCTCATAAAGTTTAACTACCGCAACTTCGCCGGAATGATAAATAAAACAAGAGAATTAATAGACACCGGAGTTGATTGTATCTACGAAGCCACGTTTTCCGCTGAATCAAACTCTGCTGAACCAAATTCTTCAGAATCTAATTCTTCTAAATCAAAAGAAAGCAGCGGCGCGGTTTCTACTCTGATTATGGCGGACATCCTGCACCGCCGCAAAAACAAAAACGGCGAAAACAGCGAAAACGCATGGAACCTGTATGAGGTCAAGAGTACGACGAGCGTCAAAAACGAACACGTCTTCGACCTTGCTATCCAGTACTACGTCCTAAAAAAGTCCGGCATGAATATAAATAAAACCTGCCTCGTGCATTTAAACAACAATTACGAAAGAGCCGGGGCCGTGGATATAAACGCCCTTTTCACCATAGCCGATATGACCGAAGAAGTCCTGTCGGCCCAGGAGTTCATAACGCGAGAAATTGAAAAACAGCAACAGGTCTTGAGCGGCGCTTGCCCGGAAGTCCCGATAGGCACTCAGTGCGACTTGCCCTACGAATGCGACTTTAAGCCCTTTTGCTGGCAAGACGTGCCAAAGGTTTCCGTGTTTGACCTGAAGGGCAGAACTGCCGGGCTCAGAGAGAAAAAATTTGCCCTGTATCACAACGGCGTAAAAAGACTCGCAGACATTGAAGAAAACGACGTTGAACCAGGCTTGGGTCTTGGGCTTGATTTAGACACCAGGCAGAGGATGCAGATTACAGCTGAAAAAACCGGCAAAGTTTTTGTCGATAAGGAAACAATACAGGGGTTTTTGGATACTCTTTATTACCCGCTTTATTTCCTGGACTTCGAGACCTTCCACTCGGCAATTCCTCCGTTTGACGGCACGCGGCCTTACGGGCACGTTCCGTTTCAATACTCGCTGCACTCTATAGAAAAAGAAGGCGGGGAACTGCGCCACAGCGAGTTTCTGGCAAAAGCCGGGACAGATGAACGACGGGACATTGCACGGCGTCTTTGCAAGGACATACCGGACGACGCCTGCGTGCTTGCATATTACATGAGCTTTGAAAAGATGATACTGCGCGGCCTTGCCAGGGAGTTTCCGGAATTTGAAGACGGGTTAATAAAGATCTCGGAGAACATGAAAGACCTTATAATACCTTTTAAAGAACGCTACTATTACACGCGCGAGATGCAGGGCAGCGCGTCTCTTAAAAAAGTCCTGCCCGCAATGTGTCCTGAACTTGGTTATATAGATATGGGTGTGAGCAACGGAGAAGAGGCCTCGCTCGCCTACGTCTCGCTTGGTTTAAGATCCGAGAAGGAAAGAGAGCAGATAAGGGAGGACCTGCTTGAATACTGCAGACTGGATACCTACGGGCTTGTAAAAATCCTTGAAAGACTCAAGATAGAAGTCAACTGAC
>CBDUXY010000105.1:0-10457 GCA_965371305.1 uncultured bacterium
TTCATCTTCTTAAATTCTTTTAGCGACACCGTTTGCACTATGTTACGGCCAAGCTCTTTTGTAGTTCCCTCGGTTGCGCCGAGCTTATCGTCAATGCCAAGTTTGGCTGCACCGGTCTTTAAAGTGAGCTTAACGCGTGTTGAGTTAAGCGCAATCTCGCCAGAAGCCGGGTCTTTACTAACCGGTAGTATCTCCAGGGGGTTTACCCCCTTCCTGCCTGTATTATCTTTAAAGGAATACTTTCCGTACGAGCTATGACCCTGGCCTATCGGCACGGCCACCGTGTCCGGCCTGATACCTTCACTCAGGTAAGCCGGGGCGTTGATCGTTCCATCAGGTGAAGAGATGGCAACCATGTCTCCACGCTTGATGCCGAGCTTTTTAGCGGTTTTCGGGTTTATTTCAACCCAGCTTCCCCACACGACCGAAGTCATTGGATCCGGCATCTCCTGCATCCAGGGAAGATTCGCCCCCCTGCCGTCAAGATACGCGGTCTGGGAATATAGCACAAGGTATAACGGATACGATTTGTCGTCACCCGCAAACTTTGCCTGGCCCCTGGCTGCTGCGACATGCTGCTTTACCTTACCGGCGCTAACCCCAAACGTTCTCGGCCTTGCATCTGACTCGGGCCACCAGCCGCCATTTTCGAGCAGCCTGTTCCAGAACTTACCGAAACTCCCGGCACTTGCCTTCATTTCGCTGTTTGAATTATAAAGTTTTTTCCACGAATTTTTAAGATATACAGTGAACTTGCTCTGAGGCAACTTCTCGGCAGTCGCTCCGCCAAGAGCCCCCGAAAGCGCAAGGAATATATCGCCAACACTCTTTGTCTTGTAATAAGGAGAGACCGCGGGCTGCATGAAGGTCGCAATCTGTGTGCCGACACCAGGGTCCGTAAAATCATCGCCCCAATCCTCAAGCGAAGTATTGGTCGGCAAGATCAAATCGGCAAGTGCAGTGGTCTCGTCCATAAAGCTTGAAAGGCTTGCTACAAACGGTATGGCCTTTATAGCAGCCTCTGTCTTAAGACCCTTTGGAGTCGTAAATACCGGGTTTGTGTTATTAACGATAAGAGACTTTACTTTACCGCCTGCGGCGTCGTTAATAAAAGCTGCTATGTCCGCCGTATTCTGGCCCGCTCCGGCTCCGGCCAGAGTGGTTTCCGGGTTTGCAATAACCCCGCCTTTTTTGCCAAGGCTTCCTGCAACGTGGTTCAGGATGTTTACCGCCACCTGGCCGCTCACCCCGTTTGAATAGGACGAAAGCGTCTCACCGCCTATTGCCAACGGTGCCTTGGAGTGGGCAAACTCGCTTGCAATTTGTCTTATGCGGCTCTCGCTAACCTCTGTAACGTGGGCTGCGTCTTTTACGCTTACCCCGGAGAGCAGTGTGCGGAAAGAGCCCGCGTCCGCGCCGTGATAAAAACCCTTATTTACTATTTCAGCTGCTATGGCAAGAGCAAGCAAGGCCTCTGTACCCGGCCTTGCCGGAACCCACTCGTCGGCGTTTGCCCCGGTAAGCGACATCCTCGGCTCGACCGAAACGAGCTTTCCACGCTCGCCCGAGCCCTGACGCATTTTACCATACCCCCTGCTCATGCCAACGGGCGAGAGCCAGGTGGTTGAAAAATCAGCCCCGAAACTGAGAAGGTACTTTGTATTTTCTATATCGTAGTGCGGTACGGCATTAAGCCCTGTTGCGGCCTTGTTTGCGTAACGCAGGTTAGCATGCTGGAAAAGCTCGTAATTCAGATAATTAGCCGAACCATATGCCGTCATAAAGTCAGCAAGCAAAACGCCCAGGTGTCCGCGAACAGGCGTGGAGAGCAGATAGAGCCCGTTTCCGGCGCCGGTTGCCGAGAGTTCCGTAAGGTTTTTCGACAACATTGAGAGGGCTTCATCCCAGCTTATTTTCTGGAACTTGCCGCTGCCCTTCGCACCTGTCCTCTTAAGAGGGGTCTTTATCCTGTCCGGGTTGTATAACGATTGTAAGCTTGCTTGCCCGCGTGCGCAAAGTCCGCCCTGGTTCAGCGGGTGGAGCGGATTACCCTCAATCTTCTTTGCCCGGCCTTCCATCACCTTGACCGTAATGCCGCACCCGGCACTGCATGACGTACAAAGGCTTGCGTACCAGTTGGCAACACCCGGAATGACGTTCTCGGGAGGCACCAGGTAAGGCATGAGCTTTGCACCACCGGGGACTTTCGTCACCTGGCTTATGCCTATGCCAACGCCTGCGCCTACAACGCCTGAACCTAAATATTTTAAAAAGTCTCTACGTTTCATTTTCTCTATTGTTGCAATCGCCAAAGGCGATTGCCTTCTGTTTGTCCGTTATCGCAACTGCCAAAGGCAGTTGCCCTCTATTTAATTCCCTAACTCCCTAATCCCCTGAATCACTAATTCCCTGTCCCATTACTGATGACAGGTCCAGCAGTCCCATCCGTTATCGACCTTTTTAACCGTTGCTCCCTTATCCATAACAGTATGATGACACCTCAGGCACCAACCCATGGTTAAAGGAGTCGGCTTAAACCAACTTGTTATAGAAAAGTACGGCGGCCTCTCCACTACACTCATTGAGGCAACATCCCCGTGACAGGTCTTGCAATCCACATTGGCCCTTACATGTCTTTTATGCGGAAAATAAACAAAGTCAGGGAGATTATAAACCTTTACCCATGGTATGGGTTCTTTATCATCATAAAACTTCTTGAGCTTCTGTATTTCTGGAGAATCGGTCTTTATAAACTTGTGACAGCCCATACACCTTTCCACACTCGGCACCCCGGCATGTCTTGACCTTTCGGTAAAGGCGTGACAGTACTTGCACGGCACACCGTTATCTCCGGCATGGATCTTATGGCTGAAGTTAATCGGCTGCACAGGCGCAAATCCGGTAAACGAGGCATTGTTTATTCCAAAGGAATAACCAACAACAATAAATCCGACGAATATTATGGCGCAAGCGATGAGCTTTTTCATGTCTCTGGTAAAACGCTCCTCAAATGCCTGGGCAAAAAGCTTGTTTTCGGGAAATCACGAAATGCGCCGGGCATGAAATCTTTTTTACATCTGCCGACGGACGGGGTATAAATGAAATGGACATTTAATCTTATGATTAGTATCCTTTTTTAGCCCGCCACTGCCGTAGTAATACAAAAAGTAATTGCGTTTGTTGAGTTTGCCTCTATCTGCCGTACTGTACAAAATAAAAAAGCGGTATAACCTAATTAAAAAAGTAAGTATCTCGGCCGGGAACGGAAAAAGCCGCGCCCTGACCCTTCATAATATTAGTGCTTTTTCAGATAGAATACGCTTACCCGCAATGCGGAACAACTAAAAAAAATAATAAAAACATAAAATAAAAAGTCAGACGAATATTATAATAATTTAATTTTGTTGTCAAGAAAATATAATCATGTATGCAAGAAAAAAATAAAGATGTTTCCGGGCGGACAGGCCTGCATTTCATGACATTTATATCCTCTTTTGTCGTTGCCTGCTCTACTACAAACAACCACGCCGCTTATTGTTTTTTCATATAAGGGCGAGTTTATTAAAGAAATTCCTCTAAACTGCATTGCTCTATTTAACCCTGCCCCTGCCCCACCCCCTGTTGCCGGGTACACTTTAGGACTTTTAAAAAACCTGGAAACGGTATATAATCTGCAAGACTTGAAAATTAAAAAAAATTTATAAACTCGCAGCTGCGCCTGTGACAGCACAAAGACATATACAAAATGTCCTGCATAAAGCATATGGTATTAAACTACCCCGCCAGAAACAACGTGGCAGAAAAAATTAACACTATATATAAATGAACATACTCCAGACCGTCGTACTGGCCCTTATTCAGGGTGTAACCGAATTCCTGCCGATTTCATCGAGCGCGCACCTGATCTTAGCCCCGTTGCTTACCGACTGGCCGGACCAGGGGCTTGCCTTTGACGTTGCCCTTAATACGGCGACCTGGCTTGCCGTGGTGATATACCTTCGTAAAGACATTGCCTGGATGTTAAGCGGCCTTCTCGGAATGTTTACTGGCAGGCGCGGCGGGGGCGGACCGGAAGCGCGCCTTGCCGTCATACTCATAGCCGCAACCGTTCCGGTTGCGGTAGCAGGGTTTTTAATGCGCGACATTGTTGCAGGGCAACTTCGCACGGCCGGGGTCATCGCCTGGTCTTCCATAATATGGGGTGTCGTACTTATGCTCGCCGACAGACGGCCCGGTAAAACAAGAGAGGTCACCCACATTAGCTGGGGGGCGGCTATCTTCATAGGCCTTGCTCAAGCTCTCGCCCTTGTGCCGGGAACAAGCCGCTCAGGCATAACCATGACGGCCGGGCTTTTTTCCGGATTTTCCAGGACCGCTACGACAAGGTTTTCTTTCCTGCTCGCAGTACCCATAGGCGCCCTTGCAGGAGCAGCCGAGTTCGCAGGCATGATGAAGGCAGGACCCGGGACCGACTGGCTTGCCGTGAGCATCGGTTTTATCGTCGCGTTTATTTCCGCTTACGCCGTAATACATTATTTTATAAAATTCATAAGCCGCGTATCGATGACGCCTTTTGCTATTTATAGGATTGCGCTCGGAGTGGTTTTACTGGTAATATTTTAACATGAAGGGTGGATTTAAGTCCGCATGACGGGTTTAAGCCCGTATGGCAAGTTTAATTCCGGGCAACTTTAAATACGGGATGATTCATTATCTAATATTCTAATATTCTAATTTATAAAAAGGAGCAAAATTTATGCCTTTAACAACAAGCCCAAGCTACAGCTTCACCATGCGTCTTAAGTCCTCCAACAAACCGGGCATACTCGGTACCGTAACCTCCACCATAGGCACGCTCGGTGGAGACATCGGCGCCATAGACATTGTGTCGGTAAACAAAAATCAGGTCATCAGGGATTATACGATTAACGCGATCAACATCCACCACTCTGTTGAGATAGCGGACGCGCTTAACGAAATTAAAGACGTTGAAGTCACAAGTGTTTCCGACAGGACCTTCCTTATACACATCGGGGGGAAGATCTCGATTGAGAACAAAATCCCGCTCAAGACAAGAGCAGATCTGTCCAGGGCCTATACGCCGGGCGTTGCAAGGGTCTGCACCGAGATAGCAAAGGACAAGAGCAAGGCCTACCGCCTTACTATAAAACGCAACACAATTGCCATCGTAACCGACGGCTCTGCAGTGCTCGGGCTTGGCGACATAGGCCCGGAGGCGGCGATGCCGGTAATGGAGGGCAAGGCAATGCTCTTTAAGGAGTTTGGCGGGGTCAACGCCTTCCCCATATGCCTTGACACGAAAGACCCGGACGAAATAGTAAATACCATCTGCAATATTGCCCCTACGTTTGGCGGTATAAACCTTGAAGATATATCTTCGCCACGGTGTTTTGAGATTGAAAGGAAACTCAAAGAACGTCTTGAAATACCCATCTTTCACGACGACCAGCACGGCACCTCGATTGTCGTGTTGGCCGCGACCTTAAACGCCCTGCGTGTGGTACACAAGAAACTATCCGAAATAAAGATAGCAATATGCGGAGCCGGGGCGGCCGGCCTCGCCACGGCCCGGCTGCTGCATTCGGCAGGAGCACGGAACATCATATGTGTTGACTCGACCGGCATCATATCCAAAGGCCGCGAGAAAAATATGAACGTCGTGAAGGAATCTATTTTAGAGATAACAAATCCGAATAATGACACAGGCTCGCTTGCGGACGCGATGCGTGGCGCGGACCTGTTCATAGGCGTATCGTCTCCTGACATAGTAAGCGAAGACATGGTAAAGAGCATGGCAAAAGACGGGATCGTGTTTGCCCTGTCCAACCCGATACCGGAAATAGCCCCGGAGCTTGCAGCCCCGCACGTGCGTATAGTCGGCACAGGCCGCTCGGACTTTCAGAACCAGATAAATAACGTACTTTGTTTCCCCGGCCTTTTTAAGGGCCTTCTTGACTGCAACGCAACCACCATAAACCACGAAATGCAGATTGCCGCCTCCGAGGCCATAGCAAACGTGATAAAACCACAGCAGCTCTCTGAGGACTATATTATCCCAAGCGTATTTGACAAGCGCGTTGCAGAAAAAGTCAGCAAGGCCGTCATAAGGGCGGCGCGAAAGACAAAAGTCGCCCGCCGTAGCCCGAGAAAAAGAGGCATTGAGATGTGGTAGGCGTTTGTATAAAATCCCGTTCGTACTGAGCCACGTCGAAGTATGAACGGAACACCTGTGCTGACATTCTACAACTGTTTTTTGGTTGTCATTCCTGCTTTCGCAGGAATCCAGAGATGTGTCACCAGCAAGATCAGGAGAATATATGAAAACATTAACGTCAATTAGTATAGCAATATTTTTTGCATTACTTCTGTTTGGCAATGCCGCTCACGCTGAAAGTCCCGCCAAGATAAACTACGAGAAAGGAATGAAATTTGCGAAAGAAGGGAAGTTTGAGCAGGCAGTAGAGGAATTTGAAAAAATTCCAACAACCGACCGTCTTAACTATACCGCACAGAAAAACCTTAGAAAGATTAAAGACGTACCAGAACAAAAAATTAAAAAAGAGACAGCCATTCATTTATTCACAGCGAAGAGCTATCAAGCCAAAGAGAGGTGGGATAAAGCGTTATCTGAATACGATAAGGCAATTGAGATAGACCCGGAATATGACATTTCCTACATAGGACGCGGAAGTGTTCACCTATACAAAGGCATCGTGTATGCCGGAAGCCACTTTAAGCTGGCTGCCTCAGACTTTAACAAAGCAATCAAGATTAATCCAGAAAATGCCGGCGCCTATCACAACCGGGGAATAACTATGGGTTATTTGAAGCAATATGAACGAGCCATCTCAGACTATAGCAAAGCACTCGAATTAGACCCTGACAATCCCTCGACCTATAATAATCGTGGGTGGTTATATGAAGAGACGGGCCAATATGAACAGGCTGTCTCAGACCTTACCAGCTTAATCGAATTGAACCCGGAAAATGCCGATAGCTACAATAATAGGGCACGCTTATTTATTGCAATAAAGCAATACGATAAAGCATTGGATGATGCTAAAAAGGCAAAAGAACTAGGCTCCCCACACCATGAATTGATTGAAGAGCTAAGAGACTTAACTGGGAGATATGAGTAAAGCCGAGTAAGGTGCGCTACACACAGGAACTCGTCCCCTCCTTTTCCAAAGGGGGATAAGAGAGGGGGGCATTGACATATCAACCACTTACCCATCCCACAAAAAAATTCCCCAAACTCTTCTAAGCGTGTAAATTCTCAGTATGTAGGGTGGGCTGCGCCCACCAATCTCCTCAGTAAAGCAAACTAGAACAACAAACACAAAAAAAATCCTTGCACCCTCTTGACATTCAATCCCCGCGTCCCTATATTTTTTATAGAAGCAAGAAATTTTTATTGATACATGTAACTCACATTAAAAAATAAAAAACGAACAAGCACGAAAAACACAGGAGGTAGAGTTAAGATGGGTAAAATAATTGGAATAGACCTGGGTACGACCAATTCAGTCGTTGCGGTAATGGAGGGCGGAGAGCCCAAGGTAATCGTAAACGAAGAAGGACAACGAACAACTCCTTCGGTCGTGGCCTTTACAAAAGATAAAGAGATCCTGGTCGGTCAAGCCGCCAAAAGGCAGGCCGTTACAAACCCGGAAGACACAATTTTCTCAATAAAAAGGTTTGTCGGACGCAACTACGACGAAGTCAACGAAGAGATGAAGATGGTCCCGTACCACGTTGAAAAGGACGAAAACGGACGAGCCATCATTAAGTCAGCCAACATGGGCAAGACCTTCCTGCCTCCCGAGATAAGCGCAATGGTGCTTCAAAAGCTCAAAAGGGCAGCCGAGGCATATCTTGGCGAGACCGTGACAGAAGCGGTAATAACCGTCCCTGCATATTACAACAACAGCCAGAAGCAGGCCACCAAAGACGCAGGTAAGATAGCAGGGCTTGACGTAAAAAGGATCATCAACGAACCCACGGCCTCAAGCCTTGCCTACGGACTTGAAAACAAGCAAGAGCAAATGATTGTTGTCTACGACTTCGGTGGCGGTACGTTTGACGTATCCATCCTTGAAGTCGGCGAAGGCGTGTTCGAAGTAAAGGCAACAAACGGAGACACCCACCTTGGCGGAGACAACTTTGACCAGTGCGTTATAAACTGGATTACAGAGGAGTTCAAAAAAGACCAGGGCATTGACCTGTCAAAAGACAAGATGGCCCTGCAAAGACTTAAAGAAGCGGCAGAGAAGGCCAAGATAGAGCTTTCCACCACAAAGGAAACGGAAATCAACCTGCCCTTTATAACCGCTGACTCTACAGGCCCTAAGCACCTCGTACTCAGGCTCTCAAGGGCAAAACTTGAGCAGCTCTGTGCCGACCTGGTCGAGCGCAGCCACGCGCCGTGCGACAAGGCCCTTAAAGACGCAAAACTAACTGCAAAAGACATAGACGAAGTGGTGCTGGTCGGAGGCATGACAAGGATGCCTGCTATCATTGACTTCGTAACCGAGTTTTTCGGTAAAGAACCGCACAAGGGTGTTAACCCTGACGAGGTTGTTGCCATTGGAGCTGCCATCCAGGCAGGCGTGCTCGCAGGAGACGTAAGCGACGTTGTGCTTCTCGACGTAACCCCGCTCTCTCTTGGCCTTGAAACCCTTGGCGGAGTAACAACTCACCTTATAGAGAGAAACACCACCATACCGGCCAAGAAAAAAGAGACCTTTACGACAGCCGCCGACAACCAGACACAGGTCGAAATACACGTGCTGCAGGGCGAAAGGCAGATGGCCGCCGACAACATGACGCTTGGTAAGTTCAACCTTGTCGGAATACCGTCAGCCCCGCGCGGAATGCCGCAGGTGGAGGTTACGTTCGATATTGACGCAAACGGCATACTGAACGTTTCGGCAAAAGACAACGCAACCGGCAAGGAGCAGAATATCACCATCACGGCCTCAAGCGGGCTGAGCAAGGACGAAATCAGCAATCTGGTTAAAGACGCAGAAGGGCACGCAGAAGAAGACAAGAAAAAGAAAGAGGTTATAGATGAGCGCAACCAGCTCGACTCTTTAATATACAACACAGAGAAGACCATAAAAGAGAACAAAGAAAAACTTCCGGAAGATGAGATAACAAAGGTGGAAGAGGCCATTGCCGAGGGCAAAAAAGCCCTTGAAACAGACGACCCGGAAGAGATGAAAAAAGCAGGCGAGACCATAATGACCTCCTCGCACAAGATAGCAGAACTTCTCTACAAGCAGGCCGCTCCCGAAGGCGGCATGCCCGGAGCTCCCGGCGCCGAAGCAGCAGACGACTCAGGCGAAGGCGAAGTCGTAGACGCTGAGGTTGTAAATGACGAAGAAACCAACGCAGAAGAAAACAACACGGAAGAAAATACAGAAGAAAACCTAAAAGAAAACAAAGATAAGCAAGCCGAGCCCTCCTAAAAACTAAAAAAAGCCCGGCACTTACCAAAGCGGGTCTCTGATTAAAACAATTCAGAGGCCCGCTTTTTTTTGTTCGCAAACCTGGGTGACTGACGTTGCCAACCCTTACCAATTCTGCTATATTGTATACTGCTTTCAAGTAAGCAGCCCGGAATTACCCGCATGGCGGGTTTTGGTAACCACAACTTGTTGCGATGTTTTTATCAACATGCCACCTTTTGATATCCTGCAACTTGACTCCGGGCTTAGTTTACCCAACTACAATCCAAGGATGGACATTGCACTAAAATGACAGACCGCAAGGATTATTATAAAATACTTGGCGTCTCAAAAGACGCCACCCCGGACGAGATAAAAAAGGTATACCGTAAGCTCGCCAAAAAGTTTCACCCGGACAAACACCAGGGGGACAAGACGGTCGAGGCAAAGTTCAAGGAAATAAACGAGGCCTACGCAGTATTACATGACACAAAGAAACGGCGCGATTACGACCTTGGCGAGCGCGTTACCTTCGATGGATGGCCGGGCGGGGGTTTTGGCGGAGGCCAGCCACAGGGCTTTGATTTTGGCACTGGCGGGGGCATGGAGGATTTGTTTGCCGAAATATTTAGCCAGGGTGGACACATGAGCCACAGCACACCTGGTGCAAGGGGCGGGCGAGCGCAAAGGCGGCCGCCTGTACATGGCACAAATATAGAATTCAAGCTCGGTGTTGACTTTATGCATGCTGTAAAAGGTGCAGAGGTAGCACTGACCGTTAAAAGATCCTCAGGCAATGAAAAAATAAAGGTAACCATACCGTCAGGCATAAACGACGGCGACCGCGTAAGAGTACCTTCCAAAGGCAACCCAGGTCAATTTGGAGGGCCAAGCGGAGACCTATTTGTCACTGTCACTACAAAGCCTCACAAATACTTAACCAGGAAAGACAATAACATCTACCTTGACGTGCCTGTTACAATAGCT
>CBDUXY010000106.1:0-10421 GCA_965371305.1 uncultured bacterium
GTAAGTGGTTTGAAAAAGCGTTAAACAGGCTTATCGAATTAATACCTATCCAGGGCACGCTCACCTCTGTACCGAGTTCTGAAAAGACCTCTTCGTAGGCAGAAATAATTTCGTTTTTTATAACTACGGAGAGCGCTATTTTTTTTGGCACTCCGTCAACTGTTTTATCCGCCAGGATGGAGAAATCAATGCTGCACTCATCTGGCTTCATAAAGGCCGACTTTGCGGCCTTCCATTTTATGAGTTCACAGGCCTCGGCTGCGTCTGCCGGCAGCTCTTCAAACTCAAGCAGGCTCGTCTTCGCAAGGGTGTCTGGGAGAGTTAACGACACGTCCCCTCCCACTATACCAAGCCCGCTGAGCGACCTCTTTAAAGCGCTGCGAGACGCCTCATCCTCAAGAGTAAGAGAGCTCATTGTGAAACCCGACGCATCGCGATACGAAACGGGCATGTCTTGACCCTGCGGCGACCCTGCAAACTTAACAGCTACAAGTTCTCCCATGCCAACGGCAACTCCTGTTGCCTTCATTTTTTTTTGCGCTTCTTTATTCAATGAACGTAACCCGGTTGATTTCATCAAGCGTGGTTTCACCCCTTAACACTGCCTCAACGGCAGCCTGCCTTAACGTTATCATGCCGTCTTTTACGGCCCGGCTCTTTATGCTCGAAGGAGGCTCTTTTGCCGCAATCATGTCCCTTATCTCGTCAGTTAGTTCAAGCAGCTCGACAATGGCCTTTCTGCCGTGAAACCCGGTGGAGAAACACTCATCACACCCATTACTCTTATAAAAGGTCTTGCCAGCATATTTCTTCGGATCAAGCCCGGAGGCCAGGAACTCCTCGCGAGTCGGCTTGTACTCGGTCTTGCAGAACTTGCAAATGGTCCTTAAAAGGCGCTGGGCAATAACGCAGTTAAGCGAAGAGACGAAGTTGTAAGGCTCGATACCCATATGAATAAAACGCCCTATGACGTCAAAGACGTTGTTGGCGTGCACGGTCGTAAAAACAAGGTGCCCGGTAAGGGCGGCCTGAATGGCTATTTCCGCGGTCTCGTGGTCGCGGATCTCGCCGACCATAATCTTGTCCGGATCGTGACGCAGTATCGAGCGAAGCCCTTTTGCAAAGGTAAGACCTTTTTTCTCGTTTACAGGGATCTGAGTGACCCCACGGAGTTCGTACTCAATTGGGTCCTCAATCGTAATTATCTTCTCCTCACCTGAGTTTATCTCCGTAACTGCCGCGTAAAGGGTGGTTGTCTTACCGCTGCCTGTCGGGCCTGTTACAAGTATCATGCCGTATGGCTCGCGTATCATACGCCGGAGGTGTTTTATCTCCCGCTCCCCTATACCCAGCAAGTCAAGCCTTAGTTGCTCGAACTCCTTGGTCAGGTGCTCCTTATCAAGCACGCGTATGACCGCGTCCTCTCCGTGCAGGCTTGGCATTATAGAGACCCTGAAGTCTATGGTCTTATTCTTGAGCCTCACCTTGAAGCGCCCGTCCTGCGGGATCCTTCTCTCTGAGATGTCGAGCTCACTCATAACCTTTACCCTTGAAATAATACTTGCCTGAAATGTCTTGTCCAGAGGACCCATGACCTTGTGCAAGACCCCGTCCAACCTGTACTTGACGATAAGACCGCTTGAAGTCGATTCCATGTGAATGTCGCTTGCGCTCTTGCTCAGAGCGTCGTAGATGGTCGTATCGACAAGCTTAACGACAGGGCTTGAATCTCCTGTAATCTTTTCAAGGGAAAGCACGGACTCAGCATCTTTGTCGGTGCCTATGTGAAGTTCCTCCATGTCGAGCCCGGCACTTGCCTCTCTCAGTATCTTCTTGGACCCTGTGCCGCGTTTAAGCTGCTTTTCAACGTCGCTTACAGTAACAACAACCGTACGCTCTATGGTTACGGCGGACGATGAGAGCACCATTTCAACGTCGTCGAGCGAAGGTATATCTGTCGGGTCGGACACGGCAAGCAGCACTGCGTCCGCCCCCTGGCCCTTAAGAGGAAGTATGCGCGCCTTGAATAAAAGCTCTACAGGGATCAGGTCGAGCACCCGTTCGTCGACCTCGTGCTTCTCAAGGTCTATCACTGATAACCCGTACTGCTCTGCAAGGGCTTCTGCAAGGTCAAGCTCGTTTATCAGGCCTGCCTGTATGCAGGCCTGACCAATGCGCAACTTTCCGTTACTACCGTTTGCAACGGCAAGGGCGCGGTCCCTGTCGTCAGAGGAGATAACCCCGCTGTCAACCATTATCTCGCCAATTTTTTTTAATTTTAATGCAGTCATTTTTTTCAGAAAAAAACTCTCTTGTTATATTTTCTTACAGCCCTAAAATCCCAGACACTTTCCACTTACAATCCAAAACATTTTATCAATTTGCTTGCACCAAACCTTAGCTTATTTTTACCATAAAAGTTCCTTTTAACACCCTGCTACATACTGCCCTGTACTTTATTTCTCAAATTTAAAAAATTAAAAATCCGCCCCTACAAGGTAGAAGATAGGCAGATAGATAAGCAACACGATTCCCCCTATGATAAGTCCCATGACTATCATCAGAGTCGGTTCAAGCAGGCTCGTAATTATCCTTGCCTTATGGTCAACGTCCTCGTCATGGTAGTCGGCAATGTCGGAGAGCATGGCACTCAGGCTTGCCGACCTCTCGCCAACCCCGAGCATCTTAAGGGAAATTTCAGGGAACATCTCTGCCTCGCCCATTGCCTTTGTAAGGGGCTGGCCTTCTCTTGTTTTTCTTACCACCTCATCAAGGCGGCGTTCGAGCAGCTTGTTGTCAAGCACCCCCTTTGACATTTCAAGGGCGGTGACAAGGGGTACGCCCGAGCGCAGCACCATCGAGAGTGTACGCGCAAACTTCGCAACCGTATAACTCCTGTAGACCTCCCCAAGCTGCGGAAAGCCCAGCAGGACCCTGTCGAACATAAGAGCCCCCCGGGCTGACTTAAGGTAAAACCTCACGAACACCACAAGGGAGATCAAAGCGATTATAATAAAGGGCAGGTAAGTTACAAAGTTAGTTGATAACGACATGAGCATTTTGCTTGCCACTGGCAAGTCACCCCCGACGTCGCCGTAAATCTTTGAAAACCTCGGCACCACATAGATAAGCAAAAAGACAATAATCAGGGTCGTGAAACACGTCAGGGACACAGGGTAAGTGAGGGATGAAACCACCTTCTTCCTAATCGCCTCTATGCGTTTCTGATAGTTTACATAGTCCTTGACGGCCGGCACCAGGTCCCCTGTCCTCTCGCCCGAACTTATGGAGGCGGTATAAAGAGAGGGGAAGATATCAGGATTAAGACTCATTGCCTCGGAAAGGGTTTTACCGTGTTCTATCTCCCTTTGCGCGTCGTTCACAGCAGTCTTGAACGCCTCGTTCTTCAAGAGGTGAGAGAGAGTATCAAGGCACTCGGTTATTGGGAGGCCCGCGTTCAAAAGCGCAACAAGACTTTTGTTGAACACAAGGAATTCCGACCTCTTGATGGTTTTTTTCCTGCCAGAGAGAAGAGTGTACGTCAAACCCTCACCTGACCGGGGCTTAACCTCAATAGGAAATAAGCCCTCTTTTTCAAGCTTGAGTTCCACTTCCTCGCGCGAGTCGGCCTCGACCTCTTTCGTGGTCACGCGTCCCTCCGCCGTTGCCGCTTTCACCGTGAACCTTGACATTTTTCTAAATCCTTAATCCATAATCCTTCTGCAAAAAAACTATTTATGCGGGTTATAAACAAACTCCCACTTGCCGTAGCTTTCCGCGTCTTTAAAGTCAGCAAGTTTTAACGGGAACTCATCTTTCTTCATCGGTTCTTCAAGACTTGAGCTTCTCACCCCTCTTATAGAACCGTCCTTTTCCGTAATCAGCTGCCAGTCGGCTTTACCCGTCATGGGGTCTATGTAAATCTTTCTAAGATGTCTTTTTACTCCTGGAAACCTGTTATCCTCAAGCAAATCGGCAAGCTCCTTCGGATACCTCTTGACACCCGGACTCTGCCTGTAATAACTGCCGATCGCAGCCGAAAACTGCTCACCCCTGAAGAGAAGTTCCATCTCCCTGTGCCGCTTTGCAGAAGTACTCCACACCTCACCTGCGACACCAAGGCTTATGCCTATCACAACGATGATAAAAAGCATCGCCATGTAGGTAAAACCCGACTCCGACCTTCTTAAAGTCCGCAAAACAATCACGGCATTTTTTGGCTCTGTGTTTTTCACGCCACTACTTGTCCCTTAATCATGGTGCTGCGCACGGCGTATAGAACAAGAATCATTGACTACATTTGGTGAAAAAGCCTATTGCGAAATCTGCCGTGTGCAAGCACTACCAGTCGCTGTACGGCTTTCCGTTCCGGCCGACCTTATCAGAGCCGGATAGTATGTCATACACCCCGTCACCTTCGTCCGTTGGCACCTCAATCCAGGTTTCGTCCGACTCTGTAATCGGATCTACCGGTATCCTTCTTATATATTTTTTCTCTACAAGCGTTTCAAGCGATAACGGATATTTTCCGTTATCAGCGCTGTACTTATCAAGCGAAACACGCATCTGGTACAGGTTCTCCATAAGGGCCGCCTCCCTTGCCCTTAAAACAGACTTTGTATACTGTGGTATAGCAATCGTAGCAAGCAGCGTGATGATGGAAAGTACCACCAGAAGTTCTATAAGGGTAAAACCGTTGCTCTGCCCCCTATGCCCCCCTTGCTCCCTGCCCCTCTTTCGCCCTCTTAGCCCAGGCCATCCCTTACCAGTCTGAATAAAACGTGCCGTCAATTGCCGTCTCCTCGCTTCTTGAATATACGTCAAACACGTCGTCGCCTTCTTGCGGGTCGTCATGAGGGCTGTCATAACTGCGAAGCCCCCAGGTCTGCTCAGGGGCAAGGTAGGTGTCCTCGTTCATGGGGTCTCGCGGAATTCTCCTCAAGAACCTCAACACCTTACGCTCGGTGGAGCTTATATCGTCGACTCCAACCACAAGCGTCATGAGTTCCGGCGGATACCCTGATTCATCCTTGCTCTTATCTATCCTGCCCTCGTCAGACGCCCTCTTATACCTGTCTATTGCGTAGCGTATCTCGCGAAGGTCCCGGCGCAACTCCACTTCTTTTTTCCTTTTAACGGACATCTGTGAAAGTGGGATTACCACCGAGGCGAGAATGGACAATATGGCGACGGTTACGACGAGTTCAATAAATGTCAGTCCCTTCTGATTCATATATTTCACCCGCATAGCGGGTTTAATAACTCATTGTTAATATAGCTACCCTGACAACCTTAAAGCCCTAAGTAGTTTATTTTCTTCCTGTAAACTTTCCCGCCCCGCATGGCGGGTTCAAAGCCATGTGTTTCTTCCAAATTAATTTCACTTGACACCACGCAGCCTTCAGCTCCGGGGTAATTCATCACAGCTCAGAGAGGTTACCCTGTTAAGGAGTTGTCTCCGGCCCCCCTGGCCCTGCCGGCCCTTGCATCTGAGAACCCGGCGGAAGCGGAGGGGGCATGAACATCATGTCAGAGGGCGGTGAAATTTCCTCCTCCGTAATTACCCCCGGCGGCGGAGTTGCAGGAGGAGTAGTCCTGGCGGGAGCACTAACAACGCCGCCGCTCTCACCACCAGCCAAGTCTCCAACACTCTCCGGCCATATCTCAAGCACTTCTTTTTCAGGCACTTCAATCCTCTTAACAATGTGAGGGGTGATCGACAAAAGTATCTCGCTGTCCACCTCTTCCTTGCCCGTGGTGGAAAAGAGTCTCCCAAGAATCGGTATGTCCCCGAGTCCCGGTATCTTTATAACGGTATCACGCTCTTCTTTATTAAGGAGTCCGCCGATTATCTGGGTTTCACCGTCCGAGAGCCTCAGATTAGTCTCAACATTTCTCGTGCCTATCTGGTAGACAATACTCCCGGAATCCGTCACAGTCTTCTGGCCAAGAGTGCTGACTTCAAGGGTAATCTTCAAATCAATCTCATCGTCCGGCCTGATTATCGGCTCGACGTCAAGCTTCACACCCACGTCCTGGTACTCGACCGTCTCCGTCCTTGTATCCGTGCTGCTAACGCTTGCTGTAATGATCGGCACCTTCTCGCCTATGTGTATCTTGGCCCTCCCCCTGTTCTTAACCCTTATCCTGGGATTTGCCAGGATCTTGGCATTCTTGCGAACACCCTTCAGGTTTATAAGGGCAGGAGAGATAGTAATAAGAGAGTTTTCTATCAAACCCTTACTTAAGTTATTAAGAAGTATGCCGTGTGCCGATGGTTGGGCAATGCTGTCCGGATTAGATATGGTCCATGGCAGGCTGTCAGGGTAGTTGATCCCGATGTTTAAATCGGTAGTATTGCTGACCTCCATTATCTCTACTTAAAGTATCACCTCTGCGTCGGCAAGGTCGGTTGCCAAGAGTATCTTCTCTGCAAGATCGATGTTCGCAGGTTTATCGCGTATCACAATTGCGTTAAGGTCGTCGTGAACAAACACGTCTTTTGTCTTTATCATGGTGCGAAGGAGGTTCACCGCCTTCTTGGCCTCTATATTGGTCAGGAAAAACACCTTCACCATGACCTGCTCGTACTGCTTGATGAGCTTGGGCGTTGAAGGGTAAATGATAATGGTGTTTTCGCTTGCGACTTTTTTCTTAAGGTTGTTTGTGGCAAGTAAAAGCTCAAGGGCTTGTTTGAAAGTGGAGTCCTTTAGCGCAAGTGAAGTGCTTTTGTCTTTCAGGGATGAGTCGAAGATGAAGTTAACGCCTGAGAGCTTCGACAATACGCCGAAGATGGTCTTGATACCCGTGTTTTTGAACTCAAGGGTTATCGGTTTGGTGCTCTTTAAGTTAAGGTCGTACCCGTCCATGCGCAGCCCTATAACTTCCTCGAACTTGCTGAGTTCCTCCCGGGCGGTCTTATTATCGGGGTTAAGCTTAAGCGCGGCTTTAAACTCTATGCGGGCTTCTTTTTCATTATTGTCTTGAAGGAACTCAAGGCCCTTTTTATAACGGGTGATAGAGTCAACTTTCTTCTGAGTATGTCTATATGCCTCGTCGGCAATCTTGTATGTAGGGTCAAGGAGCAGGGATGCGAGGAATTCAAGCTGCGCGGCGTCGTACTTCTCGTCTTCAAGATATTCCATTGCTTTTTTATAATGCACCCTTGAAGCTTTTATCCTGGAACGGGCATGCTTAATCCTGAAAGCGATGTTATCAGGGTCTTTTTCAAGTATCCGGGCATAATTAAACGTCGCCTCGTCCCACTCTCCGGCATCTGCATGTGCGTCTGCCTGTTTGATAAGTTTCGACTTGACGCAACCGGTCATTAAAAAACCGGAAAGCAGCAATATAACAAAAGAAAATCTGACTAACTTACGCATCAGATGAGCCTCTTAGTTGCAGATTAGCACACAAATACAACACAACCCTGTTGCAAACAACGGAACATCAAAGACTGAAATATAACGGCAAAAACCACATAGCATAACACCGGGCATTACACCCGCCATGCGAGATTAAATATAATTTCATTAGTTAATACTAATTAACTATAAAACATATTAAATTATATGTCAACAAAAACATCAAAATCATAACTGGACAGGCTAAACAAACAACTCGTAACAAAATACGCGTTATGTAATGGCTTTTTTATTTGATATATACAAAACAAAAAAACCTGTGTTGCGTAAATTATAAACATGCTTTTATTATCAAACTTTTATTATAAAACAAGTCAAACAAGACGAGCGGCTTTTGCACCACTGCCGTGCGTAAGCGCCTGTGCGATTAACCCACTTGACAAATCACCGGGTCTGTCATAATCTCTATTATCAGTTTCGGCGCCATTGGCGTCATATACGTTCACATCAAAAGGACCCAGGACAACCCTGGCAAGCAACGCAGAGCCATAGCAATCAACTACAACCCATAAGCTAATGGAAATTAAATCTGACTTCCTGATAATCGGCAGCGGCATAGCTGGTCTTACCTTTGCCCTTAAAGCAGCAAAGACCGGCAGCGTCTCACTCGTTACCAAGCGCGGGGAAGAAGAATCCGCGACCTTCTACGCCCAGGGCGGCATAGCCTCCGTACTGTCCGAGGACGACAGTTTTACGGCGCACATAAGAGACACGGAAAGGGTCGGAAGCGGACTGAGCGACCCGGAAGTGGTCGAGATGGTCGTTAAAGACGGACCGGAAATGATAATGGAACTTGCCGGGAGAGGAGTTGAGTTTAGCAAAAACAAATCATCCTCACCATCAACAAGTGATAATCAAACAGAATTTGACCTCGGACGCGAGGCAGGGCACTCAGAGAGACGCATCGTACACGCCGGAGACATGACCGGAAAGGTCGTTGAACAGGCCCTTATCCGTGCGGCAAACGAAAATAAAAACATAACCGTGTATGAAGACCATATTGCGGTGGACCTGATAACCCACGGAAAGTTCGTTGACAGCTCTGATAACGACACGGTCTGGGGCGCTTACGTGCTTAATAAAGACACCGGGCGCATCCACAGCTTTCTCTCGCACTCCACCATCATTGCAACAGGCGGGGCCGGAAAGGTCTACATATACACGAGTAACCCGGACGTTGCAACAGGTGACGGCATAGCCATGGCTTACCGTGCAGGCGCGGTAATCGAAAACATGGAGTTTTTGCAGTTCCACCCGACCTGCCTCTATCACCCTGAGGCAAAAAACTTTCTCATATCAGAAACCCTCAGGGGCGAAGGGGCGCTCCTTACATGCGCCGACGGCACGGCGTTTATGGAAAAGTACCACCCGGACCGGGAGCTTGCCCCTCGCGACGTGGTAGCCCGCGCAATCGACTATGAACTAAAAAACAGAGGCGACGAATTCGTCTATCTCGACATAAGCCATAGAGACCGGGAATTCATAAAAACCCGTTTTCCGGGCATTTATGAAAAATGCATGTCACACGGCTTTGACATCACAAAAGAACCAATACCGGTCGTACCGGCGGCCCACTATATCTGCGGAGGGGTGAAGACCGACCGAAGCGGCATGACGTCGCTTAAACGCCTCTATGCAATAGGAGAGACGGCCTGCACAGGACTGCACGGGGCAAACCGCCTTGCCTCGAACTCACTTCTGGAATGCCTTGTATACGCAGACAAGGCAGCCGAACACGCGGTAAAGATGCTTGAGCAGAACACGGGTGAAACATTACCGGAAATACCACGGTGGCAAAAAGGCGGGGCCGTCAGGAGCGACGAGCAGGTCGTCATCAGCCAGAACTGGGATGAGATACGCCGCTTCATGTGGAACTACGTGGGCATTGTGCGCTCGGACAAACGCCTTGAGCGGGCACGGCACAGAATAGAGCTGCTTAAGCGCGAAATAAACGACTATTACTGGGACTTTGTCGTCACCGGCGACCTTGTGGAACTGAGGAACATCGCTACAGTCGCCGAGCTTATCATACGCTCGGCCTCGCAGAGAAAAGAGAGCCGCGGACTTCACTACAACATTGACTGGCCTGAGAAGGACGACGAAAATTTCAAAAGAAACACGGTCATTAAAGAAAGACGCGGTAAAAGCCGTGGAAATCAAAACAATCATTACCTGGAGGAAACTTAAAAAAATGAAACTCTACGAACTTGAAGGTTGCCCGTACTGCAAAAAAGTAAAAGACGCGCTTGCTGCAAAAGGCATCGAATACGAAAGCATTATGGTTGACTCATTAAAACCGAAAAGAGAGGACGTATTTGCCGTTTCCGGCCAGTTTGGCGTACCCGTGCTTGTGGACGAAAACGACGTTGTAATAGTGGAGAGCGGCGCTATTGTTGAATATATAAATGAGAGATGATTGCGGGCTGGGATTTATTCAACAATTAAAAGCATCAGGTATTTTATAGAAATTCTCTTAGTAATAAAAAGAACCCACCAAGAACAGCCACCCATATTGGGATAAGGACAATCCATCTTTGATTGCGTCGGATTTGACTGTCATGCAAATCTATCGCAACATTTAGCAACGCTTGTGCATTTTCCGGAGATAAGGGAGGTCTTTTTTTCTCTCCACTTTCTTCAGAAACATGTCGCGCAACCAGAGAGATAGAATGTGTTTTCCTCTCAACAACTCTAAAAAATTCCGGATGTTCTTTTGCCAATTCAAGCCAACTCTGTGCAGATACCGGCTTAGCAGGTAGCTCTGTTTTCAGACCATTTTCACTACGGTGCGAAGCTTTGTCTAAAGCAAGAACTTGGATTAACGCAAGAACATCTTCCAAGCGTCCATCCTTAATATATTTTTCCTTCTTACGAAAAAGACACATGTTTTAAACCCTTTACATATTTAATATAAGATACAGTGTTATAACCTTGCACTTACAACCCTGCAAAGTTATCTTGTATTTTCTAACAGTCTTTAATGTTTCTGTGCGTCTC
>CBDUXY010000107.1:0-10417 GCA_965371305.1 uncultured bacterium
GGTGTCGAGTAGATGGCAAGGAGTCCGCCACATCCCCTGTCCATTTTATCTGGCTTAAACCCTTTGCAGGCAACGCCGTCCACCATCTGTCCGACGTAGGTTGCGCCTTTTTTTGTGTCGTAGGAAGGATGTTTTTTGTCAGGCCTATAGATGATGGCCCCTGTCTTTTCATCGACCTTAGTGCCTCTTAATTCCTTATCGGTCAGTCTCTGCTCATGTTGATAATAAACCGGTTTTTCAGCCGGGTCGTGCCATGCACCGTGCTCCTTCATGTGCCCGAAGCCTCCGGCATCTTTGACCCCCGGTGTTGCATTGCAGTAAGCCTTTACAAGCTCTTCGTGGCCGGTAAAAGGTAGTTCAATGCCAAGCTCCGGCGCAATCTCAGAGAGAAACTCGGTCAGGGGTTTCGTTTGCCCGAGAGGACTGACCACCGGTTGCCTTATAAAGTACTCGTGGATCTGGTCGCCGGAGGCATGGCTCATGGCGTCCCATCGTTCCAGATAAGTGGCGGCAGGCAGGATCAGGTCGGCAAGCGAGGCCGACTCGCTATAGGCGACGTCGTAGACGAAAAGGTTCGGTATTAATGAGGTATCCTTGAGTATCTCTATGTTCTCCGCGCATTCACCGTTTACATAGGGCGGGTTATAGCAGTAGACAAAATAAATCTCCGGTCTTCCGGCAAAGCCGTCCTTAATTACCTTTAGTATCTGATGGCTTACGTGGTGCGTGGGCAAGGCGGCTTGCCCTTTGAACCCGTCGGTGATCTTCAACTTCCGGGGTTTTTTCGGGTACTTCTTTTTAAATTGACTCTTGAACGGGTCTTTCCACTTCGCACTAATTGCCTGGCAAAATCCGCCTGGGGCGTTAATATAGCCGCATATGGCGTTTAGCATCATCAGACACCTCTCGTTGTTAGCTCCTGCGTAGTGGGCGACAAGCCCCCTGTAAGAGATTGCAACCCCGGGACGCGCCTTTGCAAAACTGGTGGCAAGCTCTCTTATCCTTCCGGCAGTAACGTCGCTTATCTTTTCAGCCCACCCGGGCGTAAACTTCTTAAGGTGGTCTTTTAATTGCCGGTCGGTTACATTCGTCCATTTCCGGATAAACTCTGAATCATAAAGGCCTTCGCTCATTATGACGTTGCACATAGCCAGTATGACGGCTGAGTCTGTGCCGGGTTTTATCGGGAACCATTCGGTTGACCTGGCGGCGGTGTTGGAGAGCCTTACGTCAAACGTATAAAGCTTCGTTCCGTTTGACATGCCTTCAACAAGCCTCTGTGCAACCGGGACGTGGCTCGTGTGGGCCTCGAAAACGTTGCTGCCGAAGTTAAGCACCATCTTGCTGTTCCTGACGTCCCACATCTCGTAGTGCTTGCCCCAGGTTAATTCCTGCCCTGTCCATTTGGCCCCTTCGCATATGGAGGTATGGTTGCCCGTGGTGGCGCTGCCGTAAGCGTGCAGAAAGTAGTTCTTAACTACTGTGCTCGTAGTGTCCTTCATTCTCCCGTAGTGAAACATGAAGTGCTCGGGCGTCCCTCGTCCTTGAGCTTCTTCATCTTTGTTACGATCTCTTTTTTAGCCTCATCCCATGAAATGCGCTTCCACTTGCCGCTGCCGCGCGGACCAACCCTCTTCATTGGATATAAGATCCTGTCCGGGTCATAGAGCTGGTTTACACCGGCTTGCCCCTTGGCGCAGAGCACGCCCCCGGTCCTTGGAAGTTTTGGATTGCCTTCGATCTTCTTTAGTATCCCGTCTTCCAGGAAACCCACTATGCCGTCTCTTGTTACGCATTGCCAGCAGGCCGACGGCACGGCCTTGCGGACTTTGCGCGTTGTTGGAGAGACGTCTTTGTTGCCCCACTTAAGCGCGTCCATCTTGCCCTTCAGTGGCGCCCCCTCGGCCCCCTCGGCAATGTCAAGCTTCAGGGCGCCAAGGGCAAGGGCGCTTGCTGCGCCTAATTTTAAAACCGCTCTTCTGCTTATTTTTTTCAAAGCCGTATCCTCAATGATTGCCGTAGCCCTTTTGTCGTTATGCAAAGGGGCCTTTTTCCCATTCTTTTTTCTGATGTATGCTGTCCGCCTCTGCCCTGATGTCCAGGCCTTTTTGAAGCGCTTCGTCTATTGTCTCGGCCTTTTTACCGATGTAGTAGACCCTTGGTTCTGTATTCTGTCCGGGTAGCAGCACCTTTGTCTTATGCTTTTTTAAAAGCCCGGACACCTCGCTTTCCGGGTCGTTAATGTCTCCGAAAATCCTTGCCCTACCCTGACACGTATTCACACATGATGGGACGACACCTTTTTCTACCCTGTGTTCGCAGAAGGTACATTTGTCTGCGGGGTTCTTTGTGGGGTTGCCTCCGGCCCTTCGGCCTGGATCGAAGGACCTTACCTGGTAGGGGCAATGCCGGATACAGAGGCCGCATCCGATGCACCTGTCCTGGTCGACGAGTACGACCCCGTCGGGCCTTGAGTATGTGGCCCTTTTCCTGAACTTCACACCGTTAAACCGGGCGTCTATCGGGGCAACCGGGCAGACCTTGACGCACGTGGGCTTTTCGCAGTGGTTACAGAGCCAGGGCAGAAAGTCCCGCATTGCAGACGGGAACTTTCCGTGATCGCGGTAGATGACCTGCGAGCGAAAAACACCGAGCCTTGTATCGAACTCGGACTTGCACGCAACAGCGCATCCCTTGCAACCAATGCACCTGTCAAGGTCTATAACTATGACCCATCTTGGTGTACTTGCACCTGCGGCTGTCGTAGCTCCCGGTATTACGGTCGATACGACCACAGCCGCCGCACCTGCGGCTGAAACCTTTAAAAACTCCTTACGTGTTAACCCTTTCTTCTTCATGGTCACCCGAGGCCTTATAAACATGGAAAATTGACGTATTATCACTCTCTGCCTGCTAACTTTAGCATGAATAATAGCACAAAAACAAAATAATGCATCTGGACGTCCCCAGCAGATCAGTACAGTAGACTTAATGACTACCACCTGTAACTGTTAACCCTGGGGCTGTCTCAAACATGAAAACTTGTAGGTGTATTCGACAACCTTAAGCAGTTTTACTGGACTGCACCCCTGGAATGAGACAGTAAAATATGACACACTTGTCACACTGAGGAGGTGTTACAAGTGGCAAATAAACGACATTCAAAAGTGTTCAAGCAAATGGTCTTGGAGCGCATGAGGCGGTGCGATAACATTTCGGAGCTTTCGGAAGAGCTGGGCGTTCACCGAAGACTTCTCTATACGTGGCGCGATAATCTTGAGCCTGTTGATAGTTCAGACGAGCAGCCTGCGCAGAACTCTCGTGAGACCACGCTTCGTAAAGAGGTGAGCAAACTTAAGCGTGTGCTGGCGGACAAGACCGTGGAGGCTGATTTTTTCAAAGGTGCCTTGCAAAAAGTAGGGGCTCGACGCCAGAGAAGAGGCGACTCTGGCGAGAAGGCATCTACGACCAAATCCGGGAAGTAGTGTCTATGCAAGGCAGTCTTAGTGTCGAGCGAATGTGTTACCTGGCTCAGGTGAGCAGGGCGAGTTTTTACCGGTCGTTTCGGAGGAACCAGCCTGAGGAAGAAGAGATGGAGGTGCGCTCCGCGATCCAGAAAGTCGCCATGGACCACCGCAGGCGTTACGGCTATCGTCGCGTCACGGTAGAGCTCAGACGACGTGGGATGGTTGTAAACCACAAACGTGTATTACGTCTCATGCGTGAAGATAATCTGCTATCTGTGCAGCCACGGGCCTTTAAGGTTACGACCGATTCGAATCATAATCTGGAGGTACACCTGAACCTGGCCGACCGCATGAAGCTAACTGGTATCGACCAGCTCTGGGTGGCTGATATCACCTATATACGACTTAAGACCGAGTTCGTCTACCTGGCGGTCATTCTTGATAGTTTCTCTCGTAAGGTGGTTGGCTGGGCACTGGAGAGGATACTGGCGAGCTGGCTTACGGTTAAGGCGCTTAAGCAGGCTATCGTGGTACGCAAGCCACCTCCGGGGCTGGTTCATCACTCGGACCGCGGCGTGCAGTACGCATCGAACGAATACATGCATGTTTTAAAGGAGCACCGTATAGTACCGAGCATGAGTCGCCCGGCGAACCCATATGACAACGCCAGTTGCGAGAGCTTCATGAAGACTCTTAAACGGGAAGAGATTTACGCCAATGACTATCGGGATATCGAGCACCTTCGCATAAACCTTGAGGTCTTTATCCAACAGTACTATAATCGTCACAGATTACACTCAGCACTCGGATACAGACCGCCTGAAGAGTTCGAACAGGCCTTGATTTCTGAAAAGACTTCCAAGGGAGCAACCATGAGCTTTTTCAAATACATGGAGAGTTATTAACTAAAAAAACAACCATTAACCGGCAAGTGTGCTAAACGAAACTGTCTCACTATAGGGGTTCACCCCATTACATTGTGCTAAAATTGTGCTAAAATGCGTCGTAAAGGATAGAAAATAACTGGACTCAATAGAATTATTGGAAAGCTTGTAAAGGGTTGATTTTTAAGGTAAAAGGGGAAAGCAGGTCTAAAATCAACCACTAACGAATTTACCGTTTATCCGCCTCATAATCTGAAGGGCATCAGGTCAAAAAAATACGAACGGTAGGGCTAAACTTAGTCACAAATGCTGTCCCCGCTACCAAGAAAGTTGGCTAATTTTCCAAGAAAGCTTGAGGGGTTGCCTTAAAATATTTTAAAGGGGTTACGGCGTTTGCCGTAACCCCTTTTTTTTTGTGGAGTGTGTTAAGGTCAAGCTTTTTATTCAATCGGGCGGGCGTAGTCCTCACTCATTCTTCCACCCGCACAAATTATCTTCGAGATTTTGAGCCTCCCGGGAAATCACCTCCGCGCTCGGAGTTGCGCTTCTGATTAAAAGTGCTCCCCTGATTAAAGGTACGGCTTCTCTGATTACCGCGGCTGCGTGCTTTGTAATCACTGTTCAGGTTGTTAACCGTATTTGACTTGGATTCTTCCCTTGATATTTCCTTACGGGTTTTTTTACGGGTTTCCCCCCCTGCTGCCTGCTTATTCACTTTCTTGTATTCCTGGCTCGAGCTTTTATACTGCCTGTCGCCGGAAGGTTGTTTGGCCTTTTTGCCACCTGATTTGTATCTCGAGTCGTAGCCGGAAGGCTGTTTACCGGTCTTCCGGCCACCTGAGGTGTATCCTGAGCTGTCGACGGAAGGTCGTCGAGTCCTTTTGCCACCTGACTTGTCTCCTGAGTCGTCGCGTGAAGGGACTGAGGCCGCTTCAACTCTCTTCCACCCGCTGCCGGTCTTTTTTTGCCACCCTTCGTTACTTCGTTTGTATACGCCACCGCGACGCCCTACATAAACGTCGCCGTGTTTATCTTTTCTTACGACCACCCCCTGTCCCTTACGTGTGTAGTCCCGTGAGGTCCGCTTGGCAGCCTTGGTCTTACGCGACCTGCGACCGGTTCCGGACCATTTATCGCCTTCGGCAATCACCGACTTGCCCCACGCACTGTAAAGGTTGTAGGCTCTTCTCCGGGTGCCGCGGCGTTTTGTATAGGGATTATAAGCTTGGCGTGCATAAGCCTTGCCGTACGGCCCATGTGAAAATCCGCCCCTGTAATGACGTTTTTTCCTTGGGTGATACCATGCCCATCCTCCGGCTCCTCCGTAAGGCCCGTAATACCTTGCAGCCCTGTAGTATCCTCCGTAGTAATAATTGTAACGATGGCTGCTACCGTACGAGTAATAATGCGGGTGGTAGTGGTAATGGTGGAAATGCGGGAAAAGCAAATCGTAAGCCAGCCACCACCCGAGCCCGAACATCAGGACACCGGTACTTGATATGTAGGCCCCGGAGTATCCGGAGGTGTAGCCAACAACCACGGTACTTGGTGTATAATCGTAGACGTGTACGTACGTTACGTTGTGCTTCGGATGTGTCGGCGGGATGGTGTAGATGACCGCCGGTACTGAAATGGATACGACCCACGGGCCACTTGCTATATAGGACTCGAACCAGACACCATCATGTACCGAATAATACATGTCGTTTACACGAAAGACGTTGTACGGTGTGTTAACCGCGTAGTAGACGGTCTCGGTTTCTTCAATCTCTACAAACTCAGGCTCGCCCTCGTAAGGGACTTCAATTGTCGTATCGTTACGGTCAACCGTTGCCTTGCGTGGGATTGTGGCCAGCAGCGTTGCTACCTCGGCCTCGGGCGTGTCCGGTACGGCGCTCAGGACGTGGGCCTTTTCGTGTGTTACGGGAATATCATGAAAATCACCCGGCAGGTCCATCGACGCGGCAGACCACTTGCCGTTATTGGTGAGTGACTTCGTCTTGAACCAGCGTCCGGCGGTAAGGAAGTATATGTACTTGTCGCCGGAGTGGAAGAAAATATCGCTCTCTGTGTTGGTTGCATATAATAAGTTTGTACCCTCAATAGAAATGTAAGTTGGCTTGCCGTCCGTTACTATCAACTCGGCAGGCATTTTTGATACAAATACCTGCGGCACATGCTTGGCCCTGGTCCCCGGAATATTGCTTTTAACCTCCTTCCAGTTATCGTCGTCCGGCAGTTTGTTAAACGCCCCGGGCAGCTTACCTGCTACTTTCCACGGCCCTTTTTCCAGGTCTTTCGTCACAAGCCAGCTCTCACCATCGAGCATATAGTACCGTGCCGAGCCGAGTTCAAGAAGTATGTCCCAGTTCGTATTGAGCGCATAGAGTAACTTTGGCGCACCCTTTATTGCCTCGAACCTGGGCTCGCCGTTAAATATCACAAGTCTTGCAGGCTTGTCGCTGTAATAAATTGGAGGAGGTTCTATGTTGACTTCAACGGTCCTGGCATGAACCTTTGCACGGTCAAGACCGGCCATAACGCGGTCAAGAGAGATTACCATGAATTTCTTTTCCGGTAGAACGTCGGTAACGGCCTTTCTGTATACTGCCGCCTGTACGTCGTCGGCGTTTGGAAAGACCATGTCTGTATACTGGAAGTTCTTAAAAAGCACCTCGCGCGATTCAAAGTCCGTCTCGGTATCGGCCGTAATATACAAGGCGCCGAAGTGCTCCTGTTCTTCACCCTTAAGTTTGACCGAAACGGCAGTTCTGGCATTGATTGATTTATACGCCGTCCACTCCTCAAGCTGCGGTTGGTAGATGATTACCGTATTACCCTTGTTCTCGAACTTTCGCGGCCAGCCGTCGGAAGAAGGCTCGGTCTGCGCCAGGACGCTGCCAGCAAGGATAGTAAAAACAGCGAACACTAAAATAATAATTCTCAGTATCTTCATTCCATAGCTCCCGTTATAAACTTTGATTAGAGTTTATTTTACCTGAATTCACGCCACTTGGCCAAAAAGGATTATGGACAATCGTTTGCGAAGTTGTCACAACATTTGTCTGGAACATGCGGAGCTTAAACATGGTAAGCGAATTGCCGTTACTATAACATGAACATGACATTTTTTTGAGGTTTCCGATTGTTTGCACGGTCGTGTTGAGTGGTTGTTCGTAATATTTTATTCTACCACAAAATCAAATAAATTCAAGCGGGCTTTGAAAATGGATGGCCACAGAGATGTTACTTGTGCTTGGAGTGTGTGCTTTTTTGCGTAATCTTCTGATGCGTGTGTACATGTTTATACTACAAAACATGGTCTTGCTTTAAAGGTTTTCGGGCAGGCGTTAGTGTTGGTAGTCTAACGTTTAAAGGGGTTAAACAGCCTTTTTTGCCTGCTTTTTTTCTTGACACTGCCCTCCCTGCGTGTTACAGTTGTTATAGTAGTTACATTTAAAGAGTGAGTTACTCAGTTCTGTATATAAAAAACAAAACCTTTAAACAGGACTCTACCGATGAGTGTATACTTCGGATGACCGGGGGACTTAACGTTACCTCTTCTGTCAAAGGAACAAGACAGAGGGGTTGTTAATGGGGAGTACATCCGAGGCCTTCCGTCTTAACGGCAGGCTTATTTATTTTTAATAACCATCGAACAAACAACATCAACGCACAAAGATGATGTGCGTAACCGACAAGAACAATGACGTTCACAATACACGATACATCATTGGTCATCGACGGACCGGAACTTGATATTTACGACGCGATAGACCTCAAAGACGCCCTGGTCAAATTAAAGGAAGAGGGTGTAGAAACACCCATTCTGGACCTTTCCAAAGTTTTATCCATTTCAACTCCTGCAATTCAAGTAATACTCAGCGCCCAAAAATCATTTAAGGAATTTAAAATACTCGGTGAAGAGCTGCATTCTGCTCTTATTAGTGATTTGAAACTAATGGAGGTGGAGTTGTAGCCACTTTTTTTTATTCGTATTACGCGTAATTGTCAGCCTCATTTTGCTTAAATGTATTGCATTGGGTAATTGAATAATTTCTAACTACTCATCCGAAAAGCGTGCGCTTGGGAAGGGCTTGAAATGCAAAAAACAGTACTTATTGTCGATGATTCGGAAGTGATGCGCTGGACCATGACTTCTACTTTGAAACGTAATGGTTACGATGTCTTAACGGCAAAAGACGGTCTGGACGCCCTTGAAAAAATTAAAGACAGGGAGAAGATACACCTGATTATTACCGATGTTCACATGCCCGGTATGGATGGGCTGTCGTTCATTGCAGAGATAAGGAAGAGAGAGGGATACAAGTTTACGCCGATTATAGTTCTGACCACTGAGATAAAGGACGAGATGAAACAAGAAGGACGCAAGGCGGGTGCGACCGGGTGGATTGTGAAACCCTTCAGGCCTGAAAATTTATTGGATACGGTCAGAAAAATTTGTCCGAACTAAAACGCTATGACCAGGAAGATGAGTCTGTCAAATGGATGATTTTGCAAAATTAAAAGAAACCTTTGCCATGGAGATTAGCGACATCTTTGCAAATCTGGACACGATGTTGCTTGATCTGGAAAAGACCCCGTCAGACACTGAACTCTTAAACTCGGTTTTCAGGTCTGCCCATACCATGAAAAGTTCATGGGCGATGTTCGGCTACCATAACCTTGAGCACTTCACCCACCTCCTCGAAGACCTCCTCGACCAGTTAAGGAGTGGCGGTATTGAAGCCACAGGTGACGTCATAGACCTGCTCTTCGACAGCTTCGATGCCATTAAGGAGGCATACGAACAGGTCGAACACGGTGGCGAGGTTAGAAAAGATGAATTTGAGAAGGCCACGGCGCTTATAAACGAGCTGCTTCCTTACAGCGAAAATAAAGACAGTGCCGGGGTGACGGCGCAGGGAAGTAAGGTTAATACGGATAGCGGCGTCAGGGAGGAGTTTATAAAAGGTCTCGAGGCGCCTTTAGTGGAGATAATTAAAAAGGCTGCGTCCAGCGGGCGCAGGCTTTATCAGATAACCGTTTGTTTGGACAAGGACGCCTTGATGTCCGGGATGGAGCCGTTGGCGCTCTTCAGGCGCCTGAGAGATGACGGAGTTATACTCACAAGCCGCGTGAGCTGCGGGGACATCCCACATATAAACGACCTCGATCCGGCCGTGCTCTACTTTGACGAGATCGTCGTATTATACTCCTCAACCCTGGGTCAGGACGAAGTCGGTAACATTTTTACGCACGCCTTGGAGTTCGGCACGATAGACATACACCTGCTTACGCCGAAAGAATTAAATGAGTTTTTCGGCATAGAGGCGGACCCCTTCTGGACAGAGCCTGTAAAGCCGCAAGATAAGGATAACAACGACAAGACGTCAATGTTGTCAGATGATCTGGAAAATCAGGGAATAAGGATATTTAAAAACGAGATAGAAAAGGGTTTGCAGGCAGTCACGGAGAATATAACGAAGCTGATACACTCGCCAGGGGACAAGGCTGCTCTGGAGGAGGTCTTCAGGTTTTTCCACAATATTAAAGTAGATTCCGTACTCTTTGGCCTAAGAGAGCTCACGCGGGTGGCCCAACCTGCCGATATTATTGTTGAAAAAGCACTTTCCGGCAAAGAGCCAATCACGCCGCAAACGGTGGATATGCTTTTCAGAGGCGTTGACGAAGTCAAGGTCCTCCTTATAAAGCACGCCAGAGAAACGCTGCCCGGTTACCTGGAAGCAGGAGGGACGGACGCGGACAGCTTCCTCCTTGGTGAGCTTCTTGTCGACATGGGAGTTATGACCAAGGTGGAACTTGTTAAGGCCATAGGGCTTCAAAAGTCGCTCAGAAGCGGCACGCTGGAAATGGACGAGGATGTACTTGAAGACGTCTTAAAGCCAGCCGTCGGCAAGAAAAAGAAGGTGTTTGCGCAAACGGCCTTAAGAATAGACCCGACAAGGTTGGACAACCTGGTCGATATCGTAGGAGAGCTCGTCATAGCCCAGTCCGTTGTTACCCAGGACAATATTATTAAGAGCATAGGCGATGCACGGCTTG
>CBDUXY010000108.1:0-10413 GCA_965371305.1 uncultured bacterium
AAAATTTTCTCGAACCGATACTTGGCGATAACGGCCGAAAAATATTCAAGAAGGTGATGTTCGCCTTGATAATAGGCTCTATTGTCATCGATATTTTATTCCGTTACGTTCTTCACTGGCATCCTCATGCCTATTTCGAATTTGAAAATATCCCTGGGCTCTATGCGATTCTTGGCTTTTGCGCGACTTTTCTTTTGATATTCGTTACTAACGGAATTGCCGACATGTGGATTAAGAAAAAGGAGGACTATTATGATAGGTAGCTGGTGGATACATCCCGGCCTTATACTCATAATAGGCGTACTGTTCTCACCGCTTTTTAAGGGTAAGTGGAAGCAGGGTTATTTACTCTTGCTGCCTGTGCTTGCTTTTATTGCGGTACTCTGTACAACTCAGGGCACTTATTGGGAAACGAGTTTCCTTGGCCAGGACATAACCCTTGGCCGTGCGGATAAGCTCGCCCTTTGTTTCGGCTATATATTTACCATAATGACTTTTATCGGTATGCTTTTTGGCCTTAAGCAAAAGCAGACCGTGCATCATATCGCAGGATATTTTTACGCCGGCAGTTCTATTGGCGCGGTGTTTGCAGGGGATTTTGTTTCCTTCCTGGTCTTCTGGGAGATGATGGCGTTCTCCTCGGTCTTCCTTGTTACCTGCAATAAGACAGGACGGTCGTACAAGGCGGCCTACCGCTATATACTCGTCCATGCCACAAGTGGTGTGTTGCTTATGGCAGGAATTTTGCTGCATTACTCGCAGACAAAATCCATGGCCTTTAATCTGATGGAGCTTAACGGCTGGTCGACCGGATTGATACTGCTTGGTTTCGCCATTAACGCAGGTTTCCCGCTTCTCGGGTCGTGGCTGCCTGACGCTTATCCCGAGTCCACCATCTCAGGCGGCGTGTTCATGGCGTCCTTTACTACAAAGGCCGCTGTCTACGCCCTGGCCCGCGGGTTTGCAGGGACAGAGATACTTATCTGGGTCGGCGCGATAATGGCCCTTTACTCAGTCTCTTACGCTTGTATTGAAAGTGACATGCGAAAGCTGCTCTCGCATCATATCCTGAGTCAGGTCGGCTACATGGTCGCAGGCATTGGGATTGGTACGGCCATTGCAATAGACGGAGCCGTTGCCCATGCCTTCACTAACATTCTCTATAAAGGCCTTTTGTTCATGGCCACAGGTTCGATTATTTACATGACAGGCAAGCGGAACCTGAAAGACACGGGTGGTCTATACAAGACAATGCCCATTACCATGATACTGTTTATGATAGGCGGCCTCTCTCTCTCAGGCGTGCCGCTATTCGCTGGATTCGCCAGTAAACCGATGATCCTTTCGTCGGTCGCTGATAAGCACTATATGATACCGTGGATTATCATGATGGTAGCTGCAGCAGGCACGTTCCTCTCGACCACGCTTAAGCTGCCTTACCTTGCCTTTATGGGTAAGGATAAGAAGCTTAAGGCTTCAGATCCGCCAATCAACATGCGCCTTGCTATGGTTATAACAGCTATACTGTGTGTAGCCATAGGGATCTTCCCTGGTTTATTCTACAAGCTTCTGCCTGGCGGCGGACATTACCATCATAAAGTATACGCGCCGTATTCCTGGGATCACGTGGTCTGGACGGTTCAATTATTGTTGTTCACCTGGCTGTGTTTCTATATATACATTAAGAAGTTTTACGGTAAATACGCCATCAATCTTGACTTTGACTGGTTCTACCGTAAAGGCGCGGGGCTGTTCATGTGTTTTGCCAGAAGACACGTTGCAAGGTGCGATGACCAGTTGAGCGTTTCATACCGGGATACGGTACTTAGGCCTTCAAGGTGGCTTTCGTCAATGTCGTTTAAGTTCGACGTGCACGTTATAGACGCCATAGTAAACGGGTTTGCAAGCTTCGTAATAGGGGCAGGGCAACTGCTCCGTCGCTTCCAGACAGGGCGCGTTCGCGACTATGCCTTTGGTATCTTGATTGGCGTGTTCGTGTTGCTTAACCTCTTCTTTTTCCTCCTGTGGCGTGCGTAAATGCACAGGTCTGAACGACCTGTGCACATGCCAAGAAACTACGTCTGGCGCTATATTCGGTGTTAAATCCTGGTGTTAAATTAATGTTGTCTGAAAAAATCCAGTCCAATTTGCTCTCCCCTGCAAAACTCAACCTGACCCTCCTTGTTACCGGTAAAAGGGACGACGGATACCACGACATATCGTCTTTGTTCACCCCCATTTCCCTTTACGATGAAGTACACCTCGCCGTAGAAGATGTTAACGGCGAGAGCGACTCGATCACCGTTACCTGCGACAATTCAAATGTTCCATGTGACAGTACGAACCTTGTCTGGAAGGCGGCAGAGTTTTTTCTTGCCCGTGCCGGGCTTGAGAAGAAAATTCATGTCTGTATAGATATAAAGAAAAACATACCGGTCGGTGCGGGGCTTGGCGGAGGCAGCAGTAACGCGGCATGTGTCCTGCTTGGATTAAATCGACTGTCAGGTGGGTGTCTTGACGCAAAAAAAATAAGCGAAATTGCCCTTTCAATTGGCTCGGACGTACCTTTTTTTCTGCTTGAAAGTGCGGCAATCGCCAGCGGGCGAGGCGAGATACTTAGACCCGTGGAACTGCCGACGCTCCATTACGTCCTTATAAATCCCGGCTTCCCTGTAACTGCAGCCTGGGCCTATGATAATTTAGTCTTGACAAAAAGGTCCGAAAATAATAAAATTTTTGATTCAGAAGAAACTATACTTAATCTCAAAGAGGTTGTAGAGAATGTTCGTAACGACCTTGAGGCTGCTGTTTCGGAAAAGTATAGCGTAATTAATGACTTGAAAGTTATGCTTGCCGGTGCGGGAGCCGCCTCTACTCTTATGAGCGGGAGTGGGCCGACTGTCTTCGGTCTTTTTTACGACCAGGATAAAGCCCGTCAAGCCTGCAAGGAACTAAAAAAAACAGTTTCTTCGTTGTGCAGGGTTTTTTACGCGCGCGGATTATAACAATATATATGTCAGTAAGTAAGACGATGGGGCGTCGCCAAGCGGCAAGGCACAGGGTTTTGGTCTCTGCATTCGGAGGTTCGAATCCTCCCGCCCCAGCCAAGTTGGGGCAGTTGGGGCTGTTGGGGCAGATTTTAAGAAATAATCAGTAAGTAGTATCCAGCCAGGTTGGGCAGTTGGGGCTGATTTGAAAACAAGCCCGGTAAGATGTATCCGCCCAGGTTGGGACTGTTGGGGCTGATTTGAAAACAAACCCAGTAAGTAGTATCCGGCCAGGTTGGGACTGTTGGGGCTGATCTTAAGAAAAAATTCAGTCATGACGTATACGGGTCCGGTTGCGGTTGTACTGGTAGACGAAGCGTTTATATGATTATAATTACACAGAGGTCTGGTTTAAATGGTGGAGAAAATAAGGGTATTTAGCGGTAATGCAAACATTCCTCTTGCAAGGGAGATTTGCGACGAACTCGGTATTGCCCTTGGCGAGGCAGAGGTTAAAAGTTTCAGCGACGGTGAGATGTCGGTGGAGCTAAAGGAGAGTGTCAGGGGTAATGATATTTACGTTGTTCAGCCGACCTGTCCTCCTACAAACGACAATTTGATGGAACTCCTGATAATGCTCGACGCACTTAAAAGAGCATCTTCCGGTTGTATTACTGCAGTCATACCTTATTACGGATACGCAAGGCAGGACAGGAAAGTAGCCCCGCGCACCCCTATACCGGCAAAGCTCGTAGCCGACTTGATAGAAGTCGCCGGAGCAACCAGGGTTGTGTGTGTTGACCTTCACGCTGGTCAGATTCAGGGTTTTTTCAATATTCCAGTCGATAACCTCTATGCCTCAAAGGTGCTTTTAAACTATATGAAGGAGAGCTTCAAGGACGACCTGGTTGTGGTTTCACCTGACGCAGGAGGTGTTGAGCGTGCCAGGGCCTTTGCAAAGAGGCTTAAGGCCGGCCTTGCAATCGTTGATAAAAGGCGTCCTGTTGCCAACGTCTCCGAGGTAATGCATATAATAGGAGAGGTCGAGGGGCGCTCCGCCATATTGCTTGACGATATGGTTGATACCGCAGGCACTCTTACCCAGGCGGCCAAGGCCCTTAAAGACCACGGGGCAAAAAACGTATACGCCTGCTGCACCCACGCTGTACTTTCAGGCCCGGCAGTTGAGAGAATTGAAAATTCATGTATATCCGAAGTAGTTGTTACCAATTCGATTCCGCAGTCGTCAGAGCGGACTTCGTCCAAGATTACCTATCTTTCGATAGGCAATCTTCTGGCAGAGGCGATAAAAAGGATACATTTTGGCGAATCAGTGAGTTCGCTGTTTGCATAGACATTAGATAAATAAGTGAAAAACCACGTAGTAAGAGGCGGGGCGTCAAAAGGTGGTATGTTGGAAAAACCCCTTAGTCAAGTTACGAGGCATTAAGCCCGCCATGCGGGTGAAAAGGAGAAAAGTAAAATGGAACGCGTAGATATATCGGCATGGCCGAGAACAGAGCTTGGCAAGGGCCCAAGCGGCAGGCTCAGGAAAGAGGGTCTTATACCGGCCACACTTTATGGCCCCGGTGTTAAGGAAAATTTAAGCCTGCAACTTAAAAATAGAGACGTTGAAAAGGTCATTCATGCCGGTCAAGGTGGAAACGTCATAATAAACCTTAATGTAGAAGGCGTAAAAGCACCTACGACCGTCATGTTCAAGAAGCTTGACAGGCATCCCGTAAAGGACACGATCGAACACATTGACCTGATCGGCGTGCTCATGGACAAGACCGTTGTCGTAGATGTGCCGCTTCATATTACAGGCAAATGCAAGGGCGTTTTTCTTGGCGGCATCTTGCAGCATGAGCTTAGAAGCATTCACGTCGAGTGCCTCCCGGACTCTATACCAACAGCTATAGACGTTGATGTTACGGACCTGGACATAGGCGAGTCGGTTCACGTAAGTGATCTGAAGTTGCCCGAGAACATCTCGGTAACAACAGATGAGAGCCTTACAGTCGCAATTGTCGCCGCACCTAGAGTGGAGAAGGTAGAGGAAGAGGCAGCAGAGGGCGAAGAAGGCGAAGAGGCTGCAGCAGCAGAAGAGGGCAGCGAAGAAAAAGCAGAGTAAGCTCGAAGAGGGCATGGATGTTGTTAATGCCGTGATCTTTAATGCTTTATATGACAGGGGAGAGTATTGTTTCTTGTTTGCGGATTAGGTAATCCAGGAGCGCGTTACGCCCTGACAAGACATAACCTGGGGCGAATGGCGACCGAGAACCTTGCCGACATTCACGGTATAAAGGTTGTTAACAGGACAGGTGGTTTCGAGTGGGGAAGGGGCAACGTAGCCGGTTGTGAAATTGTTATTGTCCATCCCCTTACTTTTATGAACTTAAGCGGCAAGGCGGCAAGGGCAGCCCTTAAGTTCTTTAACGAACCGCTTGAGTCTTTGCTCGTTGTGTATGACGACTGCGCCATACCTACAGGCAAGATAAGGCTTAGAAAGAAAGGTAGTAGCGGCGGACACAACGGCATTGCCTCCATAATAGAATGTGTCGGCAGTAAGGAGTTCCCAAGGCTTCGGATGGGTGTCGGTCCGATAGAACAGGACGGACAGTGTGCTGCCTCTCCCGGAAGAGCAGGGGCAGGGGGGGGTAAGAAAATTCTAACAGATCTTTCCGACTACGTGCTTTCACCTTTCCTGACTAAGGAAAGTGAATTAATAAACGACGAGATTAACCGGGCCGTCAGTGCAATAGAGACGGTTCTTATCAGTGGAATTGAACGTGCCATGAACCTCCATAATTAAACTCAGCCGTGCTGAAAGGAGTGTATTAAGAAAATGGAATTAGCAGCAATTACAAAATTTTCGCCTATCCTTGCGATAGGCGGACTTATCCTCGCTCTTATTATTTACATAGCCATGAAAAAGAAACCCCAGGGCAACGAAAGGATGAGGGAGATTTCAACCCTTATTCATGACGGCGCCATGGTCTACCTAAAAAGGCAGTACGTTATACTCATTGCTTTTGTCATTTTTGTCGCCATACTGCTTTTCATATTCATTAATCATGATACGGCTTACTCCTATATAGCCGGTGCGATTTGCTCGATGTTGGCAGGCTTCTTCGGTATGAAGGCCGCTACAAGGGCAAACGTCAGGACGACTCAGGCGGCAAATCTTTACAAGCCTGATACCGGCCCGGCTCTTTCGATTGCGTTTTTTGGCGGCTCTGTGATGGGGCTTGCCGTTGCAAGCCTTGGGCTTTTAGGTGTTGGCGTGTTATTTATGATATACGGCACTACGACGCAGGCCTTTATTATCAGTGGCTTTGCAATGGGCGCGTCCACCATAGCGCTTTTTGCAAGGGTTGGCGGCGGCATATTTACCAAGACGGCCGACGTTGGTTCCGACCTTGTCGGAAAGTTAGAGGCCGGCATACCTGAAGACGACCCGAGAAACCCCGGTGTTATTGCCGATAACGTCGGTGATAACGTCGGTGACGTTGCAGGGCTTGGCGCGGACATATTCGAGTCATACGTTGGTTCAATTATTGCTTCAATAGCCATCGCGGCTACGGCGATTGCCGGTACAAAAGTAGCAGGCCTTGGAAGTTCCGAAGCGCTTATGTCGTTTCCGATAATTCTTGCCATGATAGGGCTTGTTGCTTCCGTTATAGGCATTGGCATGATGAAGGTGCTGGAGAGGGGAAGCCCCGCAGGGGCGCTCAGAAACTCAACCTTTATCGCGGCGGCCCTGTTCCTTCTTGGTGCCATTTGGGCGGTTAAGGGCCTGGGTATGGATTTTGACACATACTGGGCCGTGCTTGTAGGTTGTCTCTCGGGTATATTCATTGGTCTTGTTACCGAGCACTACACGGCGGCAGGCCCTGTAAAAAAGATTGCCGCGGCAAGCGAGACAGGCGCGGCAACAAACATCATAACAGGCCTTGCCATTGGGCTTGAGAGCTGCGTACTTCCGATAGTCGCTATATGTATTGCCATATTCGTTGCTAACAAATATGCCGGTATCTACGGCATCGGTATCGCGGCTGTCGGCATGCTCGCTACAACAGGCATAATAATGAGTGTTGACGCCTACGGGCCGATTGCGGATAACGCAGGCGGCATCTCGGAGATGAGCGCGCTTGGTAAGGACGTGCGTAACATTACAGATAGCCTTGACGCTCTCGGCAACACCACGGCAGCCATAGGCAAGGGTTTTGCAATCGGCTCTGCCGCGCTTACCGCCCTTGCCATGTTCGCGGCATTTGCTCAGGCAGTGGAAGTGGAAGCGGGCAAACCGCTGCTTATATTAGTCACGGAACCGTCTGTCGTAATAGGGCTTCTTATAGGAGGGATGCTTCCTTTCCTTATAGGCGCGCTTACCATGACAAGTGTTGGTAAGGCGGCCTTTAAGATGGTTAATGAAATTCGCCGTCAGTTCAAGGAAATCCCCGGTCTTCTCGAAGGCCGGGAAGGGGTCAAGCCTGACGTTGCAAAGTGTATCGACATAAGCACGTCGGCGGCTTTAAGAGAGATGATAGCTCCGGGTGTTATTGCGATTGCCGCTCCGGTTGTAGTCGGAATAGTGCTTGGCCCGGCCTCCCTTGGCGGGATGCTTGCAGGAGCAACCGTTACGGGTGTGTTGCTGGCCCTTTTTATGGCAAACGCGGGCGGCGCATGGGATAACGCTAAAAAGCATATTGAACAGGGCCATCACGGCGGCAAGAACAGTGTTGCTCACAAGGCTGCGGTTGTCGGCGATACGGTTGGAGACCCGTTTAAGGATACGTCAGGGCCTGCCATGAACATACTTATTAAGCTTATGAGTATTGTTTCGCTGGTCATTGTGCCGCTTATTGTATAAATAGTGGTAGAAAACATATAAGTTTATTTTCTGCGGGGCATGCCTTTTAAAGGGGGATGCCCCGCAGATATTTAATTGTTTTTCAGAATTGGAGAGTGTGCGAACCTTTTTTTTTCATAGTATCAAAAATCTATGAGCATAAAAGCGCATTAGAACAAAGCAGACCAAGGCGCGACGAAGACGAGTGCTGCGCACGGCAAATTACGCAACGGTTATTGTAGACAAAAAAACCACTAGACGTAAAAGCTTTTTGCAAAATTTGCTCACCGCAGGTGTGAGGCGTACTTGATTGTACGCTGTAATGACGAGTCAAGGAGCAACGAAGGTATGCGCAGTTATAACGCGCTTTAATACAAAAAGGTTCCCTCATTAAATTATGGGATTTAATTGCGGCATAGTCGGACTCCCGAACGTTGGGAAGTCCACGATATTCAACGCCATGACTGCGGCCGGGGCAGAGGCGTCTAACTACCCCTTCTGCACGATTGAGCCTAATATCGGCATGGTGCCTTTGAAAGACGAGCGCATGGATGAGTTGGCCCTGCTGGTTAAGCCTCAGAAAGTGCTGCCAACCGCTGTTGAGTTCGTGGACATTGCAGGGCTTGTCAGGGGCGCGAGCAAGGGCGAGGGGCTGGGCAACCAGTTTCTCGGCAACATCAGAAGCGTCGATATGATAGCGCACGTGGTCAGGTGTTTCGAGGACGATGAAGTGACCCATGTGGAGGGCAAGGTTGACCCTGCCTCCGATATAGAGACCATTAATACTGAGCTTATGCTTGCCGATATGGAGGCGATTGACAGGAGAATTTATAAGACATCGAAGCTTGCCAAGTCCGGGGACAAGGATGCGGTTGCCGTGTTAAAGGCATGTGAATCGGTAAAAGAGCGGCTTGACTCGGGCGAGTCTCCAAGGGTTTTGGCAATTGACGTGCTGGAGCGGGTAAAGGACTTAAACCTGCTTACCGTAAAACCCGTACTCTACGTGGCAAATCTTAGCGAGGACGACCCTCTTGGCGAGAGTCCTGAGGCGCTGCGGGTCAGAGAGGTAGCAGAGAAAGAAGGGGCGGGGTACGTCAGCATTTGCGGCAATATTGAGAGCGAGATAGCCGAACTTGACTTGTTTGAACGTGAAGAGTTTTTATCAGGGCTTGGCCTTAAGGAGTCGGGGCTTGAGCGTCTTGCCAGAGGTGCGCACGAGCTGCTTGGTCTTAACACGTTTTTTACGGTTGGTGTGAAAGAAGTCAGGGCCTGGACGGTGCGGGCCGGGGCAAAGGCTCCTGAGGCAGCCGGGGTTATTCATACGGACTTTGAAAAAGGTTTTATAAGGGCCGAGGTCATCAAGTGCGACGATTTTCTTGAACTTAAGAGCGAGCAGGCGTGTAAGGAAAAAGGCATGATGAAGCTTGAAGGTAAGGAGTACGTCGTCAAAGACGGCGATATTATGCATTTTCGCTTTGCGCTGTAGATAGTCTTGAGATGTTTTTTCATTTCTGCCCCGTTTAATTTTCACGCCCCTAAATGCATATATGCGTTGTCATGACTGCGGACTTAAGTCCTCACATACTTTTAGTATGCTGCGGCTTAAGCTCCTTGTCTTTCCTAGCATATAAAACATTTATGAGCGCGAAGGCAGGAGTAGCAAAGTTTTGTCATTCTCGCGAACGCGGGAATCCAGAGGCTTTGAACTTCCTCTACCCTAAGGGGAGAGGATTGAGGTGAGGGGGTGGTTTTGGCGCGGGGACGCACAGAAACATCAACTTAAGCCTACAAACTACATAACTGACGCCATTGATTGTTAAGGGGCTAATGTCTAAACCACAAAAAAATTACGCTGTTAAACTCTTAGAAGAGTTTCGGTCGAAGATTATTTCTGAATCGTCCCGAATGAATCGTACGGCAAATACTTCAGGAATGGCGGAGTCTATTTTCAGACAGTATATTGAGCCGATTATAGATGCATACAAGCCTGTACTATCACCATTAGCTGAGCATCATGGTAATCGTCTATACCGCGCACGCAAATGCGTTGGAGGTCAGCCTTTTACAGACATAAACGAGCTATACAATCCTACTACCCCATCAGGTCGTGCTGTTATCAATAACCAGCTGCCTATACTTTACGCTTCCTCCTCAAAGCAAACATGCCTTGCAGAAATTGACCCAAAGATTGGTGATTATATTAACGTCATTCAGCTTGATTACACGAATATCTTAGATGGTAAATTTTGGTTCGTTGGTCAAATAGGAGCCGTTCATAAGTCAAATGAAACTTCGAGATATCTCGGTGACCAGCTTCCAGCCAGAATAAATGTTTATTTTTCAGAAAATGCACAACATTCTTGGATTTTTAAAGACTTATTAATTAACGAAATATTCTCCGATCTTTCATCAGAATCTGACAATTACGCCCTGAATAGATTCTTAATTGAGTCAATTAAGAAGAAATTGTCCACAAAAGAAGATTTGCATGGTGTAGTATTCCTTAGTACGAAAGATTCACCAGGAAATAATTTTGCCATATTTGGAGAATCAATAAAGAAGCTAAAGCCG
>CBDUXY010000109.1:0-10269 GCA_965371305.1 uncultured bacterium
CCATAAACATGCCCTACTCTACTGCCCACAAAAAAGTCCTTAAAGAACTTAAAATAGACGACAGGATAGTAGTTGTGTGCTACGCCGGGGTATCAAGCAGAGAAATAGCCGAACTGCTCGCCGACAACAACTTCAAAACCGTCTATAGCCTGATTGGCGGAATGAACGCCTGGTTCGGAGATATTGAGAGGTAAGTAATATCACAGGACAAATACATGAGGGAAACTTTTTATAAAAAGGTGCTGCGCACGGCAGATCATATAACATTTATTCGTGTATTTCTATTTTAGTGAATTTAAAAAAGCTCTTTACTGAATTTGCTCACCGCAGGTGCCTCAAACTCCTTCCAAAAATTTTCAACTAAATACCAGCAAGCCACTCCCTTTTAAGGGAGTGGCTTGCTGGTAGCTAAAAATCTACGATGATAGCCTAAAGAAAAACCTTCTACAAAAAAAGCTCCCACAAGCTATTCATTCTACGACATTAATTATTTTTTGATGTTTCGGTGCGTCCCCGCGCCGAAACTACCCCTCACCCATGTCCGTATGTTCCTGACACATCCCAAAGTGGAGTAAAAGATAACCTGGATTCCCGCTTGAGCAGAATAACAATGCTAACCTTAAATCAGTTATTATCCGCCAGACTTGCAACTATGGTGGGTTTTTGGGCGAGCTTTGCTGTGACCTGCCCCTTAAATCCGTTAAACCGGGCCATCTCTGTTTTGCCGAGCGTGCGCCCTGGTTTGGATTTTATCCCCAAGGGGTTTACGACCTTTCCACGCACCCTTACCTCGTAGTGCAGGTGCGGACCGGTGGAGTTTCCCGTCGAGCCGACGTAACCTATCACGTCGCCCTGCCCGACTCTTTTGCCTTTTCGTATGCCTTTTCTTATTTTCTTCAGATGACCGTAGGCGGTCGTGTACACGCCGTTGTGCCTGACAAGCACGAAGTTGCCGTACCCGCCCTTCCATCCGGCATATATGACCTTTCCCGCCCCTGATACCTCAACAGGCGTGCCGCGCGGCGCTGCGTAGTCTATGCCGTGATGCGCGCGATATTTTTTATGTATCGGGTGGAATCTTCTTCTGGAGAAATGGCTTGATATGCGGCGGTACCGAAGCGGTGATTTCAATAATACCCTTCTGAGCGACCGGCCCTGCGAGTCAAAATACTCGGCCTTGCCTTTTGAGTCCTTATAATAAAACGCCGTAAAGGTATCGCCCGAGTTAATCACCTCGGCGCCGAGAATTCGACCAATGCTCACCACTTCGTCATCTACATACACGGCCTCGTAAAGTATGCTGAAACTGTCGCCTTTTCTAATGTCGGTTGCAAAGTCAACGTCCCAGGCGAATATATCGGTAAGTTCCATCAGGATTTTCGGGTCGGCCCCAACACTTACTCCGGCCCCGTAAAGAGAGTTCTCAATGGTTGCGCTAACGACTTCCTGCACAACTCTGTGCGGCACCTCAAACGTTTCGGCCTTGAAGGACGCTGACTTGGGTGAAGGGGCCGCGCCGTCACTACCTGCCACGCCTTCACCAAGCTGCCTTTCAATCCTTAGCCCCTCAAGCCTGTCGTATAGGTACTCGACTTCAACGACCTCTCCCCCGGACTTTACAAGCTTGACCTTCTGCCCCTCGCGCACCTTTCTCAGGTCATAGAGTTTACCCGCCTCTTGAGAGAACAGGGCTATTTCGGCAGGCTCCATACCGGCTTGATTAAGGATGGTATAGAAAGTATCGTTTTTCTTGATCGTGAGTTCGGTTATGACAGGAACTTCAGCTGTGACGGATTTTTCATCCGAGGCGTCACTGGTAAACCAGGAGCTGTTTTCCCTGGCGGGTCTATTATTGTTGTCGGCGTTGCCGGCACTGCCGGTTGAGCTTATGCCTCTTATGACAAAAAGCAGGGAAAAAACAGGAAGCAACAGGAGTATTGTCAGAATAATAAAGCGGGTATGGCGGTTGTTTTGGGTCTTACCGGGTTTGCGCTTGCGTTTTATTTTGTTTCCGGAGGAACTGCCGCCAGATGTGCCGGACGCACCGGAGGCACCAAGTTTTGACTTATCGTTAAAGTGAAATTGCATCAGCCCCCTGTATATTCTCCGGCTATCAGCTCTCTGATCAGTCGATTAAACCCGCCATGCGGGTAATGAAGAACTTCCAACGCTACCGGACGCTAAAAGACAAAAACGTTGCCAGACTCTCAAGTTTTTGTCGGAAATTACTAAAAGGATAAAGTAAAATGACCTTATTGTCAAGCTAAATTATACCTAATTATATATAAAAGTATCAAATAACTCACACTATCATCATACCAAAATACCGGTAGAATTGAAATCATCTCTTTTCTTATGATATACTGCCGTATTCAGTCTAAGGCAAATTCTTTTATTTGAGCGGTGCAAACTAAATCTTATATATGATTAAACCTTTTTGCCAAGCGAGTGTCTGTATTATTATAACGGGTGGATTATGACTTCGGACCAACAGCTAATCGACATATTCCTCACAGGTGACGAGAGCGCTTTTAACGAACTTGTTGCGAGGTACCAGAAAAGGCTCTATGCTTTCACCTACCGCATGGTGTCTGACCGCGAGGATGCAATGGACCTTACGCAGAAAACCTTTGTTCAAGTCTTTTTAAAGGCCAGGGGGTTTGAAGGAAGGTCGAGTTTCAAGACCTGGTTATTTCGGATTGCAGTTAACCTGTCGCTTAACCACCTTAGAGGGAACGGCAGGAATCCGGCAGTTCCGGGAAAAAAAGAAGACACGATCGATACGATAACGCTTACGGCCGGATGTACGGCCCTTGACACAATAGTCCTTAAAGAGCGGCGTACCATGCTCTCCGAGGCCGTCTCGGCCCTGCCGGAAAGACAGATGACAGTCGTTGCTCTTCGCATATACCAGGAACTGACTTTCCAGGAAATCGCCGACGTCATGCAGTGCGCCGTCGGCACGGCCAAGGCCAATTATCACCACGCGCTCTGCTCACTCAAGAAAAACATGAGAGGTAATAAAAGTCAAACATGAAGAACTGTGAAGAATTGAAAGAAAGAGGCCTGTTCGTAGAAGCGATAGAAGGAGGACTCGGGGGCGACGGGACGAACGCCGCAAAAGAGCATATATCCGAATGTCCGCAGTGCCGCGATGAATTTACAGCTATGGACTCTATTATGAACGAGTTTAAGGCCGAGCTGTCAACCGGCGTGCCTGATCCAGGCGCCGAGTTCTGGCAGGGACTTGCCGGAAACGTAAAAAAAGAACTCAACACGTACAAAGCAGCCGTGCACCAAATAAGCGCCGCACAAAACATCGTGGAAGGTACGACCGTACGGCGCAGAACCACTCACGCAAGCACGGCTTACCGTCGCAGCCGCAGCAACAATAGTAACGTCAGTGAGGCGAGTAGCAACAAGGGCAACACCGGCGGCAGCCGCTACTTACGTTCTTTAATCCCAATGGCCGCGGCCCTGGTACTTGTGTTTGCGGTCCTTTACGGAGCGCCGTCATTTAAGCCCGGCACAAACAACACGCCGATCAACACTAATGTCGCAAGCACCGGTTCACCTGACATTATCTCTGCATTTAACGACGATTACGCATACGACGTGGTGCACGAACTGGACGAACCAATAGACGCGGAGGCTTACAAAAACCTTAGCGAACTCGACTCGAAAGAACTTGGAGAGGCATACCTGAAACTTGCGTCTTTATAACTTTTTTCAGGATATTTTTTTATTGCGCGCTAAACAACAAAGCAATCGCACAGGGTTGCAAACAGGAATACAAATAAAAAAGAGGAGGAAGTAATGACAGTAAGAAAGTTTAAAACAGCAATGATCGGGCTTGCCATAGCCCTTTGCACTCTTTGCATAAGTATGGCAGTTACGCCAAATGCACAGGCAGCCGAAACCAAAGGAGCAGCCTCTATTAAGCAGGGCACACAGAAGGGTCAGGCCACCGTACAGAACCTTCAAAAAAACATCAAGGAGACGCGCAACAAAAGACTTAAAGAAGTGCTCAAACTTAACGACACACAGTCTAACAAACTCTTAACAATGATCAACAAACATAACGAAGAGAAACAGGCCAGTCTTCAAAAACGCGTCAAACTCATGGGTGAAGTGCGCGAGGCCCTTAAAAATAGAATTACTGACAAAAAAGCCGCCGCAATACTTAAGAAGATGAAGAAAAACAGGGCTGACCTGTTTAAAATGCAGAAAAACCAGAAAAATCAGATAGAAACCCTACTTTCTCCGTCTCAGACGCTTAGCTACCTTGTGATTGAGCGCCGTTATAACCAGGAGATGAAATGGCTTGACGGAATGGTGCGACAAGCAATGCGTCAGAAGGGCCAGGCAACACCTGCGGCAGGCAAATAAAACCATCGGCTTTTAATTTGCGGAACTAAAGATTTACAAAAAAACATTGCACCATCTGCCGTGCGCAGCACCTGCGGTGGGCAGATTCAGCAAGTAGCTTTTTTAGATTTGCGAAGCTAAAGATTTACAAAAATATATTGCACCATCTGCCGTGCGCAGCACCTGCGGTGGGCAAGCACCAACATACCCCCCCTTCCCCCTTGTGCCGGTCTTCGGTCGCCTTCGGCGTCGTGTTGACCGGCGCGGGACGTGGGGCGCCAGCCAGGGGCTGGTATTAATACGCAAAAACTTCGTAAGAGTAATTTTAAACCGAAACCACAATCTACACAAACATATTTGCCCCGCTCCAGCCGGAGTCTACGTCCACCTCAAAAACATCTTTAATAAGCCCTTTAGTTATAACGTCTTTTGGTGCGCCCTGGGCGTAAAGCCCGCCGCTGTGCATAACACAGACCGTATCGAAATGAAACGCCGCGCCTATGTCGTGCAGGGCCATAATGCAGCTAAGTTTCCTTGTCAGGACAACATCTTTCAGTATCTTTACGATTTCCACCTGATACTTTATATCAAGGTTCTGAAGCGGCTCGTCAAGCAGGGCAAGCTCGGCACCCTGAACAAGCAACATGGCCACAAACGCGCGCCGCCGCTCGCCGCCGCTCAGGTGAACGATATAAGAGCCGCGTTTATCGAGCAAGCCGACACACTCCATCGCGGCTATTGGACTGAAACCCGTACTGGAACCAATCTCGCCTGTATCCGACTTTACTTCTCCGGCCCCTCTGGCGTAAAGCCCCATCGAGACCAGCTCCTCCACCCGAAACGGTATGGAGGTATCAACGAGCTGCGGCAGGTAGCTTACAAGCCTGGCGCGTTTTTTCGGTTCATAGGCACCAACGGACTGTCCGTAGAGTTTTACGGTTCCCTTAGCCGGCTTTAGAATTCCGGCAAGAAGCTTTAGCATGGTTGACTTACCCGTTCCGTTTGGCCCGATAAGAGCGACCATTTGGCCTTGACCAATAGTAAGCGTTAAGGCGCTAACAAGAAAACCGCCTTTGCCATACGAATAACCAACACCGTCCATTTCAACAAGCGGACTTTTTTGTCTTGATTCACCGGTCATAGGCCGACCACCTCCTTTTTCCTCAAGAGATAGAGGAAATAAGGCGCGCCGATTATAGCGGTTACTATTCCCGACGGAAGTTCTGCAGGGCTAATTACGCTCCTGCCTATTACATCTGCAAGCGCAAGGGCGCCTGCCCCTGTAATGGCCGACATGGGTACAAGAACCCTTGCGTCTGCCCCGGTTGTGAAGCGCACAATGTGCGGCACAAGCAGCCCTATGAAACCTATAATACCTCCAAGCGACACTGCCGTTGCGGTAAGCAGCCCGACCGCTATGAACAGGATCAGTCTCTCTTTTGTCGGAGAGAAACCAAGACTGTGGGCCGTCTCGTCGCCAAGCATAAGCGCATTTAACCCCTTTGCCCGCCAAAGAGTCAGCCCAAGCCCTATTGGCACGAACAGCGCTGCAACCGGTATTAACGACCAGTCCGCCATGGAGAGGTCTCCGAAGATCCAGAGCATCGCACGTCTCATGCCCTGGCTCGTTGAAAGACTCATCATAAGCATAAGCACGGCCGTAAAAAGAAAACCAAGCCCTATGCCTGCGAGCAGCAGCCTTTCCGGGTGCAACACGCCGCTTCTGTAACCCATGGCCCCGACCACAAGACACGTTACAACGGAACCGATAAAGGCAAGCAGAGGTATCGTAAACGCCCCGAATATCACGGATGAAACAATAAGACCGAAGGCAGCCAAAAGGGCCGCGCCGCTTGATATGCCAAGTATGTAAGGGTCGGCCAGAGGATTTCGCAGTATTCCCTGAAGCACGGCGCCGGAGGCGCCAAGGGCAGCGCCCACAAGCACGGCTACGACAACTCGCGGCAAGCGGATAGAGAAAAGCACGGTAGAGCTTATCTCGTCCATGCCAAACGGGTTAATAAGGCTTGGCCCTGCAAACAGCGACAGCAGCACTGCCAGGGACGACAGGAGTATTAATATGATAAAAGTTTTTTTCTTCATGAACATACCGGCTAAAACATATTGCTAAGACCTTACGCCCACCGGCACAAGGTCGTGATAATAAAACCTCTCGTCCCTTAAGACGGTCTGGCCGCGAACAAACTCTACAGGGGCAGAAAACCCGGGGCCGTCATATACAAACGAATGGAACTCGCCGTTTTCACCGCAAGGGTCAATGCCCGGTGGCAGGGAGGAGAGAAAATCTTTATCAAACGCGGCCCCGGCGAATCTTCCGTCCATGCCCTTAATGTTCCCGTCCACACACGTTACGACAGCCTTAAACCCGGCAGCGATGAACTCGCGTGAAAGCTTGGCCGTATCTCTCTTCCAGATGGGAAACAGAGCCTGCATACCGACGGCCTCTAATTTATCCTCCCTGTACCGCTTTAAATCCTCCAGGTATATATCGCCAAAGGCAACAGCGCTTACGCCATTTTTTTTGTATTGTTCAAGGGTTTTCCCCATCCTTTTTTCATACAAATCGTTGCTGCTTTTCTGTGGTATCAGGACCTTTTCAAGCTTCAGGCCAAGTGCCGCTGCCTGACGCTGAAGAAGCACCTCGCGCACCCCGTGCATGCTTATCCTATCATACCCCTCTGTTACGGTCGTAAGCAGGGCGACGATCTCAAAGTCTTTACCACGCCTTAATTCACTCAGGGCAAAGGCGCTGTCTTTGCCTCCGCTCCAGGAGAAAAGTATTTTTTTCATTTTTTCAAATCCTCTTTGTGGCCTTAACGACCCCTCATCCGTAAGGAAAAATTTTATTGCGAAATTAAAAAGGTTTCTATCTCTATTATGCCATCAACCGTGCTCGGGGCAAGGCGAAACATTAAGTCACTCAGGTAATAAACTCTGTCATTTCTTACTGCGTCTACAGAAGAAAGCCTTTTCTTGAATTTATCCATAAAACCGTCCATGCCGCTTTCCTTATCCAGGTCCTGCCCCATTGTTGCAGTAAATATAATTTCAGGGGAACGGCGCATCACCTCTTCAAGCGAGAACTTCGGATACCTGCCGGTTGCTCCGGCGGCAATATTGGAAAGCCCAAGCAAAGTAAGGGCGTCGTTTATATGGGTGTCCGAGCCTGCCACCACAAGGGGTTCGGGCCAGACTATAAAAAGTGTAGACCTTGTTTTTCTATTAACATTACGCTGCCGGATTTCTTCAAGGGAATTTTCGATTTGTGATGCAAGCGCCTGCGCGCGAGACGTTGCTTCAAGCGCTTTTCCAAGCCCTCTTATTCCGGGAGCAAGCTCGGCAAGCCGCTCCACGTCGAACACGTACACGTCTATGCCAAAGGACAGAAGCTTCTTTTGGAACTCAGCAACGTTTCCGTCCGTACTCATGACCACAAGGTCGGGCCTGAGCCTTACGATGGCTTCGAGCGAGGGGTTGGTCATGCCCCCGACTTTTGGTTTCAGCCTTGCCTCTCCCGGCCTGTCGCAAAGGTCCGTTACCCCGACTACTTGCTCGGAGAGGCCAAGCTCGTACAATATCTCGGTCAGATTCGGGGCAAGCGAGATAATTCGCCTTGGGCTTGCAGACTGAGTTGCGGACAGGGTTGCTGACCGGGTTGCAGACCGGGTTGTGTCCTGTTCGGCGGCGTTTGAAAGGACCGCCGAACAGAACGAAACTAATAAAACCAGTAGAACAACAGGTAAAAACCTTTTCAGCCTAAAGCCTGTTCTTTCCATACTTCCCCTCCCTTGACGGGAGGGGACTAAGGGGAGGGTGAAAAAATATCTCCAATTAGTTTCTAACAACCATTCAACAACCAGATTTGTAAACCTTTTCATTTATACCCCCTCCCCGCCACTTATGGGCAGCCCCCTACTACTCAACACATAACACCCATTATATTACGGGATTAAACCAACCCTGTGGCATCAAACCCGCCCTGCGGGCGCCCTGCGACTTAAAAACTCGCCTTGAGTCCTGCAAAATAAGACCTCTCAGGTGCGGGATAAAACTTCTTGACAGTACCGGTTGTATTGACCACCGCGTACTCAGAGTACTCCTTGTCAAAGATATTCTTAACGCCAAAATACGCGGTCAGGTTTTTGTATTTATAAGCAAACTTTGCGTCAACCGTGGTATGAGAGCTTAGTTTATCATTGGTGTTGGCTACGTCGTTTTCAATGCGTCGTTTGCCTGTCCAGTTCCCCTCAACAGTGGCGGCAAGCTTGTCGGTAACGGCTGCTCTTGCACTCAACGTCGCTGATTGCTCAGGCAAAAGCGGCATCTCTTTGCCATCGAACGCGCCTGACTCAAACGTTGACTTTGTATACGTCCAACTACCGTCTACTCGAACGCGCTTTGAAGCGAGTGCAGAAAAACCAAGCTCAAGGCCCTCATGCCGGGTCTCGTCTATATTCTCATTTGCCCCGAAACCCCCTCCTGCAGCCGGATTAAGGAAAAGCTCATCCGTTACCTTTGTGCGGTAAACCGTCAAGCTTGCCTTTAAGTTATCCGTCACCGGATGTGCAATACCGGCCTCAATGGTCCTGGTCTGCTCCGGGTCAAGCAGCGTTATAGCGCCTGTAAAACTAAACAGCTCATCTGTCGTAGGAAGCCTGTAACCGGTCGAGTAGCCGACAAACACCTTGCCACCGGGCTTATGGTTATAATTAACCGCTACCCTCATTGCATCTTCGTTCATGGTCTTTTTACCACTTCCGGCACTATTGCCGAAAGTCGTATACGACCTTACCGAGTCCTTGAACTCGGCCTTACTTATACGCAGGCCTGCTGCAAGAGACCATTTGTCAGTCAGAAAAAGTTCGTCGTTTACGTACCAGCCTGTCTCTTTCTTCCGAACGTCCGACACGGTCGTGCTGGAAAAGAAAGGGTCTGAATAATCCGAGGTATTGTCAACCTCTGAGTTAAAAAGGTCAACCCCTGCGACAAGCAGGTTTTTCCGTCCAAGAAGTTGCCGCCTGGAGGTAAGCTTAAGCTTCACCTCGTCCGTATCGGTATCCCTGAGCATTGCGGAGATAAACGGTGCACCCAAAAAAGTACCACTAAGCAGCGAATCAAACTCGGTACTGTTAAAGTTATAGGTGAGCTCCAGGTCGTCCCGGTCTGTAAGGGCAATACCAGTTGTCAAGTCGTAGAAGTACTGATCGTAGTCAACCACGTCGTCCGGATTGGTAGATTGTTGCCTGTCAGTACCCATCTCGGTCGCCGTGAGCCCTCCGGGAAGCCCCTGGTGGTCTGTGTGGTAGCCGCCTGAGAGATCTATAAAGATTTTATCCGTCAGGCTGCGCGTGAGCCTGCCCTGGAGGTCCTGCCCGTCAAACTCGCTGTTATCGCGGTAACCGTCCGTCTTTCTGGACTTAACAAGAAAATAATAACTCGTCTTGTCGGTTGCCCCTGCAAGTGAAGCGTGGGAAGAAACACCTCCGTAGCTCTCAAACCTCTGATCTAACTCAAGGGCCATCTCCCGTGCCTTGCCCTTTTTGGTGATTATGTTTATTGCGCCTGCCGTTGCGTTATCACCGTAAAGCACGCTTGCGCTGCCCCTTACTACTTCAATACGTTCTACGTCTTCAAGAGGTATGAGGTTCCAGTCCACTCCGCCAAGGTCTATTGCGTTAACGCGCCTGCCGTTTATCATGACGACCGTATTAAGGCCCCTTGCAAAACCCCTCATGTCAAGCGTTGTCTTGGAGCCGGAACCGTACAGATCCCTTACAAGAACTCCCTGCTCCTGCCTAAGCACGTCCTGCACCGTTGTGGCCGAAGACGACTCAATGTCCTCTCTGGTAATTACGGTTACGTTTGCAGGGATTTTTTCAG
>CBDUXY010000110.1:0-10079 GCA_965371305.1 uncultured bacterium
GCAGGTGCTGCGCACGGCGAATTACGCAACGGTTAATTCTGTTTTTCAAGTTCAGCAACTAAAAAGGCCTGTTGCTGAATCTGCCCACCGCAGGTGCTGCGCACGGCGAATTACGCAACGGTTAATTCTGTTTTTCAAGTTCAGCAACTAAAAAGGCCTGTTGCTGAATCTGCCCACCGCAGGTGCTGCGCACGGCGAATTACGCAACGGTTAATTCTGTTTTTCAAGTTCAGTAACTAAAAAAAGCCTGTTGCTGAATCTGCCACTCGAGGTACTGCGCACTGTGTGTTTCCGGTTTCGTGAGCCAAAAAAAACTATTTACTGAATTTACCCGCCGTAGATCTAAGTTCGTGATACGGAAAACCCTCTGCCCTGTAAGGTACGACTGCAAGCCCAACTCCTGCCGTACTCTTAACACGCCTTAAGAGCCGCACCACGTCTCTACTTGGCAACGGCTCACCCGTTGTCCAGTCAATGGTTTGGAGCTTTATGAGCACGCTCTGATGGTCGCCTACCACCAGAGTAGCAGTTTTAACAAGCCCTGCTATCATGTCCTCAACCTCTTTCTTATCCTTACGAAGCTCGCGTCCTATCTGATTCTGGTACGCCATTATGGAGTAATAATCAAACCCCATCTCAACCACCGCCGACAGGTCCTGCGAGAACCAGGCAAGGGCGTTTTTAGGATCCGTAACACTCTCGTACATTAAGTTTATGGCAAACTTAACGCCCGGGTTCTTCTGTCTTACAACGTGCTTAAGCCTCCGGGCAACAGAGAGGAGCCTTTTGTTCTTCCACGCAGCCCACGTCCAGAACTCCGGCGTATAGGAGACGTAGGGGCTGTCCGGCCGTTTCCTGTAAAAACTACTGGCCCTGAGCGCCCCACCCGAGTCCCTTGCGAAAAGCGCCCTTGCGCGAGGACCGAAACCTTCATTATACCTTAAAACAAGATCGTCCTGAAACAGTATTCCGTCAATGTCATACGAGGCAAGGTCTTTGTAAATGTTTTCAAGGCGCCTTACCGCGCGTTCGCTGAAAAGATCCAGCCCCTTGCAGTCCACATACCGCCGCTGCTCCACGTCATAACCGCGGCACTTCATCTTATGGTTTGCGGGAAGTCCGTAATCAGCGTAGCGAGTGGTCATCCACGCAAAAATTTTGAGTCCTTTTTTCCGCGCCATCCTTACCACTTCGGAGAGCACATCTGCAACGACCGGGGCATGTTTTGTCTTGAAATATACCCCCGCTTTTACGTCGGAACTCACAAAGTGGTAATACCTGTCGCCTTCGTTATGAAAGACCCTCAGGATTATGGTATCCACACCCGAGCTTTTAAGCCTTGTAAGCTCTTTTGAAACGTCTTTTAAGGTGCTGCCCTTAAAAAGCATCACCTGTACGGCCCGCATAGGCCGGGTACGGTGTTTTTTTACCGATGCCACAGCACTGTGCCCCGGGGTTTGCGCAACGATCAACACCGAAAATGCAATAAGAAAAATTAATAAAAATTTATACAAAAAGCGCATCTATGGCCTCTTTTACGTTTGATACCCCTGTTAATTCCACTCCCTTTGTCTGGACGGCTCGGCCCGCGCCTTTCAGGTTGTCTACGGGCAATATGCACCTTTTAAACCCGAGCTTCCCTGCCTCTTTAACCCTCATATCAGCCCTTGCTACGGCCCTTAACTCTCCTGCAAGCCCGACCTCTCCGAAAACCACCGTACCCGGATCAACAGCCCGGTCCATAAAATTAGACGCAAGCGAAGCTACAATGCCTAAGTCCGCCGCAGGCTCGTCCACTCTTATTCCGCCTGAAACTTTTAAAAATATATCTTGGTTTGAATGAGTTATATATGCCTTTTTTTCAAGCACGGCTATGAGGAGCTGCACTTTATTATTGTCCACCCCAACGACCGTCCTCCTTGGCATACCAAAGACAGACGGACTCACCAGGCTCTGTAATTCCACAAGCAAGGTCCTTGACCCCTCAAGGCACGGCACAACGGCCGACCCACTCACCCCCTCCGGACGCTCGGCCAGAAAAACTTCCGAGGGGTTTTCAACCCCGATCAGCCCCTCCGAACGCATCTCAAACACCCCTATCTCCATTACAGAGCCGAAACGGTTCTTTACAGCCCGGAGAATCCTGTACATGTGCCCTGAGTCGCCTTCGAAATAAAGCACCGTATCCACCATATGCTCAAGCACCCTCGGCCCGGCTATGGCCCCGTCCTTTGTCACATGCCCGACTAAAAACAGCGGTATCTCAAGGGCTTTGGCTGCGTTAATGAGCCTCATTGACGACTCCCTGACCTGCCCGACACTTCCGGGAGACGACTCAAGCGTGTCGGAGTAAAGGGTCTGGACCGAGTCCACAACAACAACTCCCGGCTTCAGCTCTTCGAGTTTAGCTATAATTGTCTCGACCGAGGTCTCGGCCCAAACTATCAGGTTTTCGCTTGAGGCGCCGCTTAAAACACCAAGACGAGCGCCCCGGAGCGCAATCTGGCGCGTTGATTCCTCCCCTGTGATATAGAGCGCTTTCAGTCCTTTTTCGGCAAACCCACCCATGGCCTGAAGCAGCAGTGTAGACTTGCCAATACCCGGCTCTCCCCCCACAAGCACGCAGGACCCGCGCACAACACCCCCGCCAAGCACCCGGTCAAGCTCCCCGACCGTGCTTCGCTGCCTTTGCTCACCGCTGTCCTTACCACCGGCAAGGGTAATCGGCACAGGTACCGACGCACCCGCGCGCAAAAGCCTCGCACCCCCGACCTTGCCTCTTCCAGCACCGGGGCGAACGCGCTCCTCTACAATCGTGTTCCACTCATCACACCCCGGACATCTGCCAAGCCAACCGGCCGTGGTATGACCGCAACTCTGACACGTATAGATACTCTTTATTTTAGCCATTTTTTTTAATTCATAAACCGGTTTTTATACCGGCAATATCATACCTGACCACGCACCACATAATACCAAACCATTTAATTGACAAAAACCGGTATTTTGTTATGATAAAATAAGAAAAAATATTACCGGAAAACAGGCATGGATAACGATTATACCGACATACTAATTGAACTTAACAAAGCTGTCAAGGCGCTTAAGTTCTACCCTGAAGGCCATCCCAAACGCGCTACCATCATCAACGACCTTTACACTGCGTTAAAAGGTCGGGCCGACGAAACAGGGGATATTGAACTAAAGGCCAACAACAAGGGTATATTTTCTGACGGCAAGCCTATAAGTGCAAGTTCACCAGCCGTTCAGATGTTGACAAGACTGCTTTTTGTCAGAAAAGTCCAGGCCTTAACCATTACCTCGGCAATCCGGCCTGAAGACGCCCTTACGCTCCTTTTAACCCTGAACCTCGAACCCGAAGATATTTATTCAAAGGGCGGGGTGGAAAAAATCCTTGCAAGGAACGGGGTGGAAGGCATTTTAATGAACGAGATTACCTACGAAGAATTGCAGGAACTTAAGAAAGAGGTCGAAGAGGAGGAGGACGAGGAAGAAGGCGAAGCCGAAGAAGAACAGGAAGAACAGGAGCAGGCCCCACAGGAGCCTCTTTCAGAGTTGCTTTCCCGTATAGATACCGAGCGCGACATGCTCAGGTACAACGACCTGGCGATCAGGATAAAAGAACGTACTGATTTACTGATAAGCCAGAAAAACTTCGACGAGGCCTTTCCAGTCCTCGCACTCTTTCTTAAACACACGGACCCGGCCCATGTGGAGCAACAGGGACTTCGTGAGACAGCGCACGAAACCGTCTTGCGGTATCTGACAAAAGACATACTGAATCACCTTGTGTCAACGCTTGGCGGGAAAGATGAGTCTAACGCGGCCGTTGCCGCAGCCCTGATCAAGATGGCAGGGGAAGAAGCGATAGAGCCGCTTCTTGATACGCTTGTAAAGACCGAGGACGCGAACATAAGGCGAGCCGTATTCGACGCAATAGTTAAAATCGGGGAGCCAGTAAGGGAATCCGTGGAGACAAGGATTCACAAAGGAGAGTGGTTTGAAGTCAGGCAGATGGCGGCCCTGCTTGGCGCCCTTGGAGGAGGCCAGTCCATTGCAACGCTTGAGAAAATATACTACGAAAGCCCTGACCCGCATGTAAAAAAAGAAATGCTCAAGAGCCTTGCCGTCATCCCTTCAGAGGTGTCGATACAGATACTCATCTCAGCGCTTGATGAAGAAGACGAGGGCATCGTTGGTCAGGCAATAATCTCTCTCGGCATACTCAGCGTAGACTCGGTAATCGAAACGCTCGGAGCCATGATCTCAAAGAAAGGCCGCTTTTACGAAAACTTTGAGATGAAAAAAGTAGTCATCAAGGGGTTAGGCTTTATGAAAGACGAACTCACCATACCGTACCTTACAACCATACTGTTCAAAAAAACATGGTTCGGCAAAGACCTGAACGACGAACTCAGGAAAGAGGCGGTTACGTCTCTTGGCAAGATCGGCACAGACGAGGCATTTGAAGCAATCGAAAAAGTCTACGAGGAATCCACCGGCGCACTCTATACCACCTGTAAAAGAACCCTGGAAGGAAGAAAATAATATGGCACAATCAGATAGAGAAACAATTTTGCGCACCCTTAACGGGGCAATTCAGAGTAAAAAACTATATCCACCCGGACACCCTTCGGCAAGTGTGCCGGCAAAAAAGACCTTCGAGTTTCTTTCCGGATATTTCGCGAAAAAATCAAAACTCGTAGTCGGCATGGTTGACGACGCCCTTGTGGTGGAGAACGCCCCGGTCGTGGATGCGGCAAGGGATTACCCTGAACTCATAACAAGCCTTAAACAGAAAAATCTTGAGGCTATTATATTTAAAAAAGGCATCAACGCCGATGAACTGCTCTCTCTCTTCGACTTGCTTTCCGACGAAAAACCAATGGAAGCGGAAGACGTTGAAAAGGAGCTTGCCCTGCGCGCCATCAAGCATGTTGAACTCAAGACCATGCCCAAGGACCAGAGAGGGTTTTTAGCCGTCTACACCGACGCAATAGGTGTTGTTAAAAACGTCATGGGCGACATCCGGATGGGCAAGATTCCAAAGACCGATGAGGTAAACAGTATTGCAAACGAGATGAGTGACCTGGTCTTTTCCGACCCCTACGCAATGGTCGGGCTGACCATGATCAAGAACTACGACAACTACCTCTATAACCACTCGGTGAACGTCTCAATCCTCTCGCTTTCAATCGGCAACCACCTGAAACTGAGCGACGACGAGCTGCACATGCTTGGCGTTGCCTCGCTCCTTCACGATGTCGGGAAGACCGGGGTTAGCGAGGACATCATTAAAAAACCGGGCGGCCTTAGCTCGGATGAGTGGGAGAAGGTAAAGGAACATCCGGTACTCGGCTCTGAAATTGCAAAAAGGATGGAAGGGCTCAGCGAGCTTGTCGGGCGCATAATCTACGAACACCACATAAAATACGACCACTCGGGCTATCCCAAGACCAAGAGCGACCTGCACAAACTCAGCATGATAGTCTGTATAGCGGACGCCTATGACGCCCTCACAACACTCAGAGTTTACCAGAAACCCTACCAGCCCGTGGACGCTGTAAAGATAATAAAAGACCTTGCGGGAAAACACTTTGACCCTGAGACCGCAATAAGCTTTGAGAACATGATAGGGTTTTATCCGGTAGGCACGATGGTCAGACTCAACACCAACGAGGTCGGAGTTGTAAAAGGCATTACGCCGGATGCAAACGACAGGCCTCTTGTAAAGATCCTTTACGACAGCGCGGGCGCTTTGCTGGAAGAACCCTATGAAGTAGATCTGATGGAAAACAAGGAACTCATTGCTGTCGGCTCGGTTGACCCGCTTGCAAGAAATATAGACATGGGGGAGTTCTTTGAAAAAGAAACAGAGAAAGACGATCTGGCAAGGGCAGAGGCCCAGAAGCTAAAAGAAGAAGGAGGGGAGTAGCCAGGCGCGCCGCACCCTGCCTGACCTGCGTCCTGACAAAACAAGACAGACATATTCTTTCCGTGTAAACAAAAAAAAGGCCAGGTCGACAATAAGTCAAACTGACAATCGACCGGGCACTTACACATTACCGTATTAACGGCATTTCATTTATAAATCAAGTCTATAAAACTTTTTTTCAGACTTCCATAATTCCAAGGGCCTTCAGGGCGAAACACTTCATCACTGGATTCCCCTTTCCTGCAAAATAAAGCATTGCCTCTTCCGACCTCTTATCGCCAAGCCTCGCTATGGCGTCAAGGGCCTTTTCAATCACGCCGTGGTCTTTGCTCTGGAGCATCTGCATAAGCGGCGAGAGCAACTGTGGATCACCGAAACTTGCGAGCCCGTCCACTGCGTCCCTTATGACCATAACGCTTGGGTCCTTAAGCCTCTCCACCAGGTACCCGAGCGAGCGCCTGTCACCGGTGCTGACAAGGGCCCTGACCGCCGCACTCCTGACGTCCTCGACGTCATCCTTGAGGGCAATCGAAATCGACTTTAAAACCTTTTCACCACGCAGGTTCGCAAGCGAATAAACCGCCCTTAGCTTTTCGATCTTTGTGCCTGTCTCAAGCTGCTTTACAAGCTCGCCCATACGGGTCCTGAGTTCAAGCCTTTCAAGGGCCTCTGCCGCCGCACTCCTAACGTCCTCATTTTTCTCCCTAAGCGCTTTTAACAGTACCTGTTTCCTCTTCTCCATAGACGTAAAATTACCAAATATCCCTTAAAGGTGCAAGGTGTTTGTTCCGTGGACACAGTAAAACTGATAAAAAAACAAAAACACGCCAATAAAACGCTGCTACTTAGTCACGGTCACGGAAAATTATTTCTCTCCACTCATCAAGCCCGGCAACGGCCCTGCTTACGCACTCACCCCTTTTTGATTTTTTAACGTAACCTTCGAGTATCCCAAAGTTCGCGTTCATCGGCTGAAAACCCTTTCGCCCCGGCTCTGTTATATAGTTAAGAAGCGCCCCCGTCATGGTCGTTGCAGGAGGACACAGCGGCGAGCGGTCAGTAAAAACCCTTACCGCGTTAATGCCGGCGATTATGCCTGTCATTGCAGACTCGCAGTACCCCTCAACGCCCGTTATCTGCCCGGCCAGAAATATACCCGGGTCTTTTTTCAGCTGCAAAGTGTTGGCGAGCACTTCAGGGGAATTAAAATAAGTATTCCTGTGAATCGACCCGTAACGGGCAAACCTTACCCTTTCAAGACCGGGGATCATCGAGAGTACGCGCTTTTGTTCGGGCCTGGTCAGGCTTGTTTGAAAACCGACCAGGTTATACAGAGTGGCCTCGGTGTTCTCGCACCTTAACTGAACGATTGCATGAGGGCGAGTGCCCGTTCGCGGGTCCGTAAACCCGACAGGGCGCATAGGACCAAACGCAAGTGTGTTAAGCCCCCTTTCGGCAATAGCCTCAACAGGCATACAACCCTCGAAAAAAGGCGTTTTTTTCGAGGGCTCCTTTTCAAACTCTCTAAACGGCGTTTTTTCTGCTCGCACAAGTTCCCCTACAAACCCCTCGTATTCGTCTTTTGTCATGGGACAGTTTATATAGTCCGCCCCGCCCTTGCCGTAACGGGAGCCCATAAAGGCAACGTCGAAGTCGACGGACTCCTTGTAAATCACGGGGGAAATTGCGTCATAAAAAAACAGGTTTTCAGGGCCGAGGTAGGCCTGAAGTTTTTCGGCAAAATCGTTTGAAGTAAGCGGGCCGGTTGCTATTATAAGAGGCCCTCCTTCAATGTCCGGGTCGGGAATATCTTTTATCTCCCCTCTTACGACTTCCACACCAAGACTTAGAAGTTTTTCAGTAACGTAACCGGAGAACCTCTCCCTGTCCACGCAGAGCGCGCTGCCGCCCGGCACGCTTGTCGCAAGGGCAGCCTCTATGACTAACGACCCAAGGAGCTTCATCTCTTCCTTGAGCAGACCTGAAGCATTATCAGGCACCGTGCTTTTAAGCGAATTGCTGCATACAAGCTCACAAAGTCCGGAGAGCCTATGAGCCGGGGAGTAGACGTCCGGCTTCATCTCATAGAGCGTGACGTTAAGCCCGGCGCGCGCCGCCCAATTAGCGGCTTCGCACCCGGCAAGTCCACCACCTATTATAGTGAGTTTCTTGTCTGTTTTCTTGTCTATTTTATTCTCTGGCTTCTCATTTGGCATAGCTGGTATATTACAACCTAAGTGCGTATCTATTCAACATGTATTTTAAGGTTCAATTCTTTTTCTCCGACAACAACAAACCCACCGGGCACAAGCCTTGCACATAGCACTGTTTTATGATATTTTTTTAAAAAACATTATGGTATGTAATGTAAAAAAAAGATTAATAATCAAGGGCCTGGTTCAGGGCGTATACTTTCGCGCAAGCACAAGGGATGTGGCGCGCCGGAACAAGATTACGGGCTGGGTAAGGAACACGCAGGGCGGTTGCGTCGAGGCACTGCTTAGCGGCGAAAGCGAAGCCGTCGAGCGGGTAATTGAGTGGTGCAGGCAGGGCCCTCCGGGCTCCAGCGTTACCAAGGTCACGATTGAAACAATAGATAAGACAGACGTGATAGATGAAGCAACAGAGGACTTCACGGACTTTACCGTAAGATACTGAATACAAACCGCCTCGCATAGAGAAAAATAAGGAGACCAACTTAATGAGACACCTTAAAAATATTCTCATTGTAATAATGTTAATATCTCTTGTCGGGTGCGCAGCCAGGAATAGTAAACCAAAACCACCACTTCGCCTTTACCAGAATCTAAAGAAAGAAAAAAACGATTATTCCCGCCAGAACGAGTACATGGTTTATGAAAACAACAATCTGAAAATATCCGTCACTTCTCTGAAGAAGTGCTGCGGCGTGGCTAAAAACGAATTCCTTAGCGCGCTCTTTCATAGCGGCTATATCGTTCTTAGCATGAAACTTGAAAACAAGAGCAACGGCACACTTATCTACAACCCGTCTCTAACCTCTATCCTGGCCCCCCCACTGGACCTGAAAAAGCCGCTTAACTACACAGACCTTTATTTCAGCGCAAGAAGCAATGACTCAAGCTCGCTTCCTGAAAAGAAACTTGCCTCGCTCAAGGGAAAGTTCTTTGATAGGAACACAAGGCTCGCCCCTGGGCGGACTGTGGAGAAACTGCTTATCTTCATGCCGCTTAAGAACAACACACGCGGTCATTCCGCAAAACTCTCGGTACAGGAAATCTACACAGGCACGAACCCCATAAGCGTGTCGTTCCTCTTCAAGGTAGCAAGGGAAAAGCCGGCACAGGGAAAGTAGGAACAGACGTTTTGGTGGGCGCAGCCCACCCTGCTGAACTTAAGCCAGCGACTTCCCTCTTATTTTACTAGCAAGGTTTTTAGGTATTTTTATTCTGTGGATCTTGGGTTTTGCACTATTGTCAACAAGAGGCATTGCTCTTATTAGGATTGCTTCAACGTCGTCTATGAGACGCGATTTCGTGACAATGAAAGCCGTGAAGTAGTTCCAAAAATGGTAGCGCTTGCTGTTAGGATTTCTTGCGTAACCAGTCAAACGCTTAAAAAGGTTTTTTGTTTTGCCAATATAGTATGGCTTGTCATCACGATATAAAATGTAAACACCAGATTTTTTGTCTAATATTTCTTTTACGTCATCCAGATATTTATTTCCTTCTCTCAGATTGAAAACATCCCTTGGCCACAATTGAGCTACTCCTGATACAATTTTATCTTTTACTGCCATAAATCCTCCTGAATTTAAAAAACTGTATCTAGCAAAAATTTTTAACTTTTGATGTTTCGGTGCGTCCCGCGTCGAAACCACCCCCTCACCTCAGTCCTCTTCCCCAAGGGGAGAAGAAGATAACAAGGATTCCCGTCTGTGTGGGAATAATAAACTTCATTTTTTAATATCAACAATCTCTACTTTTTCTTCTCCCCCTCTTTCCTGTCCTTTTCTTTTTCTTCGTCGTCATCCAACATAAACTTATCAACGGTTTTTTTAGCGGAATCCACCTTCCTTTTTGCGGTATCCACCTCCCCCTTCACCACCTCTTTGGTCTCTTTAGCGCTCTTTTTCACTTCCTTG
>CBDUXY010000111.1:0-9865 GCA_965371305.1 uncultured bacterium
CCGCCCTTGCCTGTAGTTACTTCTATCGAGTTTACAGAGGATTTAAAAGTTTTTAGTGAGCAAGGTGAGGAAGAAAAGGTTATGGCAGTGCCTGAAACGGTTAAGAGGTCCGAGAAAACTGTAGTGTCGGAAACCTCCCCCACCCGTCCCTCTTATCTTGAAGAACCCTCCCGGGGTACAGGACCGGTGGTTGCGTTAAACGATGCTGGTTTGAACGTTGACAAGGAGCCGGGTGCCAACGAAACTGCAGGGCAATCATTTAAGGACTCAGTCGCCGTTGTGGATGTGGGGTTTTATGGCAGGGCGGAGCAAAAAACGACACAAAAGAAGCAGGGTGTGAAGATTGATGACGGTGGTGGTAGTAAGTTAAAACGCTCAAGTCCTGATTTTCGGGTTTTGACGTCTCGGAAAAATACCATGCCGACTACTGTTGAATATAGAGCGAATATTTATGGCGCAAGAAAAGCCTTAAACCCTCGGATAGGGGGCGTGCCTGAGCCGACCGTTGTAGATGAAGGCCCTGGTCTTAAGTTGTCCCATCTTTTCGCGCCGGACATAGTGATTGAGGTAATGGCGCAGGAGGACGCAGCGCAGGCCCTGTCATTTGAATTTATAAAACAGACACATCCCATGGCACGTAGCAGGAAAGTTAAAAAAGGCAGGGCTGATTATAGGCAAAAGAGCACAGTTAAAGCAGTTGAGGCAGGGGTTGAGAATAAAAATATTTTCTCTGTTGAAAGAACGGTCGTTGCGAGGTATACTTTTAGTGTTAACAACAATGGCGCCGCAATTGCTTCTGTTTCGTTATCGTTTAAGTTCTTTTCCGGCAGGGCCAGTGAGAGGCTAAGAGATGTTAAAGGGCTTGTTGTTGCGCCGGGCGGGAGTGTAAAGTTTATGTTCATACTGCCGGAGGCGATTTTCTGGGACGACGAAGATTACTTTACCGGAACTATCGAGGGAGGAAGGACTTTGACAAAGTTTAACGATAACACCGGGCTTGTCTGGAAAGAAAGAAGCAGGCGTTAAGCGTTAAGTCCTGATACTTTTAACGTGATAGTTTTTTAAGGTTTCTAAAAAAACAAAAAGAGGTACTTAGCATGGACAGGTTGGGCCAAAGGCTTGTAAATGAATCCGTTATCAGCGAAAAGCAACTTAAAGACGCGCTCGAGCGCCAGAGAATTCACGGCGGAAGACTTGGCAACAACCTTGTTACGCTTGGGCATATAACTCCAAAGGAACTGGAATCGCTTTTTAAAAGACACCCGGAAGCCGTAAGTACCGTTAAAGACACGGGTCTTGACCGTTCCTTTATAGAGGACTTGATGATAAAGCACATCGCGCTTTTCGGCAAGTTCAACCTGGGCGAACTCTCGGAGAAGATAAAACTTCCTATATCTATAATTGACGAGGTTATTCAGAACTTGAGGAAAGACCACTTCGTGGAAGTCACCGGAGCCGCCGGGTTTATGCGCGAAAGCTTCACTTTTATCGTAACCGAAAAGGGACGGAAAAGGGGTGCAGAGCTGATGGAGGTGAACCAGTATGTAGGACCTGCCCCGGTGACTCTTGATGATTACGCAACCATGGTGCAGTTCCAGACCATAAAAAATATAGTCGTGAGCAAAGACAGCACTGCCGAGGCCTTCACCCACCTGGTCATTGACCAGAGCCTTCTTAATCAGATAGGCCTTGCGGTGAACGCCGGTAAGGCGACGTTCCTTTACGGCCCTCCTGGAAACGGTAAGACCACGATTGCAGAGACAATGGGCAAGATACTTCCGGGAAGCGTTTATCTGCCGCATGCTATTTTGGTTGAAAGGCAGATTATAAGTGTTTTCGACCCGGTAAACCATATTCCGGTCAGGCAGGAGAGAAAAGGAGAAGATACGGACCAGCGCTGGCTGCTTGTTAAACGGCCTGTCATTATGACCGGCGGCGAGCTTACTTTAAAGATGCTTGACCTTGAGTTCAACCCGGTGACGAAGTTCTACGAAGCGCCGTTGCAGATGAAGGCCAATAACGGACTTTTTATAGTTGACGACTTCGGTCGCCAGCTTGTTAAGCCCCGGGACTTGCTTAACCGCTGGATCGTACCTCTTGAGCGCAGGGTGGATTTCCTGAGCCTTCATACGGGTGTTAAGTTCGATATACCGTTTGACCAGCTCACTGTTTTCTCGACCAATATCGAGCCGAAAAACCTTGTGGACGAGGCATTTCTAAGGCGTATCAGGTATAAGATCCTGATAGACCATCCGTCAGCAGCTGAATACGCGACCATATTTGAGCGGGTGTGCGAGGCAAACGGCATCAAGTTCGATCAAGAAGTGCTTACCTATTTGATGAACGACTTTTACGACAAGCTTGGGGTTAAGCTTAACGCCTGCCATCCAAGGGATATAATCGACCACATAATCGACAGCTCGCATTACTACAACTACTCGCCGGAGCTTACCCGCGACGGCATAGCAAGTGCGTGGAAGAACTATTTCGTAGAGATGTAGGGTGGTTTTTTTATAATAATAAGTGCCTGTTGTCTCATCCTTTATGAATCTTCGTCAACCATATTCATACGTTGTATTGAAATGTTTGTTATTCTGTTTGCTTGCGGGATGCCAGGGGAATTATACGTTCACTTCGTTTGTTAAGGTCGAAAAAGAACGTACCAAACTTATTAATGGAATTGAGAGTTATCAAAACATTGTCGAGTTCAAAGGCTTCCTTAGTCATAGTTCTTACCAATGGGAAGCGAGTGAGGATCCACCCTCCACGAGTAGCCCGCCGTTTCACCAGGCGGTGGTTACAATAAGGGACTATTCACATCTTGGCTTTACAGGAGAGCTATACGTAATTTTTTTCAACAACAGATTGTACAGCACAATATTCTATCCTCCTGATATCGAAAAATACATAGAGGTCATTGAAAAGACAATAGGGACAAAGTTCAATAATGATCAGGAACTTATTATGCCGCCTCATACAAGTGTAAGGATTGCAACAGATTATAAAGGACGAAAATATATTAATTGGTCGGATGTTCGTTTAGATAAGGAAGTAGATTTGTGGATTGACCTTTATTCGTAAACTGCTTAAGCCATGCTGGGTGGCTATGCCCACCAAAATAAAGTTAATTTTTTTTGCTACTCCACCTCTGTTATCACCCCGTCCTTGACCGTCATTATGAAAAGTTCTTTTTGCGCCTCCCCAAGTTCGTTAAACTCGATGCCGTCACTTACTGCTCCTGAAAACTCTTTTGTCTTTGAGAGCCGCTTCCTTATTCCCCTGCGCGTGATGGAATCTTTCTCCGTATTCATTGCGTTAAAGAGCAGCATTGCCGAGTCATAGGCATGCGCCTCAAGCACGCCAGGAGTGTGGTCGTAGATTTTTTTAAATCTATTAACAAATTTTATTGTACCGGGCCTTGTGCTGCCGCCAAAAAACCCGTCAACAAACACCGAGTCTTCAACGTGCTCTTTGCCAAGCGCGACCAGCCCTGGCGCATTCCACCCGTTTGTTCCGAGCAGCGTTACGTCGTCAATGTCGTAGTAGGCAAGGAAGGGTGCGATAAGCCCGGCCCTCTGGAACGTGTCAGGTATAAAAAGCGCGTCAGGCTGTAAGGTGCGCGAAAACCGGCTTATGTGCCTGCGTCCTTTCATGTATTCGCGCGTGGTTATATCGAAAAGTTCTTTTATGGCGCCGCTAAAATCAACCGTAGAGGCGGCGTATGAGTGAGTGGCAACAATCGTACAATTTTGTTCTTCTATGGCGTGCGAGAAATATATGGCAAGGTCGCGTCCGTACGTGTTTTCAGGGTGCAGTATGGCAAATGTATCAAGGCTCAGGTCGTTGCAGGCATAGTGGGCAAGTGTGCGGGCCTGATCTTCAGGGGTGAGGAAGTTGCGGAACACGTAGTTGCCAAGCGCGGGTACGGCGCTTCTTTGCGACAAGACGATGACGGGGACCTTTCTCTTCTGCGCCAGGCGCGAGACCGCGTGTGCCGTATTGCTCATAAGAGGGCCGAGCAGGGCGGCGGTCGTAGGTTTGTTGATAATCTTATCTAATGCCTTGTTGACGTTGTCCGGGTCGTTGCCGGAATTGATAATTTTTATTTTAGGTTTTGTTGCACCGGGATTGTTTCTTTTGAAATCACTGGAAGCAAGGCGCACTCCTCTCATGGCTTTTTCCCCGTAAGCCGCGTATTTACCGGTCAGAGGCAGGATAACGGCAACGACCGCTTCGCCTTTATTTATCGGTGCGTTTGAGTTGTCGCTTCCGATGTTTTCAATATCATAGGGCGCTTCCTGTGTTTCTTTTTTACCTGCTCCGTCTCCCCTCCCCTCTTCGTCGTGTATGGTCCGGAGGGTTTTTTCAAGGACTATTTTTGCCTGCTCTGTTTCTCCGTCTTTGTTGTAACGCGCGTAGGCAAGCCCGTACCTGGCTTTTTCCCTGTATGAACTCTTAGGGAACTCCCTTATGAGTCTTGAATAGTAGTTTATCGACTTACCGTATTCGTCCCTTTCAAAGTACAGACGCGCGGCAAGCAAAAAGGCCTGGTCAGATACGCTTGAGTTCGGGTAGACTTGCAGGAAATCTTCGAGTTCTTCAAGTACGCTGATTCCCGGTCCGTAGGTCTCGACTTCCGTGTTTATACGCTCAAGCCAGCTCTTGGCCATCCTTGAGTGCAGCAGGACCTCTGCGCGCGGGGCCGTGACCGTAACCTGGGTAAAGAGAAGCAAGACGGCAAAGACAGGTATAATCAGAATTAGTGGTCTTTTCACCATGATCTGGTTTTCCGGTTTTATTTATGACGATGGGGTTTTATTCAGTATACTATAACACAGATAGAAAGCAAGTCTGGACGTTCTATGGGTGTTTTGCCGAAGACATTGACAAGTATCACTGAATGAGGTAAAATTCAACGAAACGGTTCAATAAAATGTCTGTTTTTCTGATGCTCTGTCACGGATAGTTCAGCAACTCACCTCGTCGAAATATTTTTCAAGTTTTTTGTGATTTACTATATTGATTGTTCTTAACAGTGAGTGTTTAACTCATATTAAGACTGTTGCCCTCCATTGTTGCAGGGTTGTAACCCTTAAGCAGGAGGTGCGATATGTTTAAAAATATGAAGCTTAACGCAAAGCTGATAATTCTGTTTCTGATCGTGGGTGTAGTGCCCATGTCCGTATCATGGGCGATTGCTTATTCAAAGTCGAGCAGCGCACTGAGTCACGGTGCGTTTAACCAGCTTACTTCAGTAAGGGAGACAAAGAAGGCCGAGATTGAGGACTATTTTGAAGGTATCCGCAACCAGGTAAGTACCTTTGCCGAAAACGCCATGGTAGTGGACGCCATGAAGGAATTCAAAAGTGGGTTTTTCAATGTCAGGAAGGAGATGAACACGAGCGACGCGGTTCTGGCAGGGTACCGTCAATCTGTTAATGGTTATTACACAAGCGACTTTCAAGACGAGTACAATTCCAAATCAATTACATCGGTTGATGCTGAAACTCTATTGCCTACCCATGATTCGTCCATTATACTTCAGCGCCAGTATATCTCCAACAACCTAAACCCTCTTGGCAGCAAGGACAAACTCAATTCCGCCAAAGACGGCACTTCTTACTCAAGGGCGCACGCCAAATATCATCCGATTATAAGAAACTACCTTCAGAAGTTCGGTTACTACGACATATTCCTTGTAGAGCCGGAAACCGGACATATCGTATATACGGTCTTTAAGGAACTTGATTACGCAACAAGTCTTAAAACAGGCCCATATAGCAACACTAATTTTGCAAAGGCGTTTAAAGCGGCTCTGGGCATGAACAAGGGGAGTGCCAAGCTTGAGGACTTTAAGCCCTATGTGCCAAGCTACAACGCGGCTGCGTCGTTTATAAGTTCTCCGATATACGATGGGCAAAAGCTCGTGGGAGTGCTCCTCTTCCAGATGCCCATAGACAAGATAAACGGTGTTATGACAAGCGACAGGCGCTGGGGAGACGTGGGGCTCGGTACGTCGGGCGAGACATATATAGTAGGAGCTGATTTTAAGATAAGGAACGATTCCAGGTTCCTGATAGAGGACAAGCCGGGGTATCTGGCGGCCATAAGGGATGCTAATATGAACAAGTCCGACGTGGACGCGATAGACAGAACCGGTACATCAATACTTCTGCAGGACGTAAACTCGGTTGGCGCCAAGGAAGCCATAGGAGGTAAGACGGACACCAAGATAATAGATGACTACAGGGGTGTGTCGGTATTAAGCGCGTATACCCCGCTTCATATCACGGACGTCAACTGGGCGATACTTGCTGAGATCGATGAGGTAGAGGCGTTCGCTTCGCTCTATAGCCTGAGAAAGATTAGCATTATCTTTGCTCTGATAATGGCGGGCATAGTCATTTTTGTTGGGGTGCTCGTAGCCCGCTCTATTTCCAGACCCGTTAGCGCTATGGTCGGGGCCGCGCAGAAGATTTCCAACGGAGACCTGGACGTTATTATCGAGGTTAACAGTAAGGACGAGGTAGGCATACTTGCCCACGCCTTTGGCGAGATGGTCGCTTATATGAAGGGCATGGCAACAACAGCCGATGCGATAGGGCAGGGGGACCTGAGCGTAACGGTTGAGCCAAAGAGCGAGAAAGACATGCTCGGTAATTCGTTTAAGAATATGACAGAGTACTTGCAGGGCATGGCCCACACGGCCGGGGCTATAGAGCAGGGTGATTTGAGCGTAGAAGTCGAGCCGAAAAGTGAGCGCGACACTCTGGGTAATGCCTTTAAAAACATGACAGAATACTTAAAGGGCATGGCTGACACGGCTGAAGCCATAGCAAGAGGGGATTTGAGAAGCAACGTGGAGCCAAAGAGCGAGCGCGATGTGTTGAGCGCTTCGTTTAAGGAAATGATAGAGGGACTGCGTAAAATAGTTGGGCAGGTAAGGGTTGGAGCCGAGCAGATAGCTTCCGCTTCAAGCGAAGTTGCTTCCACAAGTGAGCAGAGCAGCAGAAACAACGAAACCGCTTCCGCCTCGGTCGAGCAGATAACGAGTGCAGTGCATGATATGAATAGCAGCACGCATGAGGTGGCAAATTCAATTGAAGAGTTGGTAGTCTCGGTTCAGCGTGTTGCCGAGAATTCAAACAAGATGATTGAGATAGCCAAGAAAAGTTCCGGCATAGTTACCATGGGTAAAGAGTCCGTTGACCTGTCGGGCGAAGGAGTTCGCAATATTACGTCTGTCATGAAGGATTCAGCCAGTACTATAAGGCTGCTCGGAAGCCGCGCCGACGACATTGGTAAGATTATCAATGTAATTGACGACATAGCAGAGCAGACAAACCTCCTTGCCCTTAACGCTGCAATCGAGGCGGCCAGGGCCGGAGAGCATGGTGCCGGGTTTGCGGTAGTGGCCGATGAGGTCAGAAAACTCGCGGAGCGCTCGGCCAAGAGTACGAGCGAGATAAGCGAGCTGATATATGGCATACAGAAAGAGACTTCAAGTGCGGTGCAGGACGTTGAGAAGAACGTTGAAGTAGTTGAAAAAGCATTGGCCCTTTCTAACGACGTTGAGGAAGCGTTAAAGCAGATTGAAGACAGTGTCATTGAGGTCAGCATGTATTCACGTGAGATAGGTGCCGCCACAAGCGAGCAGGCAAGCGGTTGCGAGCAGATATCCAAGGCCGTTGCTCAGTTAAATGATTTAACTCAGGAAATAAGCTCGGATAAGGACACGGACACCGGAGAGAAAGGTATTGAAAAGCTTCGCGAGATGGTTCAGCAAAATGCTGCCAGCTCAATTCAGCTTGCTTCTTCAGCCGAGCAGATGAGCCGCCAGGCCGAATCCCTGAGTGAAATAACAGCGAGCTTTATATTGCATGACGGTCATGGCGATGGTGCCGGAAGTGAAGAGGTTGGGGGCGAGGGCGTGGAGACAACATTCAGGCATGCCGCTTTTGCGTCAAAGAAACAAGCTAAGCCGCAAAAATATAAGTAATATGAGGAGATGAATATCCGGTTTTAAAAATTGTTTTTCAAGCTCCTGCAAATGAATGTAAAAAAGGTGGTTACGGGACATCCCGTAACCACCTTTGTTTTTTTTGGTCGGGGCGAGAGGATTTGAACCTCCGACCCCCGCGTCCCGAACGCGGTGCCCTACCAGACTGGGCCACGCCCCGATCTCTTTACTTACGGCAACTTACGGTACTAAAGAAAGCCTCGGGGGACCTTCCGCCGTAATTTTACCGCAATCATTATATACACTTCCAATACCGAAATCCAGCTTTTCTACCGAATCTCTTAAATCTTCTTTTACTAGGTTCACGTAAATCATGGTAGTAGCTATGTCTTTGTGACCCGCAAGCTTCATAATCTTCTGTACAGGTACGTTACGACGTGCAAGTTGCGTGCAGAAGGTGTGCCTGAGAGAGTGTACGTGCGCACCCTTTATACCAGCCCTTTTGTAACATACGCCAAGGTCCCTGTAAAGATGGTTTCGCCGGGGCCGCCCGAGACTATTCGGAAAGACATAGTCGCTTGTGCCTCCAACCACGTTCTTTTGGATCCGCAAGGCCCTGCAAACGTCATTGTTTATAGGAACGCACCTTGGCTCGTAGTTCTTCGTGTGGTAGCCGTATTCAGGCTTGTTCCTCACAAAAAGGAGCTTCTCATCAAAATCGATGTCGTTCCACTCAAGCATGGTAAGCTCCATCTTCCGGAGACCCGTATTGATGCCGGTTATTATTACAGCCCACATCGTAGGGGTTGCCACATTTAGTAGCCGCTTTATCTCTGGGTCTGTGAGCCACCTCGGAAGCTTCTTGGTCTTTATGCGGTAGAGACCGACCTTTTTGAATGGATTCTCATTCAGGTAGTTCTTTTTTACCGCGTAAGAGAACATGCTCCTTAAGTCAGATAGCTCCCTGTTTACCGTGTTTTCGCAGACATTGGCCTTCCTTGCCCTCTTGAAGCTCTCTATGACTTGATGGTCAAGGAGGTCGAGCCTTCCTATACGTGTATACTCCCGGAGATGCCTGAGAGAGAGCAGCATCCTCTCATAGCCGTTACTGGAGACGTGGTCCTTGAAAAATGGAAGGAACTCGTCCAGAAACTCACTCAGGTCTATCTTCACATGGAAACCCAACTCGCGTCTTTCGCCCTTGAGCTTTTGATCCGCAACCCAGTGGGTTGCAAGCTTTTTAGAGCTAAACCGCTTCGAGCGCCTTACACGCTTGATCATGACACTTGCCTCCCATGAGCCGTCTTTAAATCTAACGCCCATTGTTCAACCCTCCTTTCCGGGCTGCGGCTCACTCGGCGGTGTATCCTTGAATATAATAACATCTTCCACGGGGAGTTCAAGGGCTTTGAGGAGCTTCATAATAGTTTTGGTTTTGGTTCTCCTGCCCTTGTGGTCGACGAATGTCCTCCAAGCCTCGTAGGACACACTTGCCCTTAAGCAGACGTCCTTAATATCAAGCATCATCTTGAGCCGGGTTATTTCGACCTTTTCTATGTCGAATTCGCGTATCATAATTATCCAATGACTTCTGTTTTATTTTCTGCTACATAGAGAACAGCCTTCTCTTCTATCGACTTGTTTCAGTATCTCAGGCACAAAACCCCCAAGGAATAATTGTCTGAAATTCCAGTTCTTTTTTCTTTTCATAATCGTCGAGTCAACAGAGAACAAAACTAACCCGGAAATAATCTTTACCAGATCAATTACTGCCGGAGTATTGGGGCAGGTTTCTCTCTCGTTGTTGACGGCATTTGGTAGTGCGCACCCAATACATGCCTTTCCAGGTACCTGAATAAATACATAACCAGTATTTGCATTCTGGTCCAGGCCGGTAAAGATCAC
>CBDUXY010000112.1:0-9703 GCA_965371305.1 uncultured bacterium
AAAGCACCTTTGCCTTGCCTTCATATAATTTTTCAAGTTTTTCTAATTTTTTTAGATTCATTAAATTTACCCCACCTATTTTTGCATCAACTATTTTTTATTTTTTCTTTTTTTTCTCAAATACCCTTTTAAATATATAACCGACGTTTTTTATGTACGGCTTCATGTCGAAACACGCCTTTAATTCTTTTTCGGTAACTACTTCTTTCACCTTCTTATCTTTCATGATCATGGTAAGAAAATCTTCACTACCAGGTCCGCCTTCCCAGACCTTCATGGCGTTCACCTGAACAACTTTATATGCGTCTTCCCTTGAAAGCCCTTTTTCAGCAAGCTTTAATAAAACCCTCTGGGAAAACACAAGACCGCGCGAAGCCGCGATGTTCCTTGCCATGTTCTCCGGATAAACTACCATTTTATCGATCATGCCTGTAACGCGCCCGAGCATGAAGTTAACCAGAATAGTCGAGTCAGGGCCGATCACCCTTTCAACGGATGAGTGGCTTATATCACGCTCGTGCCACAGGGCATTGTTTTCAAAAGCCATGCCCGCGTAACCGCGGACAAGCCTTGCAAGACCTGTCAGGTTCTCTGAGAGAATCGGATTTCGCTTGTGCGGCATGGCGGATGAGCCTTTCTGCCCCTTTGTAAACGGTTCTTCCGCCTCAAGCACTTCGGTCCTTTGAAGGTGGCGCATCTCAACGGCTATCTTCTCGACCGTTCCTGCAACTATTGCCAGGGTTGAGAAAAACTCCGCATGCCGGTCTCTTTGCACGACCTGCGTTGCCACAGGTTCCGGCTTTAGTCCGAGTTTTTTAAGCGTATACCTCTCGACAAACGGGTCAATGTTGGCAAACGTGCCTACGGCTCCCGAGAGTTTGCCGCACGAAATAGTTTCTTTTGCCCGACCGACTCGCTCCAAATTGCGCTCCATCTCGGCAAAATAAAGGGCAAGCTTCAGGCCAAACGTCACTGGTTCTGCGTGGATGCCGTGAGAGCGGCCCATCATAACGGTTGTTTTATGTTCCTCGGCGCGCCGCTTGAGCACACACATAAGAGCCTTTATATCAGCTTCGATAAGTGTTGCAGCTTCCTTTAATTGCAGGGCAAAAGCCGTATCAAGCACGTCTGAAGAAGTAAGGCCTATATGTATATACCTGGAATCGTTGCCAACGTACTCGGAGACCGACGTCAGGAACGCGATTACGTCGTGTTTTACGGTCTTCTCTATCTCGTCAATTCGCCCGACGTCGAACCGCGCTTTTCTGGTAATCCTTTTTAGCGCTGCCGCCGGAATTTTACCTTTTTTATGCCATGCCTCGCACGCGGCAAGCTCCACGTCAAGCCACTTTTGAAAGCGGCCTTCGTTCTCCCATATGCGGCCCATCTCTTTATTCGTATAACGCTCTATCAAACCCTGCTCCTTTTATCCCGCATGACGGGTTTAAGCCCACCATGTGGGTTTAATTCCCGACAACTTGCTACAAACTTTGCCCGGTCGTATTCCCTTTCGATACCCCACTACATTTAATAATGTAGCGGGGTAAAAACAGGCTTAAAGCACCACGTGTCCTGTCATTAAGTAGCTAACTATATATACCAGAACAACACCGACCAATACAAGCAATATGTTGGCTTTACTTATGTTCTTATGAGTCTCAGGGAGCAGGTCGGACGCCCCGATGTATATGAAAGAACCGGCTGAAAAAGCAAGCAACATGCCAAGCGACTCCTTTGAGACGTCCCTCACGAACAGGTAAGAGCCGACCGCACCGACGGCCGTAGCAGCGGCTACGACCCAACCGAGCGCCACTGTTTTAGATTTTGAAAAACCCGCGTGGGTGAGCAGCGCCGTGACCGTAATGCCGACCGGGAGTTTGTGCAGGAGTACGGCAAGGGCGGCAATAAGACCGATTGAAAAATCCGCCTCAAACCCGACCCCGATCACAATGCCGTCGATAAGCGAGTGCAGCGAGATGCCGACAAACGCGGGGAAGCCCATATGGTGCCTCACGCAGTGGTCCTCCACACACGTGTGTATGGCGATCGTATGCTCGACTATGTAGAATCCAATAATAGTAAAGAGAGCGATGGCAAGCGAGCTTGTATTAAGCGCGAGAGCTTCAGGAAGCATGTGGGTAAAGGCGACAGTCAAGATCGTACCGGCTGAAAAACTCAGGAAATATATCGCGTGGTTCTCGGCCCAACCTTCTTTCAGGAACAAGAGGTATACACCTGCAAGTGTGGCAAGCCCGGCTATCAAACTGTATAAAAGCGTATTAAATAATTGTGCGTCCAAAAAGGTTATCCCTTAAATATTAATTAATGCTTATTTTTATTTACCGTGACAAGGCCTTTCACCGCCCCAAACCTCTTCTCACCTATGCCGCGCACTTCTTTCAGCTCGGCGATTGTAGAAAACCTGCCCTTTTGCCCGCGCAGGGTTATTATTCGTTTTGCAAGCTCAGGGCCTATGCCGGGAAGAGCTGAAAGCTCTTCAATGCCTGCGCTGTTTATGTTGATCTTTGAAACAATCGCCTGCTTCATCATTACTGGCTTACTTACTGTTTTTTTTGTACGCTCGCCTGATCCCGCATCTTTAACAGCCTGCGACACTACGTCGTCTTTTACAACCGGGACCGGCGGTGCTGTCAAGAGTGGCAGCGACCAGAGTTTAAAGAAAAAAACAGCAAGTAAGCCAGCTGCGACCAAAAAAAACGCCCCGTACGTGCGGGGTCTGCCTGTGGTGTTGTCGGTGTCGCTACTGCTCATAAAACCCATGATTTCCTGGTTTTAGTATATAACCATACCGGCCAGAAGGAAGTTACTCATAAATGACAGGCCCTGCTTAAGCGCTTTTCACGCGTTTTTTATCCTTGAAAAGCTTATATTCAAGGCTGTCCACAAGCGCGTGCCAGCTTGCCTCTATGACGTTCTCAGACACTCCGACCGTGCCCCACCTGGCGTGTCCGTCACCGGACTCGACAAGCACCCGCACTCTTGAGGCCGTGCCGGTTGCGCCGGCAAGCACGCGTACCTTGAAATCTATCAACCGCACTTCTTTAAGAGAGGGATAAAACCTCTCAAGGGCCTTACGAAGGGCGCTGTCAAGGGCGTTTACAGGGCCGTTGCCTTCAGCCGCCGTGTGCTCGACCTGCCCGCCGACCTCGAGTTTTATCGTTGCCTCGCTTTTCGGCTCCATGCCGTCGACCTTCCTTTCATCCAACACGCGAAAGCTCAGGAGCTTAAAATATGTCTCCCTCTTTCCAAGGGCCTTTTGTATAAGCAACTCAAACGAGGCCTCTGCCCCCTCGTACTGAAACCCCTCGAACTCAAGTTTTTTTAAATCAGCGAGTATCTTCTTTACAACCTTATCGTCGCTCTTTATATCAACCCCGTACTCGGCTGCTTTGTACAGAACATTGGACCGTCCCGACAGGTCGGAGACAAGCACACGCTGGCGGTTACCCACAAGGGCAGGTTTTATATGCTCATAAGTATCAGGGCTTTTTAAGACCGCATTTACGTGTATACCGCCTTTATGAGCAAAGGCACTGTCCCCGACGTATGGCTGGTGTTTTCTGTGGCGAAGGTTTGCTATCTCGTAGACGAACCTGGACGTCTGTCGAAGCTTTTTCAGATTCGCCAGGGACAAACATTTCACCCCCATCTTAAGCTGCAGCGCCGGTATGATGGCGGTCAGGTCTGCGTTGCCGCACCTCTCGCCAAAACCGTTTATCGTGCCCTGAACATGGTCCGCCCCTTCCCTTACGGCACTGAGCGTACTTGCGACCGCGGTTGCCGTGTCGTTGTGCGTGTGGATGCCGATTAATGAGCCTGTTTTTTCCCTTACGTCCCGCACCGCCTCCGAGACATCAAACGGCAGAGTGCCGCCGTTCGTGTCGCAAAGCACCAAAGCATTCGCCCCAGCGTCCCTTGCAGCAACAAGCGTTTTTATCGCGTACTCGGGGTCGTCCTTATAGCCGTCGAAAAAGTGCTCAGCATCATAAAAGACCGTGTCGGTTCTTTTCTTGAGATATTTTACAGAGTCGAATATCATCTCAAGATTTTCTTCAAGCGAGACTCGAAGCGCTTTTTTAACGTGCAGCTTCCAGGTCTTACCGAATATCGTTACGGCCGGAGTTTTGGCCTTTAAAAGCGCCTTTAGGTTTGCGTCCGCGCTCGCCTTTATACGCGCGCGCCTTGTAGAGCCAAAGGCCGTCAGTTTGCTCGACTTAAGCTTTAGTTTTGCTGCCGCCTTAAAAAACTCTATATCGCGCGGGTTGCTTCCGGGCCAACCGCCCTCTATGTAATGCACGCCAAGCTCATCAAGGGCCATTGCAACGCGCAGCTTATCCTCAACCGAAAACGTAACATCTTCGGCCTGGGTACCATCCCTCAAAGTGGTATCATAAAGCACCACTGATTTAGGTTTTCCGGCTTTCATCTTCTGAGCAATCCCTTGTTCCTTTTCTCTTCTTCAGTGTATTGCCTGAACTTAAACTTCGAGAGGACTTCCTCGAAATCCATGGCTACCTTCTCGCACTTGTCATCGCTTCCCATTACAACCGTTACCCTGAGCTCACCGACAAATGTAATCCCCTCGTTTATGGTAAATTCCGAGTCTTCATCAAAATAACAGTTGATAGAATATACAGGACCGTTGGGCTTAACCGGTTTTGCAGATCTTTCAAAACGCTTCCTTTGACTTTTGAAATGAATGTAATCATACCATTCTTGATCATCATCGGGAAACTCCTCAAGCCAATCCTGTTCCGGTTTCGAACTAAAACCAAAGGGGTTATTCTCCGGAACATAAAATTTGGCCGAGTACTTCGCCATCGACCGGTCGGAATGAACGACAATGTTCTGTAACCATACTTTCCCATAAGAAATATTAAAAGAAAACACCTTCATGGCCGCGTCGCCTTTATTACTGGCCCACTGGCTCTGCTCTACCTCGCCGCGTTTTTCACCCATAGGATATGTTACTTCAAACGCACCCTCGCGTACGTCAAGTTTGTTCTGGCCTGTAACAACTGCTGCTCCCAAAGAACCGCAAAACACCGTCCCAAAAAAAACAAACGATAAAACAAACACAGATAATTTTATTATATTACACTCTTTAGCCATGTCTTTCACCTCCCTATGGTGTGTGTCTACACAGTCTCCCTGGCAACGTCTTTTTCTCCAAGCCCAAAGGCCTCGTGCAACACCCTTACGGCAAGCTCCGTGTATTTAACGTCCACAACGCACGACACCTTTATCTCTGAAGTAGAGATCATCTGTATGTTTATGGCCTCCTTCGCCAGTGTGTCGAACATCAGCGAAGCAACCCCTGCGTGGCTTCTCATGCCGGCCCCAACAATCGAGACCTTTGCAACGTCCGGGTCGCCAATTACTTTTTGCGCCTCAATTTCAGCGGCAGTTTCCTCTACAAGATCTAACGCTTTTTTATAATCAGAGTTAGGCACGGTAAAGGTCATGTCGGTAAATTCATCGTGGCTTATGTTCTGCACTATCATGTCCACGTTTATACCCGCCTCGGTTAGAGGGCGAAAGAGCTTAGCCGCAATACCAGGCCTGTCCGGCACCCTGAGTACGGATATCTTTGCCTCGTCTTTATTATATGTAATACCGGAAACAACGACTTTTTCCATGTCTTCATCCTCCTTGCAAACTAAAGTGCCCTCGCAGTCATTAAACGACGACCTGACCAGAAGCGTAACCCCGTATTTTCTTGCAAACTCAACAGACCTTGTCTGCAGAACTTTTGCCCCGAGGCTTGCCATCTCAAGCATCTCATCGTAAGAAATCTTCTCTATCTTCCGTGCGTCCCGGCACATGCCCGGATCGGTCGTAAAGACCCCGGAAACGTCCGTATATATCTCGCACCTCTCCGCCTTAAGGGCTGCCGCAAGGGCAACGGCCGTAGTATCCGAGCCGCCGCGCCCAAGAGTCGTGATATCGCCGTCTTCATTAACCCCCTGAAAACCCGCAACCACCACAACCGCGCCAGCCTTGAGTTCGCGCTCAATCGCTTCAGTCTTTATGTCGGCAATCCTTGCCAAGCTGTATTGTTTGTCGGTTAATATAGGGATTTGCCTGCCTATAAAACTTTTTGCCTTGCACCCGATTTCCATTAAGGCCATAGAGAGCAGCCCAATCGTCACCTGCTCACCGGTTGAGACTATGACGTCGTATTCCCTTGGCAACGGAGGATCACTTACTTCTTTTACAAGACCTATAAGCCGCTCGGTCTCGCCTGCCATGGCCGACACAACAACAACTACGTCAAAACCATCAGCCCGGGTCTTTGCAACCCTTTCGGCTACTTTTTTTATACACTCGACACTGCCGATCGAAGTGCCGCCAAACTTCTGTACTATCAACGCCATTACTTTTCCTTTTTACTTAATCGCTATCCGGGCCAAAGCCAGGGAACTTAATATACTTTAATACATTGCATAATCCGACCAACCCTTAAAAGTTGGTCGGATTATAACAAAATCACTCTACTACTCCAGCGTCTTCTAACTATATTTTAAAATATAGCAAACCCGCCCGCCTCATAATAGATTACTATTTGACCTAATACCTGCCTTTTTTTCTATGACCCGGCGGGATTTTCTGATGCCCCGGAGGTATGCAATGTCCAGGCACCCACTGCCAGCGCTCACGGCCTGCACTCTTCCAATGACCAGGCACCCACCGGTGCTTCGGCCCTGGACAGACCTTCCTCTTTTCCATGCTGGGCGCGGGCTTGCCAATACTTATGACAATGCTGCCGCCAACGTCTCCTCTTACGCCGTGCCCCACACACCCTGCAACACCCAGAAAAAACACACAGGCCAATAAAAACAACCAGGACCTTTTTATCAACATAAGTTTGTTCAGAACTGCGCCCTCCTACTTTTTCCTTCTCCCCACCTTGTGAATGGCAAAACCGTGCACGTCCTCGGCGGCCTCCATAAAAACTTCGGGCAACGTCGGGTGGGCATGCACCGTGTCTACTATCTCAGCTATGGTAAGCCCGGCCTTCATGGCAAGGGCGGCTTCACCTATCAAGTCGGTTGCGTGAGCCCCGACGATTGAACAACCAAGCACCTTGTCGGTTGCCGGGTCGGACACTATCTGCACAAACCCGTCTGCCTCTGCCATGGCAAGGGCCTTGCCACTGGCCGCATAAGGGAAACGCCCGATACTGACTTCCAGGCCCTGCTCCTTTGCTTGCTTCTCCCTGATTCCTACAGAAGCGATTTCCGGGTCCGTAAAAATGCCTGCCGGGATCACCGAATAATCCATTGTCTTTTCATTACCAAGGGCGTTCGAAACGGCAACGACCCCTTCAACACTTGCCACATGGGCAAGCAGCATACCGCCCGTAACGTCGCCGATTGCGTATATGCCGGGCACGTTTGTTTCCATTTTATCGTTCACTTTTATGCAGCCTTTTTCAAGTTCAACACCTGCATTTTCAAGCCCAATCCCCTGAGTATTAAAACTCCTGCCAATAGAGACAAGCACTTTTTCGGTAACAAACTCCGCGCCTTCTTTAAGGGTGGTCTTTACGCCTTCGTCCGTGACCGTAACGCTATCAACCATCACACCTGTTTTCACTTCAACGCCGCCTGTCTTGAACGCCTTTGCTACAACCCTCACAATTGCCTTGTCTTCGGTTGAAAGGATGGTGTCGAGCAGTTCAACGATTGTGACCTTTGTGCCGAAGTGAGAAAATATTGTCGCGAACTCGCAACCCATAACACCGCCGCCGATGATCAACATACTCTCCGGCACCTCCGAGAGATTCAGGGCCTCAGTCGAGGTAATGACGTTCTCGCGGTCTATGTTAAAGGCAGGTATCATGGCGGGCTCGCTGCCGGTTGCTATGATGGTCTTAGCTGCAGTAATAACCTCTTCACCGTCCTCGCTTTCTATTTTAATTTTCCGTGCGTCTTCAAACGAAGCTGTACCTCGCAGAAGCGTAACCCCGTTTGCCCTAAGGAGCTGTTCCACACCTCCTACAAGCCTGGTAACAACGCTGTCTTTACGCTCAAGCGCTTTGGAGAGGTCGAATCCAACCGTACCGCCGCTGTATGTTACGCCAAACGTTTCGGCGTTTTTCATGGTTTTTAACATCTTTGCCGCGTAATACATGGTCTTTGTGGGTATGCAGCCGCGGTTAAGGCACGTGCCCCCGACGTTTCCCTTTTCTATAAGCGCAACGTTTGCCCCGAGTTGTGCCGCCCTTATGGCCCCGACATAACCTCCCGGCCCGCCCCCTATTACTACCAGATCGAATTCTTGCATTAAAACCTCCAACAAAATAAAAAATTTTAATCGGCTATCCTGTGACTTTCACACAAAAGAAACTGCTCTTCAAATCATGCATAGCGCGATTTAAGCATAAGAAAGTTTTCCCCTGGGTACAGGAATGTCCCTGCCAAGTTCCTCTGCCGTCTCTATCCACTCAGCAATTACTACTTCCGCGTTCTGCAACGCATCTTTGTACGTGCCCCCGTCTGCCATACACCCTGACAATTCAGGAACTTCCGCTATAAACAAATTATCTTCCTTGCTCCAATAAATAATAATCTCATACTTAAACATCCCTACTCTCCTTCGTGAAGCTTATATTTAAGAATTAAATTTCTTACCTGCTTCACCTGATACGGCTTAGCCAATCCACCTTTCAACGGTTGAATATTTATAATCTCAACCACATCATCTTTAGTAAATATGTGGTGTGAGCCTTTTATGCGCTCATTAAAATCAAAACCGAAAAGGACTTTCCTCAGTTCATCAAACTTGATATTCCTGTCAGCAATACCCGTTAATATTCTTTCAATAGTTTTTCGAGCCAAAACATTAATCTCCGTTTTCCCCTACTCTCTCAATCTCAATCCTTCTCCTGCTCTCCCCTTCGTAGGTAAGAGTGACGTTTATCGTGTCGTCCGGCAGCGCGTCAGGCGCCCTTTCGGCCCATTCTATTACACACACGCCGCGTCCGTAAAGGTATTCTTCAAGCCCAAGCTCGTCTGCCTCGCGCCCGCTTGCAATGCGGTAGAGGTCTATATGGTGCAAGGGAAGCCTCCCCCCCTTTGATTTATCAACCCCTGCGCTTTTACTCCACTCTTCATCCGCCCCGTAACTTATTACTATAACAAAACTCGGACTTTTCACATAATCTTTTATTCCAAGCCCCTTTGCAATACCCTTTGTAAAACAAGTCTTTCCGGCTCCAAGCTCCCCGAAAAGCGCAACCACACTACCGGGCTTAAGCGTCTGTGCGAACTCGGCCCCGAGCTCTTCTGTTTCTTCATGCGAATTGGTCGTAACCACACGAGGCTGCTGCTTCATTGTCCTTTGGCGTTTCCAGTTACAAACGAATCCATCACCTGTGGTATCTCATGCAGAAGATCGGTCGCAACAAGCCCTGCCTGACCTATCCTTGAAGCCACCCTGTCCCCTGCAAGCCCGTGCATATATACGGCAGAGATAGCCGCGTCCTTTGTATTAAGCCCCTGGGCAAGCAACGCGCCGACCATACCTGCGAGCACGTCACCCGTTCCGGCCGTTGCCATACCGGGATTACCGGTCGGGTTGATGCAGGTAACACCATCTGAAACAACAAGCGTCGCAGCCCCTTTTAACACAACCACGCAACCTGTGTTTTCAGCAAGGGCGAGTGCCGAACCCACCC
>CBDUXY010000113.1:0-9621 GCA_965371305.1 uncultured bacterium
GTAGTTTTTTGCAGTTACCCGCATGGCGGGCTACAAGCCCACCATGTGGGTTTAATTCGACGCAGCTTGCTGCGGTGGTGTTCGTATTTAAACTTACTTAAGTCAGGCGCTGCGCCTGTTTATAGTTTACTGTTTACAGGTAATGAATACAATATATCACTATTATAACACATTGCCAAGCTCCTGGAAAAAAGTCCCAGGGGCTGCTTTAATTCGCAACTTTTTCGTTATTGCTTTTCTCGACAGGTGCCGGTAAATTACACAAACAGGTTTACAATATCGGCCTGCCAGAGTTTATGTATAAAAAATATTCCCCCTGTTATAGCGGCGATGCCAAGAACAAAGAACAGTGGGGCCTTCCAGGACATGGACCTGATTATCTTGTCCTCATGTTTGTCCGATATATAAAAAAGCCCGCCCGTCGGGTGGGCGCCGATTGCTATCTCGTCTTTTTTCTCAGCCCTTAGTTTTTCATCCAACAGTTCTTGCTCCATGTCTTTCACGGCTACGTCCCATTCCTCTTCACTTATCTTGCCGTCAAAGTCCGTATCGTACTCAGCCATTTTATTTTTGTTCGCCTTGAGTGCGCGCAACTTTTCGTTAAAATCTTTCTTCGCCTGTTCCGAGCTTATCTTTGTGCGGTGGGCGTAACCTGTCACGTAAAGCCTGCTCCCAGTTGCGATTACTGTTTCTTCAACCGTCTTGTTGCTTTGAATGGAGCTGCGTGAGCTGCTTGCAGCAAAGAAGTCCAGCACTGATTGCCCTCTATATGTCTCCTTTCTTCCTGCATGTACCACGGCGTCGTTCGGTATGACAAGAGTTTTGCCGGTGTCGTCTTCAAGATAGAACGGAACTTTGCCGCTGTGCCCCCATTCCACAAGGACGTTTTGGTAGCCGTTTCTTGTACGTATTCTTTTGTAGACCTTGTAGGAGTAATAAACGCAGTCCGTGTAACTGATCGGGGACTTCATAAAGTATTTCGACTTGGTGATTCCGTTTACCTCTACCTCGCCCATGGGCATAGTCTTGATCTTGCTGGTCGGGCAGTTTTCTATGGCCCTTTTTCGCTGAAGCAGTACGAAGGCATGGGTGAACATGAGCAGGCCTGCGCTAAGCATGGTTATGGAAAGAGGGCTTAAGGACTCAAGAAAGCGCGCTGAAATTAAGGAGCCGATTATAATGAACGTGAGAGGCCCTGTGATTATCGGCGGGCCCAGAGAGCGGGCGGAACTTTTAAGGTCCATGGTGTGAAATCCAAGCAAGTTTCTGGAGATGCTAAAGCCGCCGTAGTGATGGACAACAGCGCCTGGCGGGGGGATGAAATGTGTGAGTTGCTCTTTCGCGCCTAATGGTTTTTCTGCACTTTCCACTCTTGTTTGCTTTTTACCGGCGACGGTTTGACCCGGTAGCCCGCCCATGCCTATCATGCCCGGTATTACAGCTGCCTCCATGCCTGCCATGGCAGACCCGGCAACGCCGCCTGTAACGGCAAGGGCAAGCATCGGCCCTCCCCACACTATGCCGCCAAGCTCGCCAATCAAGGGAAGGGCTGCCACAACTCCTGCCTTTGTTTTTGCGGCGTAGATGTTTTTCATCGTGGCAAGCATAATGAAGCGCGAGTAAATGCTGAACTGTTTCAAAAAATCTTCTCTCGTGGGTTTGCCGCCGGAGGTGCGTATCTCAGAGAGAAATGGCAGCGTGTTTTCACCAAAACCGGTATCTAATAATACCGCGCCCGAGTGGCGTTTAATCTCTCTGAGCATGATGGGGAAGTTCATGGTAACGGCGTTTTTGCCGAGTTCTCCGAGAGAGCTGTAATTAAAGCGCATGCTGTCGAACCTGTAAGGTGTGTCCGAGCCTGCAACGAATACGTCCATTACAGGACGGCTCTGGTAGATAAGCCTTAGTACCTGGCTAAGTGAGAGGGGAGTGTCAACGCCCATTGCTTTTCTGGCAAGGCGTTTGCCGATAATTTTTGAGAATTCAATCGTGCCGAGCACGATGAGGCATTTCTGCCTGCCGTCAAGCTTTATAAGGGGTTCCTGGTTTGCGGATAGAAAGGTTATGGACTTGGTGCTGATCTCAAGGCCCTTTACATGGACGGGCTTTTTCATTAATTTCAGCTCGTCTCTGGATACTACCGCCGACATTATGCCCATTTTGGACATGTCGCGCGACATGTCCAGAAGTGCCGTTTTGTCACTACCTGCTTTGAGCACCTCAAGCGAGGTCCCTGTGAACTTCTGTTTGAGCGTTGTTTTGTGAAGAACCGTTATGTCGGCTGCCTCTTCAAGGTACGGCTCAACGTCAGCAACGTTCTCGGAAAGGCATCTTATTATCAGATAACTGGACTGAGTGGTCGCCATTTTTTTTTCGATGCATTTAAGATTTAAGATCAGGGAAAGCGGAAAAAGTTTGTATCTATATGAAATTATAGAATACCTGTGCGGTAATGTCAATTTTGCAACTTTTGGTCGGTTTGTCTTGGAATTAAGGATGGGTTTACGGCTTGCGCCCATTAACAAGTATTATCTCATATGTCGCGGTGACCTTGCCGTCAGGGTTCTCAGGGCAGGCAGGGTAGCGCTTTCTGTATATGGCTGATGCTGCCTTTAGATAAGTGCCTGTTAAGCGGTTTTCGTTTTTTGTAATTTCGCATGTTGTTGTTTTGCCGGTTGTTTGCTCGGGCGGCACGGGGTTTGTTGCGCCGATATTTTTAAGCGTCGTCAGGAGGTGGCGCAGGTCAAGGTATGTTACGCGCTCAGGGCGCGTTTCAATCTCTACCCGTGTGAATCCGGCGCTCTCAAGATGCCCGCGCACAGTCTCTTCGTCGTCAAGCTCCATGAACCTTGGCGTGACCGCTTTTGCCGCCTCTTGTATACATTCCTTCATCTCCTTAAGCGTACCGGGGCCAAGAGTAGAAAAGCAAATTACCCCGCCCGGCCTTAACACCCGCCATGCTTCTTTAAACGCGGCGGTTGTGTTTGGGGCCCACTGATAGGCAAGGCTTGAGAGGACCGTGTCGAAGGTGCTGTCTTTAAACGGCAATCGCTCCATGTCGGCGGTTACAAAAGGACTTACAGGGCAGTGGTTTTGCTCTGTTTGTTTGCGTCTTGCCTGGGTAAGCATTGCGTGCGAAAGGTCGCAACCGATCACGTCTTTAATACATCCAGGAAAGTCCTTTGTGATAAGCTCTACCAATGCCCCTGTGCCGCAGCCGACGTCAAGCGTTAGGCCGGGTGATTTTCCGGGCAACCCCTTGTATCTCTCCCATATGTCGCGCGCAACGCCCCACTGGAAGTCCGAGCTTTCGTCATAGCTCAGGGCTGCCCTTGAAAAAGAGCGTTTGATGGCTTTTTTGTCAAATTTTTTCATATTTCTGTCATAACCTTGAAAAGAACTCGGCTACCACTTTGTCGAACCTTTCTTTTTCCGTTATAAACGGGGCGTGCCCTGTATTTTTAAATTCCACAAAACTTGCATTTTTGAGATTTGCAGCAAGCCACCTGCCGGCATCGATTGACACTACATTATCCTGTGTTCCGTGAATGACAAGGGTCGGGATGAGTATGCTCCGTGCCGCCTCTCTTATGTCTGTCTCATAAAGCGCTTTTAGTGCCGTGCGTATGCCGGAGAAATCCTCGTTTACGTCGCGGATTCCATATTGGACTACAAAGTCTCTTGCCCCGTTTGTTTCAAGCCTGTCTGTTTTAAGCTCTTTTGGTGTAAAGTTAAGCATTGCAAATCTCTTTAGAGTACGAATCGGGTCGTCTGCCATGTCGATCATCATTCTTCTTACGATGGCTTTTTTTTGACCAAAGGGGAACCCGGCGCGTTCTATAAAGCTTGGGGTAGCTCCGATGAGCACAAGCGCACCGAACTTTTCCGGGTGTGCGGCAACAGCCTGCATAACGACTTTTGCCCCGAGCGACCAGCCAATTGCCGTGACCTTCTCTTCATCTGCTACTGCGGATAAAAGCTTTTCAACACCAGGATTAAGAGTCGGCTCGCCCCAGCCTTTGTTGTCATCCAGCCTGCCATCTCCGTGCCCCGGAAGGTCCATGTAAATCGCGCCTTGTTCCGGTTCTGTCCACACGCGACTATCCGTTGCCCAGCCGTGCACGTATATCTTTTTAAGTTCAGTCATTTTGTTTTTCTACAGTTGTCTCGGTATGTATCGCAGTCTTAATTGCGCCCAGGACCGTTTCAAGCTCTGCCCTTGTATGTTCACTCGTGACGGTAATTCTTAACCTCGACGTGCCTTCCGGCACGGTCGGCGGCCTTATGCCCTGAACGAATACGCCAAGTGTAAGCAGTCTTGAGGCAACGTGCATGGTCTCTTCGGCGCTGCCGATAATGACCGGGATAATTTGAGTTTCGCTCTTTAATGTGTCAAGGCCGAGTTGGTTAAGTCCGGTTCTAATAAAGTCTGCGTTTTCACGAAGACGCTCTCTTCGTTCGGGTTCTGCCTGTATTATTTCAAGGGCTGCGAGCGACGCCGTACACACGCCCGGAGGCAGGGCGGTCGAATATATAAAAGACCTGGCTTTGTTTGTCAGGTATTTAATCAGTTCATTAGAACCTGTAATAAAAGCACCGCAGGAGCCAAATGCCTTGCCAAGCGTGCCAAGCTCGATGACGTGGGGAGAGGGCGAGTCGCCAAGTCCGCAGTGTTCAAGCGTGCCGCGCCCGTTTTCTCCGAGCGCCCCGACGCCGTGAGCGTCGTCTATATATACGGTTGCGCCGTATTTTTCGGCAAGTCCTATTATGACTTTTAAGGGCGCAACGTCTCCGTCCATGCTGAAAACCGAATCAGTGATTATAAGTCTGTTTTTTGCCGTTGACTTTTTTAGTAAATCTTCAAGCGAGTTTACGTCCGAGTGGGGGTAACGTGTCAGGTTTGCGCGGCTAAGCAGGCAGCCGTCTATAATAGAGGCATGTGAGAGCCTGTCGGCGAATATATCGTCACCGCGCCGGGCAAGGGCCGGTATGACGCCAGTGTTTAAGTGCCAGCCCGAGTTAAATAAAAGCGCACTCTCTGCTTGTTTAAAGATTGCAAGGGCTTGTTCTAACTGCGCGTGAGCCTGTGTTGTTCCTGAAACAAGCCGGGCACCCCCGGCCCCTGCGCCGTATTTTGCTACGCCGCGTATCATGGCTTCCTTGACATGTGCATGCTGCGTCAGACCAAGGTAATCGTTAGAGCACAGAACTATCTTTTCTTCCCGGTTTATTCTTACGCGCGAGCCGGACATAGCTTCAATAATCTGAGGGCTGCGTAAAAGACCTTTTCGAGTGAGTTCTGTTATGGTTTTTTGTATTAAGTCCATGAAGGTTTGCTCAGTGTTTTTCCTGATGTGTCTTAAGACCGAGGTCGGCGAGCATCTGTAAGTCGTCTTTCGCGCTGCCTCCTTTGGTCGTTAAATAGTTGCCAAGCATCATGCCGTTTGCGCCTGCAGCGAATATAAGTGGCTGCAGTGATCTAAGATTTACCTCTCTGCCGCCGCATATTACGATGTCTTTTGTCGGCAGCATCAAACGAAAAAGCGCTATTATCTTAAGACATTCTATGGGCGTTAAGTTTCTGGCCCCTTCAAGCGGGGTGCCGGGACGCGGGTTAAGAAAATTAATCGGTATGGAATCGACGTCAAGGTCCCTGAGTGTTTCTGCCAATTCGACGCGGTCTTTCCACTGCTCGCCAAGCCCGAATATGCCGCCTGAGCAGACGTACAGGCCAACCTCTTTTGCCTGCCTGACCGTTTCAACGTCTTCGTCGTACTCGTGCGTTGTGCATATGCTTGGGAAAAAACTCCTGCCTGTTTCAAGATTGTGGTGGTAGCTCTCAAGCCCTGACTCTTTCAGCTTGCGAAGCGTTTCTGCGTCAACATTCCCGAGTGAGGCGCAGCGCTCAAGTTCTGTCTGTTTCTTCATTCCCGCAAGAGCCCTGGCAAGTATGTCGATGTCGCCGTCTTTGCCGATCTTGGTGCCGCTCGTTACGATTGAGAACTCGCGCGCCCCGGCGTTTTCTGCCTGCACGGCGCTTTTCACTATTTCATCCGGTCCGACCATTGCATATTCTTCCGCCCCTGTTTCGTACTCGACCGACTGAGAGCAAAACGAGCAGTCCTCCTTGCAAAGCCCACTCTTGGCCGACACGATTGAGCATAGGTTTATATCAATACCTTTAAAGTGACGTCTTATGCGCTCTGTGTGAGGTAATATGTCAAAAACTTTTTCGTCGGGAATCAGTCCGATCTCAAGGGCGTCTTTTGCAGGCATGCCGATGCCTTTTATGGCGTTTTTCTCTGCTATTTCAAGTAGTTTCATCATGGTTTTGTTAGTTTACACATAAGCGCAGACATTGTCAACTTGAAATGTAAATGTGTTGACAATATGGCGGAGGGTTAGGAAACAAGCTATTTATGGTATGATTTTAGAGTTCGTCTCGTCTTCAGATTTCAGATAGAGGGGGGGACTGATAAATCCTCTTCCACGCTGCACTGTTTTCATGCACAAAAAAAATCTTTTGAATTGTCATGAGTTAAGCTACAATATTTACTTGTATTGCAGGCAGACTTGTGGCCTGAAGTTTATTCGTTTTGTTGGGAAAATCTTATGGCAAATCTTTATAACAGATATTTAAGGACGCGAAAGGCGCTTTCCATTCTTGGTAATGTCGTCAGGTGTATATTGCTTTTGGCGACGTTGACAGCACTTGGGACCTATTGGATATGGCATAACCATGAAGATATGGTGGAAAGTGCGGATAACACCATGGTTGCCTCATATGTAAACGGTTACGTAATAAAGCATAATGAGGCAATAGGACCTTTAAAAGAAGGTAATTATTCTGAAGCGTCAAAAAAACTTGAAGCCCTGTTAACTGAAATGGGGAATGTTACAAAACAAGACAGGTTAGCTTCTCTTTATTTTGAAACACAGGCCATATTGCTGCGTGTATACAGAAGTTCAAACAACCGGGAGGCAGCGCTTGCAACGGCAAAGGCAATGGTTGATTTTGACGATGGTAACCATATTGCCTGGCAGCGTTACGCGCGTGAGCTTAAGGTAAATAACAGAAAAGATGAGATGACTAATGCCCTGCATAGGGCGTTTTTATTGGCACCGCCAAACCCCGGCATAGCAAAAGAACTTGCAGGACTCTTGTATGAAGATGGCAGGGTTGAGGAGGCGAGGGTTGTTGCCGATAGATATCTCAACTGGCCTTTAAACGTTAGATTCAGTATTTTCTGGGCTATTGAGGGTGAAGACTTCTCCCAGGAAAACAAAAAAGCCACATCGTTAATGACCTTTATTCAGGACAGAGTGTATAGCGTGCGTGCTCCTATAGAAAAAACCAATGTAAAAAAAATTATGATAAGTTTCCCGGATAATATGAGGACTGTCGGCGTAAATATAGTATCCATCTCCGTTCAAACAGGGAAGGGGTGGGAAGAGCTGAATATTAAAGCTCTTAAGCAGGGGGAGACGCATAGTATGACAATGACAGGGCGGGAGAGGTTTGTTATTTCAGGCGCCGACCCGTTTATTATTTTAAATATGCCGGAGAGTTTTAAGGACAAGTTGGTAGATTCTGTACTGGTAAAATGCGCGTTTAAGACGACACAACAGGAACTCAAGGCATACCTTTAAGCAAGGGCAGGGGAGAGTAGGATATAAAAAGTTCAGGTAACATTTTAGCGGTACTTTTTCGTTGGAGCTGGGTGGTGACATTACCTGTGACGATATTTCTTTGCCTGTGGGCGATGAATACGGCACGTCATTATCAAACCTTAATGTTAAAGTACCATCCGACAATGCCTTTTAATCTAACACCTCCTACTTTGTGGAACATCGGAAATTTAAATGCAAGTTATATGGCAGGTGACCTGAAAGCCCTTTTCCGGTCTGAAAAAAAAACAGGCAACAAAGGCCTTGGCGGTATATACATATTTGTTCAGGAGTCTGAACTTAAAAAACTGAATTCCAGGCTGCCTTATTCCGGAAGAAAATACATAAAAGCAAGGCTTTTATACGGGGATGAACAATTTTATGATGTAAAGATGAGGTACCGTGGCGATTCCATTGACCACTGGGCAGGTAGAAAAAAGTCTTTAAGGATAAAGACAAAAAAAAGCAGGCCGTATAACGGTGTAAGAGATTTTAGTCTGATCATACCCAAGCTTGGGGATATACTTAACAATCACGCTTCATACAGGCTTGCTAAAGCAATGGGCCTTCTTGCGCCCGAGTCAAGGCTCGTCGAGGTATATATAAACGGTAAATACATCGGTGTGCAGCTCTTGGTCGAACAGCTAAAAGAGCAGTTTCTAAGAAGGAACGACAGGATGCCCGGAGACCTGTATGTCGGTGATATTGTCGGTGCGGATAAGTATTTCAATACATACGATAACCTGTTTTATAATACGTATTTCTGGAAAAAGGCTGCCGTGAATAACCATAACCCCCCGCAGCAGAGAGAGGCCCTTGACCTGCTTAGTTCTGATATATTCAAAGGTGACATTGAAAATATGATGGAACTGCTGGACCTGGATTCCTGGGCAAGGTTTACTGCTTTTATAACACTTACCAGGTCTGCTCATTATGATGTCGGGCACAACTGGAGGCTCTATTTTGACCCGGCCAGGGGTACCTTCGAGCCTATCGTATGGGACCCGATGGGTTGGTGGCGTGAAGGTTTTATTTACTCGTTATCAGATTTTGATAACCATATGGATATTGCAAGTAATATTATTTTTGCAAAACTGTATACAGACCACCGCTTTGTTTTTGCCAAACACATGGCGATCGAGCGGTTTTTTCTCGAAGGCACCGACGCTAAATTGTTAAAGGTTTTAAGGGACAGGGGGCGTGTCGAGACTTCGGTAAGGTGGGATGAAAACATTAAAAATGATGCAAACCTTGCTATCTCTCAGGACAAGAAGGTGGCGGCGTTGCAGGAATTTGAAGACACCGTTGTTAAGGTGTTTGAAGAAACAAAGAAGGTCTACATGGAAACCCCGCCCGACGCCGTGTATTCGAAAGGAAGCCGGCACAGTGGATTGCAGATCAACCTCAGGGGGTTTACACCTGTAAAATACCTGGAGATTGACTATAAAGCTGACTCCGGGAAACTCGGCAAGGTGCGCATTTCTTATATTCAAGCCGGCAGAAAGGTTACAAAGGATGTTAGCCGTTTAATAGTTAAAAGCCCCGGCAGGGTGCGCATAAACGTTCCTCTGCTGCCTGTTAGAAGACCGTTTCAGGGGCCGAATACTTTTAAGGCCGTGCCGTGGGAAGTGCTTATCAAACCGGCAACCTATAATATTTTGATAGACGGTCTTGACCCGTCTGCAATCAAGGCCGTCCGTGCGGGTTACGCGAGTTTAACAGACGGCAAGACTGTTGTGCTTGAGAAAAAGCAGGATCTCAAGGTTTTTGCTCTTGACGGCAATAGTGGAGTAATCCCGGTGCCTGAGATAAAGAAGGAAATCACCTGGAGCGGCGTTAAAACGATAACCGGTATTATGGAGATAACTGATGACCTGACAATAACCCCCGGTACGACCGTTCGTTTCGCCCCTGGCGCGTCGCTTATCGTAAAGGGAAGGCTCGTTGCAAAGG
>CBDUXY010000114.1:0-9618 GCA_965371305.1 uncultured bacterium
GGTAGCTTTGTCAGAAGGAATAGGAGATAGGGTTAAAAAGCGTCTTAAGTCTTTTGCGCGCCCCGGCTACTTTGAAAAATACGATTATAAATGGACCATGGTTGTTGACCTTGATATGTGCAACGGCTGTGAGGCATGTGTTGTTGCGTGTCATGCGGAAAACAATTTACCGACCGTTGGTAAGGAAGGGAACCTCAAGGGAAGGGCCTTTAACTGGATGAGGGTTGAGCGCTACGTCGAGGGCGAGTACCCAAACGTTAAGATGAAGTTCATCCCGGTCATGTGCCAGCACTGCGACAAGGCCCCTTGCGAGCTTGGTTGCCCTGTGTACGCGACCTACCACAACCAGGACGGACTTAACGTGCAGGTCTATAACCGTTGTGTCGGGACTTTTACATGCGCGACATATTGTACATACGACGTAAGACGTTTTAACTGGTTTACCTACAAGTGGGACGCCCCGCTCGATGAGCAGCTCAGTACGGACGTGAGTATTCGCGAGATGGGTATCATGGAGAAGTGCACGTTTTGCATACAGAGGATAAGGGGTGCCAAGGACACGGCAAAGGACGAAGGCAGACGAGTCAGGGACGGAGAGGTGCTGCCGGCATGTGTGCAGTCCTGCCCCACAGGGGCACTTGTGTTCGGAAACCTGAACGACCCGAAGAGCAAGGTCTCGCAGATGGCAAATAACAAGAGAAAATACACGCTGCTTGAAGAGCTTAATACGGACCCGTCCGTGATATATCTAAAGAGGGTGATGGACGAGGCGGATGCCGGACACGGTAGCGGTCATGGCGAGGCAAAGGCTGAACACGGTACGTCAGTTGATTCAGCAGGCGACGGCGGTCATGACACGGCTCCGGCAAAAGGCGCAGGACATTAAACCCCTTAAGCGGGTAAGACCCAAACAAGGCAAGAGTAGGACATGAGCGAGAAAAACACAAACACATATAAAGACGTAAACAAGGACATAATGGGCTTTATGACCTCTGCCACCTGGCGCTATTGGGCGCTTGTGGTGTTCATAGGCGCCCTGGCATTTGCGATGTTCTTCTGCGCCTGGGGATACCAGATATACACGGGCCAGGGTGTCAGTGGCCTTAACATCCCGGTCATATGGGGCGTTTACCTTGTTAACTTCGTTTTCTGGGTCGGCGTGGCGCATGCGGGTACGCTTATCTCGGCGATGCTCTTTATTACGAACACCCCGTGGCGAAGGGCCATAGCAAGGGGGGCGGAGACCATGACGCTCTTTGCCCTTGTCTTGGTGTCTCTTTTTATCTTCATCCACATGGGCAGACCCTGGAACTTTTACTGGACAATGCCGTACCCAACGACGCGGCTTATCTGGGTTAACTTCCACTCACCGCTGCTTTTCGACGTGTTCGCCATTTCCACTTATTTTACAAGCTCGGCCGTGTTCCTGTACTTCGGCATGATACCGGACCTTGCAACCTTGAAGCACAGCGCAACAGGGTGGAGAAAACAGCTCTATACGATCCTTTCAATGGGATGGCGCGGCACAGACAAGCAGTGGCATGTGCATGGTAAAGGAACCATGTTCTTTTCGTCATTCATTATGCCTCTTGTTGTTTCTGTCCACAGTATCGTTTCATGGGATTTTGCCCTCTCGGTTGTACCGGGGTATTCAAAAACCGTTTTTGCCCCGTATTTTGTGACCGGTGCGCTGCTTTCCGGATTTGCCGCGGTCATGCTGATGTTTACATCTCTTCGGTGGGCCTATCCTGTTATGAAAAAATACGTCACAAGTTATCATTACGACAGTATCGGAAAGTTCATACTCGTATTGTCGCTTGTGTGGACTTACCTGACCTGCATGGAAGTCGCAACAGGACTTTACGCGAATACGTCATACGAGATGGAGCATATAAAGTTTAAGCTTGCCACTCCCCCGTATATGCAATTGTTCGTGCTTATGATTTTTTCGAACTCGATCGCACCACTCTTCCTTATATGGAAGAAGATAAGGACTTCGAGTATAGGTATTTTTATAGTATGTATATTCGTCATGATAGGGATGTGGCTTGAAAGATATCTTATTATTCCTAACGCTCTTTCAAGAAAATTCCTGCCCTGGATGTGGATTGACTATACGCCAACCTGGGTTGAGGCTTCCATCTCTATCGGGGCGGTTTTATTTTTTATCACGATGTTTATGATATCAATCAGGGTATTCCCGATTATCTCGCTCTTTGAAGTCAAAGAGGATATCGGTGTGCCCATGGAAAAGGAAGACCATTAGCAATGGATAATTCTATCTTGGGACTATTCATATACGTTGACAATCTGCTTGCCGCGACCCAGAGGCTTAAAGGGGACGGGTACGAGGTTACCGTGCTCTCGCCCATACCGGTGGTGCATGAGATGGACGCTGTTTTTGGCGAGAAGAAAAACCCACTGAAGTATTTTACGCTTATTGGCGCGTTGATAGGTTTTTGCGCCGGTACTTTTATTGCCCTTAGTACTGCCATGCTTTACCCTCTGCCAAGGGGAGGACGCGCGATACTGTCGTTTACCCCGACTGCTATTATTTCGTATGAAATGACAATCCTCCTGGGTGTGCTTGGCACGATGTTCGGTTTTTTCTGCATTGCACGGTTGCCGTCATTATGGGGGCAGTATGTTCCGTACTTCAAGGCAAAGGTGGACGCGCCGGAGATAGCGTCCGATTCGTTCGGATTGCTTGTGGACGACGTGGCTGATGGGGATTATGAAAGAATCGAGAATATTTTAAGAGAGTGTGGAGCAAGAGAGGTCAGGAAAGTAGATGAGGATTAGACTCATAATAGCTTTAACAGCCTTTTGTCTGGCGATGCCTGCCCTGGCAGATGCCATGCCCTGGTCGTGGGACATGTTTTTTCAGATCTCCCACAAGGCGCAGGAAGAAAAGGCCCTTCCAACGCCGGAAGGCACTGTGCCGACTAAAGGCGCCGACGTCAGGCTCCCGATGGTGGCGCACGACACGGAAGAGGTTAAGTCGCTCAAGAACCCTGCTCCTGCAACCGAGTCTTCCATAAAACGAGGCAGGGTGCAGTTTGCCATCTACTGCTCCATATGTCACGGAGAGAGGGGAAAGGGCAACGGTCAGGTAGTTAAGAAAGGCTTTTTACCGCCGCCGGATCTGACAAGCGACGATATTCAAAACAAAAAGACCGACGGGCAGATATATTATACGATTACCTACGGCGGACGTTACGCCATGCCGCACTACAGGGAATCGATAGACCCGGTTGACAGGTGGCACATAGTTAATTACATAAAACACGCCCTGACGAGTGAGCCAAGGAACTAAGTTGGTTCTGGAAGTCGATGAAGCGACAAGGGCTTATTGTAGAGACAGGTTTTAAAACGAGACAAGACAAGGGATGAAAATGCAGACCAGCAAACTGACATTCTGGGTACTTATAATACTGCTCGTAGCGGGTATAGTGTCTTTCGCCAACACCGTTTGCGTGGCGACCGACCCGACCAACATGTGGGCCCTTTTGAGTGCAAATTTTATATTCTTTCTCGGAATCACTCAATCGGGTATCATCTTTTCAGCTGTAATACGACTTTCCAGAAGCCCGTGGGGGGTGTATTTCTCGCGCCTTGGTGAGATACTCACCCTTGCCTTCATACCTGTCGGCGTAATCATGTTCCTTGCCCTGTATTTCGGCGGCTTTGAGCACCTGTTTTACTGGGCGAATCCCGAGGCGGCTCATGCGGCAGGGGCGCACGTTAGCCCGTGGCTCGATAAAAAACTCTTTTTAATCAGGATCATCGTCTCTAACATCGCTTTCTATGTAATAAGTTATATCTACTTTAGAACCGGCCGCTCGCTTGAGCTTAACTCCGACGCCCCGGGCGGAGGTGAATACACCCACTGTCACGCAACCCTTGCCGGGTTTGTGATTTTCTTCTACGTGCTTGCCCAGACTTTTGTATCCTGGGACTTCGGCATGACCCAGATAAAGCACTGGGAAAGCTCGATATTCGCGCCTGCCTTCTGGGTCGGCAATCTGATGGCAGGATTTTCCTTTCTCTTCCTGATGGCCCTTGCATTCATACCAAGGGACGCAGGAGAGAAGATGAAGCGCGTGTTGCTTGAGTCGATGGGAAAGGTGCTTTTCGGTTTTGTGCTTCTATGGATTTACATGTACTGGTCGCAGCACATCGTTTTCTGGTACGGCAACCTTCCGTCCCGCATGGGGCCTGCGTTCAAGATGATGAAGAGTCCGTATTTTAGTCTTTTTGTTATCATGATGTTCCTGGTCTTTGGTGTTCCGTTCCTTGCCCTTATCTTCAGGAAGATTAAGTCGTCGCCGGCCGGCATGGGCACTGTTTCTATGGTATTGTTTGTAGGTATCTGGATAAACCGCTACCTCCTGGTAGTGCCTAACTACGCAAACGGTACGCCCACGCTTTCAACCGGCACCGGAGTGTTCCTGACGCTTGGCGCAGGCGCGGCAACGCTTCTGTCCATCTATCTTTTCCGCTGGCTTTTCCCCTGCATCTCCGTTACAACAGGCATGAAAAAAAGCTCTCATTAGGGTTACGGTCAATGCATTCTTTTTCAAAAGGTGCGCGTTATTATGACCCCGAGGTTGGAAGGTTTATCAGCAAAGACCCTATAGGCTTTGCAGGTGGAGACCTTAACCTATATAATTATGTGGGCGGGAATCCGGTTAACTCGATAGATCCTTCAGGATTAAGTGACCAATGGGATCCTGATTTAACCTGTAGACAAATAAGTGATAATTTTTATGATAATTGTGTGAAAAAGGAAGAGGAATCAGCAGGAAGAACGGGTAAGGGGGGCTGTGTAGCGGCACGTGGTATTCTTTTTGGACTATTTGGAACTGCATGTTGTAGAGGTGCTCTCGCGTGTGGAGTTCTTGGAGCTGGAGTTGGAGCAGCCACCTGTTTTATAGATTCATTAAAATCAGGAAAAGGTAAAGCAGGTGAAGCTGGGTACAAGTCTTGGTGCAGACTATTTGCTGATAGAGAATTTGAGTTTTGTAATGTTGACAGAACTCAATAAAAAAAATAAAGGAGTGGTGAGTGATAAGAAATGTTACGTAAACATTTTGCAAAATATCAGACGTTCTATGTTTTTGCGACCTGCTTAATATATCCGGTTTGGAATGAAATGAAATTTATCAGTATAATTTCAACCAGAGCATTTCTTGGAGTGCAAGATTGGTTGTCTCTCTCGGATATAGCAGTTTTATTGCTTGTTGGTGCTGTATCAATGAAGAAGCCTACTTTTTTATTTAAGGTAGTCAGTCGAATGATATTTCTCGTAAGTTTTATATGTTTGGTGATTGCGTTTGTTATGCTCTATAGACATAAAGCATTTGATGAATCTGTATATATTATAATTTTTCTTATAGCTACCTCTGCGTATTGTTTTTGGGTTGTAATATATTATTTGACAGAATCTTTAACATTTAAATGGGCCAAATATGGAAATATAAAGTACTTAACATATTTCATTCTGATGGGCGTCTTCTTTTATTTACCTAAATATTTTTCACTTCAATTAGGTGAATATTTGGTATCTCGTGCAACTACTATGGAAAGCTTAAAATTTGCAGGATTATCAACTGTATTTTGGCTTAGTATTGCCAGCATCATCATATTTTTTATATTCTTTTATATTTATGGGATTGTGGAAAGTTCTTTTCAAGAAAAGAGTAGACAAAACTAGGGACAGATGTTCATGCTCACTAATTAGGCAACTCTTTTGGTGTTATTGGTTCTGGTGACACAATACATAATTAACTTTCCCAACCAACCGCACGCAATTCTTCGCAAAAATCTCACCACCATAACCATCTCAGTCACACAATTGCAATCACGGATTGCTCTGGTAATATTGTAAATAAGTACGCCTATGACGCGTACGGTAAGGTGGTTGACCAGGTGGAGGGCATCAGCAATCCGTTTAAGTACGTTGGTTCAGCTGGTGTGCGTGACGACGGCAACGGCCTTTTATACATGCGTGCGCGTTATTATGATCCTGAGGTGGGTCGCTTCATCTCCAAGGACCCGATTGGGTTTGCAGGCGGGGACCTTAACCTGTATAATTACGTGGGTGGTAACCCGGTTAATCGTATAGACCCGACGGGATTGTATGACGAGACTTATGGGCGAGCAACAGGAGACCCAGCTCAGGACCACACAGGCCCGTCTGAATGTCAATGTACTTACGGACGGAATAAGGAATTCTATGGTGAAGAATTTACACTATGTGCATCAGAAGTGCTTGGGGGCAGAGGGGGTGATATAGTTTCTGCCGCATGTGCTGTTGCTATAAAATATCGGGTGCATCCTATTGCTACTGGCCTTGCAATTTTAGGTACGTGTGGCGGTCAAGCTCTAAGGGTGTTAAAATGTGCAGACGATGCATATCGTTGCTCTGGGGGGACTCCTTACTACAAGGGGAAACCGATGAGAGATGATCAAAGATAATGAGAAACACAAAAGAAGATAAGGTGTGACTTATGGGTAAAGAGAAAACTAATATCAAATCGTCATATAATTTTTTGAATGTTGTAATTGCTATAATATGTCTGCGGACCGCTGTGAGTTATGAAGCACATAAATTACCTATTACTGTGTTTTCGATAATAAAATTTCTCGCTCCAATAGCTGGACTTAGTTTGGTGCTCTTTTTCGGTAAAACTAGCATAGAAAATAAATTTATTGTTGGGATTATAATATTAAGCCTGTTGTCTGTTAATATTGGAGATCTTTTTTTTAATTTAAACTTTTCAGCAGATTTTATTGAGAATGTTGTGCGCCTATTTCATGTTGCTTTGTTTATAGCTTGTGTTGCAATAGTAATTAAGCAGCTTCGTAAACGGAAGCTCAGAGGACATTCAGGATAAGTAATGTTAAGCAAGAAAAATGGGGACAGCGACCATTTTAAGTTCCGGCGACACAACACATAATTGTATTTTCCAACCAACCGCACGAACAACACTTCACAAAAATAACACCACTTTCACCACTTCAGCAACACGGTTGCAATTACTGATTCCTCTGGTAATATTGTAAATAAATATGCCTATGACGCGTACGGCAAGGTGGTGGATCAGGTTGAGGGGATTTCAAACCCCTTTAAATACGTTGGTGCCGCAGGCGTGCGTGACGACGGGAATGGCCTGCTTTACATGCGGGCGCGAGGCAAAGGACTATGACATAGAGAGCCTTGTAATGGCGACCGACGGCTTTAGCGGGGCCGAGATAGAGAGCAGGTGGTGGTCTCGGGTCTTTACACTGCCTTCAGCTCGAATACAGCCCTTACGACCGGTGTGTTGCTTACCGAGGCAGGCGCGACCGTGCCTCTTTCAAAGACACGCGCCGAGCAGATTGAAGCCCTTCGCGTTTGGGCAAAAGGCAGGACCGTGAGTGCTGGGTGAGCAATCTGCCTGAATAAGTCATTATAAGCCCCCCTATTCTCCCAGGTACCCAAGCAACCCGTTCCACTTTAGGCTCCCCCCTGATTCATGTAGACCCGTATGTCTCCTTTTTTAATCGGTACGTTCCCTGAAAACTCGTCGCCTGATTTTTCAAGCTCCGTATATTCACTGCCGACCTTAACCCTGACCCTGTTGGCCCCTGGTACGCGGATGCGGAAGGCCTGTGTTGTGCCGGCCTTGAGTGTGCCCGCAATTGGCGCGTAAAGGTATACGTTCCTGTCTATAAAGTCTGTAAAGGCCTCGGGGAAGGCCCTCGATTTACCAAAACCGGTTTTTGTAAAACCACTACCTGAGACGTCTACCGTATATCTTGCCGCCACGTCAAGGCTAAGCTCGTTTGTTTTTCCCTGCGTTACAGTCTCCCGTGCGTCGGCAGCGAATATGTTAAGCTCATAACGGCCTTTTTCAGGAAAGGCAATGTGTAGTTCGAGCCTTTCACGGGTGGAGGCAAGCTTTTTTGGCTAAAGGTTGTGCCTGGTGAAATTGAAATAGTCCTGTTTTTACTGGTAAGGTTTGCAACCAACATCAGGCCGGGCGGAGTAGAAAAGGTCATTTTGAGCCTGCTCCCGGACTGGAAGCTTGCAAGATTGTGAGAGATGAGTCCAATGTCTGATTCAAAAAACCTTGGCCATAGTTTTACTCTGCTCAAGTACTCATCCATCGTAAGGGGACGGGCGAGCAGTTGCTGTCGTTTTTCCTCCGGGTAGTGGTCGTATATAAACTCCTCAGGCGGCGTAAGGAAGTAGTGAGGGGTAAAGCTCTTTGCAAATCGTTTATTGTCGTTAAGGTGCCCTGCGCCCCATGTCGCGTCGAGCAGATACCAACTACCTTCTATTTTTACCGCATTCCACGCGTGATTGAGCAGGACTTTTATTGGCTGCCCAGGCACGAATCCGTAGCCCTTTGAGTGTCCTGGAATCACTACCGAGCGAAGTCCGGCAAGGTCAGCAAGGTCGGCAAAAAGGTTCGAGTAGCCTTCGCAAATCGTAACGCGCCTTTTTAAGACTTTCTTCGAGGCAACGTCTTTTTTAAGCAAGATATTTTTCGTGTCATAAGAGATGTTATATGTAATCCATTTAAATATTGCCCACGCTTTTTCAAAGTCGTTTCTTGCCGGAGAATCTTTACCGGCAAGGTACTCGGAAAGCCCTTTTGCAGAGCGCGTTGCGGCATCCGGGGTGTTTTCTACATGGGCGTTAATTCGGTCGTAGTTAATATTAGTAAAGGTTTTGGCCGACGCGTCGGTGGTAGCGGAGAAAAAACAGGCAAGAGTAAACAACACCGCAACAAAGGTTCCTCTAAATGCTTGCCTTGAAGGTGGCAGAGGCTTTAGATATGGATTTTTCCGAGTGTTTTTAAGCAATGCGTCCTCGCAGTGCCTTTAATGATTTAAATAAACCACTCCGGGCGGTCATTCAATACCCGAGCTTAAAAGCTCGGGCGACATGATGTTGTGTAAAAGTTTTTTGGTCGGGTTTATAAAAATGTCTGAAACAAAAAAACGAGCCAAAAGGCCCGTTTTCCTGAAAAGTATGACAAAGTTAATTGGCAAGTTTTTACCTTTTAAAGTCAGTTCCGGCAAACTGTATATTGCCCGGGTCTTCGCACCTTGGTGGGGAGACTGCGTGCACGCCGCCGCACTTTGGGCAGTCGAATACGAATGTTGCCATGTGAAAGCCCGCTCCGCAGCCCTGGCATGTGACGTCAAGTCCTCCGTTTGGTATTTCTGTACCGGCAATACCGCCTCCGTGCGCCTGCATTACAAACTCAACGAGTTCGCGGCCTTCTGAAAAAGGCCCTCCAACGCCGTCGCCGCATTCTGATCCACAATCACTCATAATAAAAAAACCTCCTGATTTTTAATTTAGATTATTAATATAACATAGTTCAAATAGCGAAATCAAATGTTATGGTCGGCCTGAGCACCTGATAAGTATATGGGTGGTAGGGCGAACAATATAAACAGGAAAAGGGTGAAACCGGTAAAAGTTTTTTATTTTACGTCTTTAAGCCGGAAAATACCTTGACAAACGCCGTGAATTCAAATTAAATACTTGCTTGTGGTTGAAGGCCCAGGTAGCTCAGTCGGTAGAGCAGAGGACTGAAAATCCTCGTGTCGGCGGTT
>CBDUXY010000115.1:0-9586 GCA_965371305.1 uncultured bacterium
TGGTGTACCTCGGCTCTCTGCTCTATATCGGGGGCTTGATATTAACCGACATCAGCTATACGCTTGTGGACCCAAGGATAAGGCTTGAATAATTTTTTATTTTTTTAATTTATAAAAAATCATCCTTAACATACGCAATGACTTAAACTACAAAATGTATTTGAGAAATCTATCAATATGCCGATAATACTTGCAACAGACCTTATAATCTACGCGGTTATTTTAATCATCGCTGCCCTTGCTGTTTTCTCAGGCCAGGACGGCACGGTAAGGCGCGTGTGGAGGCACGTGAAAACAAGTCGCCTTGCGACCGTCTGCATGGTGATACTGCTTCTCTACCTTTGCGTTGCACTTGCCGACAGCATCAGGTGGAGGGACGCGTTGCCGCCGGCACGGAACTCCAACCCGGCCGCCAAGGCAACCACTAAGCTTGCGCAAAAAACTATCTACAGCCCAAGTGCGCTTAGCATACTTGACCGAATATTTTCCGGTTTAAGAAATAACACGGAGAAGACCTTTTCCGCCCCCTTTGCCACCCACTCCTTTGTAAAGGAGAGCATCGAGAACCCCGGCGGCACGACCACGCGCGACTACCCACCCCTAAAATACCCGAAAACCCACCTGCTCGGCACGGACAAGGTCGGGGGCGACGTACTTCTCGCAGCCCTTAAGGGTGTCAGGACCGGCGTTATCATAGGGGCGGGCACGACCATAATCATCATTCCTTTTGCGATATTTTTTGGCGTACTCGCAGGGTTTTACGGCGGCATAGTGGACGATATTATCCAATACATCTACACCACTCTTTCGTCCATCCCGGATATTTTGCTGATCGTAGCGTTCATGCTTATCTTCGGCACAAGGGGTTATCAGGGCGGGGTCGTAACGAACGACGACATAACGCTTGGCATATTCGTGCTTAACGACAGGCTCTTTTGGCTCTGCCTTATAATGGGCATTACCTCATGGACAGGACTCTGCCGGTTGATTCGAGGCGAGACGCTTAAATTACGTGAGCTTGAATACGTGCAGGCCGCCCGCGCCTTTGCAGTGCCCGGACTTCGCCTGATTGCAAGGCATATAGTGCCGAACGTAATGCACCTCGTACTAATTACAATGGTGCTGCAGTTCAGCGGCCTTGTACTTGCCGAGGCCGTCTTGAGCTACATCGGCATAGGGGTAAGTCCTGAGATGGGCAGCTGGGGGAACATGATAAACACGGCAAGGCTTGAGATGTCAAGAGAGCCTATCGTTTGGTGGAACCTGCTTGCAGCATTTATTTTTATGCTTACCCTCGTGCTTCCGGCTAACATATTCGGCGACGCGGTCAGGGACGCCCTGGATCCTAAACTCAGAATGGGCAGGCAAAAATAATGGCAATCGTTATTAAAGTAAACGATCTCAGGACATACTTCAACACACCGCAGGGCGTAAGCAAAGCGGTTGACGGGGTGTCGTTTGAAATCGCAAAAGGCGAGACCTTCGCGCTTGTCGGAGAATCGGGGTCAGGAAAGTCCATAACAGCCCTGTCCCTGATTCAACTCGTGCCTGCGCCCAAGGGCTATATCGCAGGCGGCGAGATTTTTCTAAATGGGGGAAATATCATCCCCTTGTCAGAGCCGGAAAAGAGAAAAATACGAGGCAATAAGATCTCCATGATCTTCCAGGAACCCATGACCTCGCTGAACCCGGTCTTCACCATAGGCGAGCAGATTATAGAGGCAATAATCCTTCACCAGGGAAAGACTGCAAAAGAGGCGAAGGCCATAGCCATAGACATGCTCGCGAAAGTCCGGCTGCCCGATCCTGCGGCCATGTTCGACGAATATCCTCACAGGTTATCTGGCGGAATGAGGCAGCGCGTCATGATAGCCATTGCCCTGGCGTGCAGGCCGGACCTGCTTATAGCCGACGAGCCGACAACCGCCCTTGACGTAACCATTCAGGAAGAGATACTAAAGCTCATCGCAGAATTAAAAGCCGAACTCGGCACTGCCGTTCTGCTTATCACCCATAACCTTGCCCTTGTCTACACAAACGCAGAACACGTAGCGGTCATGTACGGAGGTAAGATCGTAGAAACTGCGAGCACAAAAACACTTTTCAGAAACCCCATGCACCCGTACACGCTTAAGCTGCTGCGCTCCATACCGGCAATGGATAAACGCGGCGCGAGGCTCGACACCATACCAGGCACCGTGCCGGCCCCGACCGAATTCCCGGAAGGTTGCCGCTTCGCAGGCAGGTGCGACAGAGAGATGACAGGGTGTGAAAAAATCGAACCGGCGCTTTTTGAAAAAGACAAAACACACTTCGTTGCCTGCCACCTGTACGATGAAAAGTTCATGCAGGACGCCGCTGCCGCAACTGCCAAGGTAGAGAAGCCAGGCAAGGCCGCCACTAAGGAAGACACAACGCTCGTAACACCGCACAAGGACCGCAAAACGCTGGTTAAGATAAACAGGCTTTCCGTCCACTACCCTGTTAAAAAGGGGTTTTTGATGAAGACCGTCGGATACGTAAAGGCGGTTGACGGCATTGACCTCGTCGTAAAAAAGGCCTCAACCCTTGCCCTTGTCGGTGAGAGCGGGTGCGGTAAAACAACGGCCGGGAAGGCAATTCTACAGCTTATAAAACCAACAAACGGGCAGATAATATTTGACGGTAAAGATATAACAGGACTTTCCACAAGCGAGATAAAACCGCTCAGAAGCAAAATGCAGTTCATATTCCAGGACCCATTCTCCTCCCTTAACCCGCGCCTTATGATTGGCGACATTATAGAGGAAGGGATAAAAAGCCTTAAACCTGATCTTGGCAAGAGGGCGCGTGCTGAGAAAGTCGCAGACACGTTAAAGATGGTAGGGCTTACGCCGGACATGGTGCGCCGGTACCCGCATGAGTTCTCAGGTGGACAACGCCAACGCATAGGCATTGCCCGCGTGCTTGCCGTTGACCCGGAGTTTATCGTTTGCGACGAGGCAACAAGCGCGCTTGACGTATCGGTGCAGGCCCAGATACTTAACCTGTTAAAGTCCATACAGCGCGACTTCGGCATTTCATTTCTCTTCATAACGCACGACCTTGGCGTGGTCGAATACATAGCCGACGAAGTGTGCGTCATGTACAAAGGTAAAATCGTCGAGCGCGCGACTGTGGACGAACTCTTTAATAACCCTAAAGACGCCTATACAAAAAAGCTGCTTTCAGCCGTGCCAAAGATAGAATAATGAGTATACACAAGTAAAACTACTATCGACTAAAACCTGCCAAAATTCGTCCTCACCCAACCCGTGCGTCCCTGACGTCTCCCGTCAAGGGGAGAGGGAGAAAAAAAAGGTTCGATTTTTCAATCGAACCCGTAACGCATCATTTTTTTCACAGCCAAATAGTAAATTATAAATTATCTATTGCAACCACAAGTTTTGCCTTCACCTTCCTTGCAACCTCGCATACCTTTGCGTTATCTGAAAGCGTCATGGCAACGGTCGGGTCAATTGCGCTTACCGTAATACTGCCGTCGTCGTTTTCATACACTATAACGTTGCACGGCATGAGCAGCCCGATCTCGATCTCGGATGTCAGCGCCTCTATTGCATATGACGGGTTGCAGGCACCGAGTATAATGTAATTTCTAAAATCCTTGTCAAGTTTTTGCTTTAGCGTCGCCTTTACGTCTATCTCCGTGAGTATGCCGAACCCCTCGGCCCCAAGCACTGCCCTTGCCTTTTCAACCGCCTCAACGTATGTGCAATCAAGCTTCTTTGATATACCGTACGACTTCATATGCCATCTCCTTCGTCTTAAAAAACATTTAAGTCATAAAACACAAATACCCCGGACTCAATCATAGCGGGTCGCGGGGTATTAAGGTTGTAAACAGGAAAGTGCCCTAACTGGGTAATGGACTCTTACTTATCGGACGACTTGTCTTCCGTGGCAACAACTGCCTCTTTGGAATCCTTTTTAGCCGCTGCCGACGGCTTTGCAGTTTTTTCTTTTGCGGCCTCGTCCCTTTCTCCGGCTATGTACACATCACCGGTGGCAATCTCTCTGAGCGCCACTACCACCACCCTGTTCTCTGAATCAACAAGCTGTGGCGCTCCCTTCAGGAGCTGCCTTGCCCTTTGCGCCGCAACATGCACGAGCGAAAAGCGACTCGGTATCTTTTGCAGACAATCCTCTACCGTAACCCTTGCCATTTCTTTATTCCTCCTTTAGATTTCAAACTTCTCTCTGACCGTTTCCATAACCGCCTCTTTCCTGGTCCTCTCGGCGGTTATAATCGACCTTAAGCTATTAAAAGCCGCGTCCAGCAAGTCGTTTATTATAATATAATCGTAATTCCCGGCGTCTTTTGCGGCCTCTTTTATCTCGTCTATTGCAGCTTCGAGCCTTCTTTCAGCAACGTCCGCCGCAATGTCGCCTCTATTACTAAGCCTCTTTTTGCTCTCCTCAATAGAAGGGGGCAGGACAAAGACATATACTCCCAGCCCGGTTAACGTAGAGGAAAGCTGCGACGCCCCCTGCACGTCTATGTCGAGCATCACGTCCTGGCCAGACTCAAGTATGCTCATCAAGTCCGCCCTTGCCGTGCCGTACTTGTTGCCGTGCACGCAGGCATGTTCTATGAACTCGCCGCGCTCCACCATTGAGTCGAACTGCGGCTCTGTAACGAACCTGTATTCAACCCCTTCGGTCTCATGCTCACGCGCCAGCCTTGTAGTGTATGAAATAGAAAACCGCAAATCTCCGAAAAAGTCAACCGCCTTTTTGCCGAGCGTACTCTTTCCGGCCCCTGAGGGCCCTGACACCACAAACAGTTTTCCGCTTTTTTGAGTCATGAAGTATATTAGTATAACATAGTTTTAAATTCAAGGCCAGAGGCCTACCTTATACGCAAATTTGTCGGTACAAACTTTTCACAAAGACACTATTAATTTATTTGAGAAGTTTGGAACAGCAACGCCGAACCTGCACAGAGCAGGGCAGATGCTCTCACTCGACATTCTGGACCTGCTCCCTTACCTTCTCAAGCTCGCCCTTTATCTCTATCACGGCGCGGCTTATTGAAGCGTCCTGAGACTTCGACCCTATGGTGTTGGCCTCCCTGAGCACCTCCTGGCACAGAAAGTCAAGCCTCCTGCCAACAGGCTCCGCACATTCAAGATAGCTGCGCATCTGCCCGAGATGCCCGGCAAGCCTGACCGTCTCTTCCGCTATGTTCGTCTTTTCCGCAAATATAGCGGCCTCTGTAATAACCCGGTCCTGACTAACCGTCTCGTCCTGTATCAAGGCGTTTATGGTATTAACGAGTTTTTCCCTGTACGCCTCCACCACCTCGGGCACACGCCCTTCTATATCTTCCAGGAGCTTTGAAATATTATCAAGCAGTCCTGAAATATCTTCGTTAAGTACAGTCCCCTCCTGCTCCCGCATCCCGGTGAGGGCCATAAATGCACAGGCAAGGCCGCCACTAACCCCCTCCCAGTCATCTTTCATATCATCGTCATTACTGGTGTGTGCGTTTAAACCGGCGCCAAACACGTCCCTTTGCGCAAGCAGAAAACTCACGTCCAACTTTTCATCAATCCCAAACTTACTACCAAGTGTCGCGGCTGCCTCCACAAACAATGCCGCAACCGGCAGGTTTAATTTTAACGCCGAGTCACTTCGAACCACCGCGTTTATGCCGACAAAAAAAGATCCCCTTGAAAAGTTTTTTTTGAAAAGCTCTCTTATTTTTATTTCAAGGGCGGAAAATCGTTCGGGCAAACGCAGCTTCACGTCAAGATGTCGGTGGTTAAGCGACTTTACCTCAATAAAATAAGAATCGCCCGACTCGCCATCAAGCGTAAACTCGCTCCTGCCGTATCCTGTCATGCTTTTTATCATTTCTTAATCCCCCCCCTCCACTGACTGTAAGTTGCCCTGCTATTCAAGGCGTATCGATTCTAAGTTGCCCTGATACATCCCTCGAACCTTTTTGAAAAACGCCCTTATCTCGTCCGTACGATAATCCGGGTACGTCCAGTCGAGCAGATCGTAACCCTGTTTACGCGCGTTGAACATATACGTAAGCTCCGCGTACACGCCGCGCTCCAGATACACCCTGTGTGAAAAATTCTTGCACGTAGCAAGTACTACATTGTGCAGGGTAAGGTAGCCGGGGTCTATGTTGACGCGTCTCTTCGACTCATCACTCTTGTCGCAACCAGGGGCCTGCACACTCGACTCGCCCTCCATTGCATTTGTCATCAGCTTTATCCCGGGCAGCTCTACGGCACGACGCACAGGCATGAATGAAAAAATCTTTCGCTTAAGCCCTGGCCCAAGCTCTTTTGCATAATAATCCGTATTTTCAAATTCAAGCTCAGGCGTTTCAAAGTCGATACCGCCGAACTCGGACTCAAGTTTTAAGCGTGTTTTTTGCATAAGCCCCGAATCCGAGGTTATAACGCTTGCAAAAAACTTTACAGGCTGTGGTTCGGTGGCGCGCACAAAATCCTTTTCTCCTTATTTAAGCCTTTGCCCGACGGCCTCTAAAAGCTCTTTTGGCGTTACGGTGGCAGTGCCGAGCTTCCCGACAACTATGCCTGCTGCAAGGTTGCTCAGGACTGCGGCTTCTTTTACGCTCGCCCCTGCAGCAAGCGAGAGGGCCACGGCGCCGACCACCGTGTCTCCGGCTCCACTTACGTCGTAGACCTCCCTGGCAACAGTTGGTATATGGCTTTCCGAGCCTTTTTCAAAAAGACTCATACCGTGCTCGCCCCTTGTTATGAGCACTGCCTTTATGCCGTGGTTTTTTAAAAGAGATTTTCCGGCCTTCTTTAAACTATCCTTGTCGTTTATCAAAACCCCGGACGCAAGGCTTGCCTCGTTGTTGTTCGGGGTAACGATGGTCGCCCCGCTATAACAGTCAAAATGCTCGACCTTGGGATCCACTACCACTGGTTTATCGAGCTCTTTGGCAAGCTCCATCACACACCATACAAGCTCCTTCGTTACAAGACCTTTTGCGTAATCGGATATAACGACCGCATCCGAGTCCTTTATCACTGACTTTATATACTCCATTACCTTCACGATAGTACGCACGCCAATCGGGTTTTTCTCTTCCCTGTCAAAACGCACTACCTGCTGGTTATGAGCTATGACGCGGGTCTTGGTGGTGGTCGGACGTTTCTTGTCAATTATAATTCCGTCAGTCGTGACGACCTTGTCGATAAGCATAGACAGGAGTCTTTTACCGTCACTGTCGCGCCCTGCTACTCCTGCTATAAAACTCTTTCCCCCAAGGCTTGCTACGTTATTTACCACGTTAGCCCCGCCTCCGAGCAAAAGCGTTTCTTCCGTCACGTCCACCACCGGCACCGGGGCCTCAGGGGAGATGCGCGTTACGCTTCCCCATATGAAGTGGTCCATTATGAGGTCGCCGATTACAAGCAAGCGGGCGTTTCTAAATCCCTTTATTATGGAACGCGCCTTTGACGCGCTTAAAATCTTTTTCATGATCTATTCCTTCTCTATTCATGTTCAGGCCCTTCGGCCTGTTCCTTGCAGGATAAGTTTTCCCTGTACCAATCAATAGACGTCTCAAGGCCTTTTTCAAAACCTATTGTCGGATCATAACCAAGCATGGTCTTTGCCTGAGTTATATCGGCGTGACTTGCCCGAACGTCTCCCGGACGCTCAGGGCCGTAAACCGGTTTTACGTCCTCGGCCCCAAGCAGGGTTGCAAGTTTCGCGTACAAGTCGTTTAAAGTAACAGAGCCGCCGCAGGCGATGTTATACGCACGGCCCGAAGCCTCCGGGCCGGAGAGGGCTGCCAGGATGTTGGCCTGCACAGCGTTGTCGACGTATGTAAAGTCGCGTGACGTAAGGCCGTCGCCGTTAATAGTCGCTTGAGTTCCGGCCATTAAGTGAGTGACAAAAATCGGGATGACGGCAGCGTAGGGCGACACTGGGTCCTGCCTCGGCCCGAAGATGTTAAAATACCTCAAGCCCACGGTCTCCATACCATAAACACGCTCAAAATTGCTCGCATATATTTCGTCTACAAGTTTGCTCACGGCGTAAGGGGAGAGGGGCGAGCCCTCGGCCCCCTCGACCTTTGGCAGGGCCTCGCTGTCGCCGTACACCGATGAACTCGAGGCGTACACAAAACGCTTCACACCTGCATCAAAGGCGGCTTTGAGCATGTTCACCGTGCCTGTGACGTTAACGTCGGTCGTAGTGACCGGGTCTTCCACCGAACGAGGCACAGAGCCAAGGGCTGCGTTGTGCAGCACAAAGTCCGAGTCTTTTGCGGCTTCAGCGCAGTCACCTCTATCGCATATATCGCCCTCGACCATACGAAAATCGTCACTTGAAATGTTTTCTTCATTCCTTACGAAACTTTTAATATCTTCGATATTGTCTCGTAAACCTGTCGAATAATTATCAAGCACGGTCACACTCTGACCAAGACCGAGCAGAGCAAAAGCCAGGTTAGAACCGATAAACCCGGCCCCGCCCGTTACGAGGAACCTGTATTTTTTGCCTTCAAGTCCAGGGTAATTCATGCGCCGACCTTCTTTCTTCTCTCAAGTAATTTCACAGTGTGCCGAGCAATACGCTCTGACTTTGCAATGATCTTTTTTATCATTTTTCTATCACCTGCATCAAATTCTTTCTTACCAACGTATACGTGACCAAACCTCGCGAGATTGGTACGAGTGAAATTGTCCGTTTCCAGGGCCGAGAAAGTAAACTGGGCCAGGTCTTTCAAGATCCATCTTTTTTGACGAGACGCGTCTCTTCGCTGCACGCGCTGCAGGTCCACCAGAAATATCTCAGACGTTAAAGGACGTATAAAAAAATGCCCCAGGTAAAAGTCCTGGTGGTTGAAACCAAGACCGTGGAACCTCTTTGCAAGCTCTCCGAGGCGCTCTATCACGTCTCTTTTTATCTCCATCCCCTCAAAACCGCGTCCCTTTAACTTTGGAATATAATCCTCCACCCTGACGGCGTCGTAGATCTCTTCGGTAAGAGTAAGGCTTTTCACTTTACCACCATCCGCCTTTCTCTGTCCATAAGCAACCGGCACCATCGTTAGAAAATCAAGTTCCGTCAACTCAATTATTTTTTCCCATTCGTTCCTTGCGTCCTCGTACCCCTTCCCGCCTCCGGTTATCAATCCGGTAAGGCCCTTTTTCCTCTCCGGCTCCTCGTAATGCCGCTTAAGGAAAAACGCCTTTGTGGAGCCGCAACAAACGCCCTCGGCAAGTCCTATCCTCACGACAGACCGGGCCGCCTTGCGCTTGAACTCCTTACCCCCGACATAGTCCATTAACGCATCAAAACTGTCAAGCCCGGCTCTTTTAAAAAACGCCAGGTAACTTTTGTTAAACAGCAGTCCGTTATGTTCTACAAACTCCATATATCCTCTTTTGCCATAAACTGTCGAAATAAGCCCTACTAATAAAAAACAAAAAAATGTCTACGCCCTGCCCTGTTTTTTCCTGAAATCTTTCTCCGCCTGTTTCCTTATTGCGCCAATAAAGTCAGAATCTATCTTTATAACGGACTTAAGCTCCGTTGAAAG
>CBDUXY010000116.1:0-9515 GCA_965371305.1 uncultured bacterium
TCTTCATTTCTAACTATGGCGCCTACTATCGCACCCTTTGGGAACTTAATGTCTTTGAGCGGGGTGTCCACTATGTCGGACGTCTCCATTGCTATTGTCTCGATTGCCTCTACCCGCTCTTCCATAAGCGCCTTTACCGATAGTATTCTGCCCTTGCGTATGAACTGTAATATCTCGCTCACCGACGTAAGGCGCGGCGAGACGGCAACGTCTATGCCGATGGTGGATACCATCGAGAGGTACTCGGGTTTGTCAATGATGGAGATGCAGCGTTTGACGCCAAGCCTTTTGGACAGCAGCGAGGTCAGGATGTTTGCCTCTTCGTCGTCGGTCACGGCTATGAAGGTGTCCATGTCGCCAATGTTCTCTTCCATAAGGAGTTCGCGGTCCGTACCGTCACCGCAAAGCACAATGGTCTTGTCAAGTTTCTCGGCAAGGAAGTTGCATCTCTTTTCGTTCTTCTCTATTATCTTTGCCTGGTAACCGCTTTGTTCAAGCCTGTCTGCCAGGTAGTAGCCGACGTTTCCGCCGCCCACGAGCAAAATCCTGTTCCCTGCGGTTTCCTTTTCATTGCCGAAAAGTGTAAGGAGTTTCTTGGCCGAGTCAGGCACTGTTACCGCATAGATAAGGTCGCCGTCTTCGATAATAGTAGAACCGTGAGGTATGATGGTGCTCGTGCCCCTGTAAATGGCAACTATTATAATCTTTTCTGTCGGGAATATAGTGCTTAAGTCTTTCACTTTTTTCCCAGTGGCAGCTGACTGCCCCGACACCCTGCACCCGACAAGCTTGAGCTTGCCGTCGAGAAAGTCCATGACGTCGACAGCGCCGGGGATCTCAATTATTTTAAAGATCCTTTCGGCAGCCGCCATCTCGGGATTGATTATAAGGTCAAGGTCGAGGTAGTTTTTTTCAAATATAATGGGGTAGTTCAGGTAATCGGGGTTCCTTATACGCGCTATTTTTTTTGGTACGCGCGATTGCGTTTCCGCAATTAGCGAGGCTATCATGTTTACCTCGTCGCTGTCGGTTACGGCAATTACCATCTCAGCGCGGTCTATGCCTGCCTCGCTAAGTACCTGCGGGCTTGAGCCGCTGCCATGGACGATTCTCACGTCAAGGCTCTCTTGAACTTCCTTGATGCGTTTTTCGTCTGTTTCAATTATAACTACTTCCTGGCCTTCGGAGGAAAACTTCTGTGCGATGGTGTAGCCGACCAGTCCCGCACCTATTATTATGGCTTTCATTTGTGCCTCCGTATTTTCAAGGACGTATTATGCCCCGGTTGTTTAAAAAAATGGCTGTGCATTTTATCTGCAAAAAAAGAGTTAATGTTTCTTTTTTAAATCAAGTGCCTTGGCGGCTTCGTTCCTGAGTACGTTGGAGATGCTTTTACTTTTTGAAAGTGACGTAAGGTTTTTGCTCGTGAGAAAACGCACCAGGCGCAAAGAGATCGCAATAGGGGTCTTTGGGTTGCTTACCAGGTTACTCTTGACTATTGCAAGCTTCATCCATTCCCTGTTGCGGGCGATTAATCTGATAATTTCGTCCGAAGCCGTTTTGGAGGCCGAGAGTTTTATTACCTCGTCTTCCGTTATACGCGCGTTTTTCAAGACGGCGGACGATATCATCTTATTTGCCGACTTTATGAGCATGTTGCGTACCTCTTTGTTGCCGGTCTGGGCGAATTTTATTTTTTCCGATACGCCCATGCGAGAAATTATCTGCGTGATGTTGAGGTTCTCTTCCTCCATTTCGCCATCATCATCTTCATCATAGTCACGTGCTTCCATGACAAGCTTTTTTGCAATCTCCGGGTCTGTTTCTTCTACTGTTGCTTCTTCCTCAGGCGCTTGTTCAAGTGTTTCTACTTCAGGCTCCCCGGAGTTCTCTTCTTCATTTTTTTTGTTTATTTCAGTGTTTTTTTTTATGGCCTCAAGTATCGCCGGGTCGCCGGTAATCTTCTCTGACGCCTTAACTATCTTGTCGAGCAAGGAACAAGATGCGCCGTTTGCAATCTGCTTTATTGTTTCTGTATCAGTATCATAGTTCAGTGCGATTCTAATTAGGGCCTCTTCGTCCGTATCGTAAAGCCCGGCAATCTTTCCAAGGATTGCAGGGTCAAGTTTTGAGTTAAGGGCTGTGAGCAGAGTTTCGCGTGGAAACTCGGACAGGGTCTTTTTTGCGGCCTCTTTTATTTCAGCGTCTTTATTGTGAGAGAGTATGAATACTGCCGTAAGCAGGTCTGAGGGGTCAAGCTCAGCCTTGCCGAGAGCCGCAATGAAGCGCTTGTCACGCGTTGCGTCAGGTGATGTGTAGGTGAATACTTTTTTGTTTACCTTCATGTTTTAGCCCATATTCAGTGGTTAAAGAACGGTAATTACGGTTACATCTCACGCCCCGTAAAAAACGACGGGTAGCGGCTTTTTTTTATTCCCGCATGGCGGGTTTGATCCCCCCAAATTTGCCAAGAGGTTTACTTCGTCATAATACCCTTCTAATACCCCGTTGCTTGTCGCGGCTTACTTTGTCCCGCATGGCGGGTTTGATCCCCCCCCCAAATGTGCCCGAGAGGTTTACTTCGTCATAATACCTTTTAATACCCCGTTGCTTGTCGCGGCTTACTTAGCTGTTCGGTCCTTCTCTGTCCGGTCCTTTTTTTCTGAAAAGGTCGGGAAGGGTGCGCCTGAAAAGTACGCCTAAAAATCTGTTTAACGGGTTCGACCTTTTGAGAAACCTGAAGACAGGGTGCTTTCTGACCCCGAGTTCTACAAGCATGTTATGGAGTTCGTCGTTTTCAGGGGCTATGCCAATGCCCTTTTTGGCAACTGATATTGCTCCTTTTTTGTTGTCCGCCGCAAGGTATACCTTGCCGAGATTAAGGTAGTACTCGGCCTGGTAGAATTCCTTTTTTATCGCCTTCGTGCAAAGCTCAAGTCCTGTGCCTATTTTTTTCCAACGAAGCGCAACGCACATCCCGTAATACGACATGTAGAGCGGATTTCTTTTGTCCTCTTCGTAGGCCTTTTCAAAGGCCTTTGTGGCTCCGTCAAGGTCGCTTTTTTTCAGCAAATGCTTACCCCTCAGAAAATCCTTGCTTGGCGTTGTGTCGGTCATTGCGTGTTAACCTCGTAGAGTTTTTTTAGTCCTTTTAATACAAGCAGCTCATCGACTTCGTCTATGGAGTTTACTCCCGGGGCCAGAAGGCCTGCGTTCCCGCCCGTTGCGATTACCCTGGGAGCGCCTCCCTGGCATTCTTTTTTCATCTTTTCAACTATGCCGTCAACAAGCGAGGCGAAACCGAAATAAAGCCCGCTCTCTATGCACTGGGCCGTATTTTTCCCTATAACATTATCAGGCCTTTTCATTGTCACCCTCGGCAGTCTTGCAGCCTTTTCAAACAGCGCATTGGCCGAGACGCCGATGCCAGGAGCAATGACCCCGCCCGAGTATTCGCCTCTCTCCGTTATATAGTCAAACGTTATGGCAGTGCCGAAGTCCACAACTATGAGTTCGCATTTATGTATGGCGTAAGCTCCGACAGCGTTCACTATTCTGTCGGCCCCGACTTCTTTCGGGTTGTCGGTGAGTATCGGCATACCTGTTTTTACGCCCGGCTCAATGAAGATTGGTCTTGAGCCCAGGTAACGCTCCATTGCCTGGGAGAAAGTATCCCTGAGTGTCGGCACAACGCAGGAAACAATAGAGCCGGTGACGGACTCTTTGCTCACCCCTGAGGTGGAAAAAAGGTTGAGCAGGGTCGTGCCGTATTCGTCGGCTGTCTTCTCTTTTGTGGTGGAAAGACGCCAGTAGTGCTCTGGCGTGTCGTTCCACGCGCCAGAGCCTGTTTTATTAAACCCACCGACGACGATATTGGTGTTCCCTATGTCTACTGTAACAAGCATTTTTTATGGCTACCGTTGGTAATATTTATTAGCTTTTATGCGTTATCTTTAAAATCCTGCTCCACGTCTCCGGCTATGATCTTTACGACTTTACCTGCCGGGTTTTGTACAAGCAACGCGCCCTCGCTGTTTATGCCAAGGCATGTGCCGGTCGTTACCGAATCAAATAGTCTTATACGGATTTTTTCCCCTTCACCGTTGAACCATTCGCGCCACGCCTCTATGATCGGGTCTAATCCTTTATTTAAGAACAATTTGTACCATTTTTCAAGGTTTGAATAAAGAGTGCGGGTAAAGTCAAGTCTGGAGACAATCGAAACCTCGGGTGTGGTACTTGTTTTACAAATAGCCGTGGCAATTTTTTGTATTTCTTCCGGGGCTTTTTCCATGTCCATGTTGATGTTTACGCCTATGCCGACGATAACGTGGTTTATCCTGTCCGCCTCAGATGACATTTCAGTCAGTATGCCTGCGACTTTCATGCCCCGGATCAGTATGTCGTTAGGCCACTTGACGGTTGGCCGCACTGTGCTGAACTCGCCTATTGTACTGGCGACAGCGACTGCCGAGAGCAGGGTCAGGGCCTGGCCCCTGGCAGGAGGGATGGCGGGTCTTAATATAACGGACGTGTACAGGTTTACTCCTCCGGGCGAATGCCACTGGCGTCCAATACGTCCCTTGCCGTTTTTTTGTCGGTCGGCTACTACCCCTGTACCTTCCGGTGCGCCCGAGGCGGCAAGTTCTGCGGCCGTCAAGTTGGTGGAGCCGAGTTCGTCGTAGAAGTGCACAACCCGGCCTATGAGTTTGTTGTTGCTGCCTGAGGCAAGCTCAATTGCGTTGAAAGGGCAGGGGGAGCCGGGAGAAAGGTTGTAGCCCTTTTTTGTACTTGCCTTTATATCATAACCGGACTTTCTAAGGGATTTAATGTGTTTCCATACGGCGGTTCTGGATAGGTCAAGAGCGTGGCAAATTGTCTGTCCCGAGACGTACGGCGCGTCGGTCACGCCGTTACTGCCGGCCGCGGCTTCTTTCAAGTGTCTTATGATCTCAGACTCTATGTTTTTTTTGTTATGTTTGTTCATCTGTTGTCCGACTGACCAGCCAGGTAGTGCGCGGTGCCGTGGGTGCGCAATCTGTTCTATACGATTTCCATGCTTATGTCCACCGATGGTGACGAGTGGGTGAGTGCGCCGACCGAAATAAAGTCAACCCCGGCTATGGTTTTTTTACCAATGGTGTCAAGCGTAATGCCACCTGAGACCTCTATCATGGCGCGTCGGTTTATTAGTCTGACGGCTTTTTTTATCCGCACTGCGTTCATGTTGTCGAGCATTATAATGTCGGCCCCTGCCTTTAGCGCCTCTGGTATCTGAGTTAACTTCTTGACCTCGACTTCGATGGTTGGCGTTCTTTTCTTGTATTTTTTCTTGACCATCTCTATGGCTTTTCCCACTCCGCCTGCCGCTGCAATGTGGTTGTCTTTTATGAGTACCGCGTCGTAGAGTCCGAAGCGGTGGTTCGTGCCGCCTCCGTGAACAACGGCTTGCCTTTCAAGCGCCCTCATGCCGGGCGTGGTCTTTCTGGTGTCAAGTATCTTTATATGTTTATTGCCTGCTTTTTTTACGTACCGGCTGGTCAGGGTTGCAATGCCCGAGAGTCGTTGGAGAAAATTAAGCGCCACACGCTCGCCGGTTAAAAGCCCCCGAAGCGGGCCCGTGACGGTTGCCAAGACCGTGCCTTTGTTAATGAGGTCTCCGTCTTTTACGTGTTTTCTGAATTTTACGGCGTCGTCTGTTTTCCGGAAAATACTTCTGGCAACCAGAAGCCCGCTTACCACGAAGCGCTCTTTTGCGATTAACTCGGCCCGGCCTTTTTTGCCGGTTGTGATTATTGCGTTGGTCGTAATGTCGCCCGTGCCAACGTCCTCGGCAAGGGCAGCGTCAAGTGTTTTCTCCGTGTGCTTGTCAAACCCGGGCTTTAACTTTTTTTTCTTTTTTGTCATCATCATTTAGTCTTTGGTCGTCTTTGGCCCGGCCATGATCAGGCAAAGCTCCTTACCCGCTCGATGTTGTCGCAGAGTTTGGCTTTTTTGTCTTTTAGTTCAGTCACCCTTTTTTTGTCTTTTTCAACCACTTCGGGCGGGGCTTTTTTGATGAAATTCTCGTTGCCCAGTTTCCGCTCCATGCCTGAGAGTTCTTTGTCGAGCTTTTCAAGATTCTTTTCAAGCCGTTTGGTCTCGGCCCGAACGTCCACGTGTCCTTTAAGCGGAATGTAAAGTTCAATCCCTGATTCAAGCGAGGCGTAGGCCGCCTGCTCAACAGCCTGACCGCCCTCCCGTATGGTCAGTTCTTCAACCCGTCCAAGTGATTTTAGATAGTTTTCTGCTTGAACAACGGCCTGCCGTAACGTTTCGTCCTGAATATAACAAACACAGTCAAGCCTTGTGGTGGGCGTGATGTTCATCTCGGTCTTTATGTTTCTGATGGTGCGTATGATATCAATGACGCTCTCAACCCCCTTGGCGGCAGTTGGATAAACGTCGCGCCCTACCGGGAACCCGGCCTGCATCAGATATTTTTTTGAATCCTTTGGCGAGCAGGGCAGCTTTGAATAGATCTCTTCCGTTATAAAAGGCATGAAAGGGTGCAGGAGTTTCATTGTGTCGGAGACGACCCCTGTCAGTACCGCCGAGGTTGACCGCTTGCGCTCCTCCCCGTGTTCGCCGCGCAGGTCGGGTTTTATTAGCTCAACGTACCAGTCGCAAAGCTCATGCCAGATAAACCCGTAAAGGGCTTTTGCGGCAATGTCGAAGCGGTAGGTGTTAATGCCTTTTTCCACTGCCTCCTGGCACTCTTTGAGTTTGGTAATTATCCACTTGTCGGCTGTAGAATAATTCTCTATTACAGCGTCCTGCCCGGCGCCTTCGTCATTCTCGTTCTTATACATATCGGCGAACCTTGCAAGGTTCCAGATCTTGTTTGTAAAGTTCCTGTATCCCTCTATTCTGTCTTCGGCGAGTTTTATGTCGCGTCCCTGCGCGGCAAAGGCGGCAAGCGTGAAGCGAAGCGCGTCCGTGCCGAACTTGTCCATCATAACGAGCGGGTCTATGGAGTTGCCTTTGCTTTTGCTCATTTTCTGACCGTGTTCGTCGCGTATAAGGGCGTGTATATAGACCTCCTTGAAAGGGACTCGTCCGTCCATGAACTTTATGCCCATCATCATCATCCTTGCTACCCAGAAAAATATAATGTCAAAGCTTGTAAAGAGCGATGACGTCGGGTAGAAGGTATTTACAAGGTCGGTGGTCTCGGGCCATCCAAGGGTGGAAAAGGGCCACAGGGCCGAGGAAAACCAGGTGTCTAAAACGTCCGGGTCCTGAGTTATGTTCGTGCTGTCGCATTTGCCGCATCTGGTGGGTTCACTAATAGCCACGGTTATATGCGAGCAGTCTGAGCAGTGCCAGGCAGGTATCCTGTGCCCCCACCAGATTTGTCGCGATATGCACCAGTCGCGGATGTTTCTCATCCACTCGAAATACGTGTTCTCCCAGCTCTTTGGAACAAAAGTCATCTCTCCGTCTTCGACGGCCTTTATGGCAGGCCCTGCGAGCGGGGCGACCTTTACGAACCACTGCTTTGAAAGCCTAGGCTCGACAACGGTGTGGCACCTGTAACAGGAGCCAAGCCTGACGTTATACTTTTCGATTTTCCCGAGCTGCCCTATTGCCTTTAAATCTTCTACGACTTTTTTTCTTGCATCGAACCGGTCAAGGCCGTTATAGCTGCCTGCTTCTTCGTTCAGCCGCCCGTCGATGTTCATTATGTTTATGAAGGGCAGGTTGTGGCGCGTGGCCATGTCGAAGTCGTTAAAGTCGTGGGCCGGGGTGATTTTCACCGCACCCGTGCCGAACTCCATGTCTACTTCAGGGTCCGCTATGACGGGCACTTCTCTGTTCACGAGCGGCAGTACGAGAGTCTTGCCTATGAGGTCTGTGTAGCGCTCGTCGTCCGGGTTCACCGCTACGGCCGTGTCTCCGAGCATTGTCTCGGGTCGAGTGGTTGCGACCGTTACCGACTTATCTCCGTCTTTTGTCTTATAGATGAGGTTCCACAGGTGTCCTGGCGTGTCCTTTGCCTCTACCTCTATGTCGGAAAGGGCCGTGTGGCATCTCGGGCACCAGTTGATTATATAGTCGCCCTGGTATATCAGCTCTTCGTTGTAGAGTTTTACAAAGACCTCTTTTACAGCCTTTGAGAGGCCCTCGTCCATGGTAAAGCGCTCTCTTGACCAGTCGCACGAGGCGCCGAGCCTTTTAAGCTGGTTTATGATGGTGCCGCCGCTCTCAATCTTCCACTTCCAGACGCGTTTTATAAATTCTTCGCGCCCTATCTTATGGCGGTCTAAACCCTGGTCGTGAAGCTGCCTTTCAACGACGTTTTGCGTTGCAATACCCGCGTGGTCTATACCGGGCACCCACAAGACGTTATGGCCTGTCATGCGTTTGAACCTTGCCATGATGTCCTGGAGGGTGTTGTTAAGGGCGTGCCCAAGGTGCAGGGAGCCGGTTATGTTGGGCGGCGGAATGACCATTGTGTAAGGCGCCCGCTCTTTGACGTCTTGAGTGGGGTTTGCCGTGAAGAGTCCTGCCTCTATCCACCGGGCGTACCAGTAGTCTTCGGTTTCGGATGGATTGTATGTCTTTGTATATAAACCGGAGTCAGGTCCGGTCTCTGGCCCGGAATCCGACTCGGAACCGGTAATACCGTTGTTGTTGTCTGACGATGTTGTCATTGGTTGTTCGCTCCTCTCGGGGTCGTGCGCTTTCCTTTTATAAGGATTGAAAAAAAACAAATCCCGAAGAGTTATTGCAAGTTCTCCGGGTTAGTTGGTTTGAAAACAGCAGGGCTTAAAAAACTCAACGGGAGAAACTAACGCAATAAAGTGAGCGCTATAGATCTCCCGCGATAGAAAAAAGGTTCTCGTAAATGCCAGGCATGTCTGAGAGTTAAGTTCTAACTCGACATGGCAGCCTTGATCTTGTCGACGAGTTCTTTTTTGATAATCTCTTCGGCAATCTCAGGCACCACTTCCCACGCGATCTCTTCAATAACGTCGCGTGCGACCTGTGTGAGAATTTGTTCAAGTTTGTCTTGTTCCATGGTTGCCATGTCAAGTCCTTGTTGGTTGAGTTTTTGTGAAACGCTTTCTCTGATGCGTTGTTCTATGCTTATGCCTGCGCCGGGCGGTGGTTGTTGCGGCGGCGCTTCTGTGACAGCGGCGGCAGGAGTGGTCTCTGTAATTGGCGGAGCTGACGGCTCTACAGGTGGTTCTGTAACCGGAGGCGCTGGCGCCTCAACAGGAGGTTCAAACGTTGGTGTTGGTTCAACAGGCGGCTGTGCAACCGGAGGGGCTGTCTCAACAGGCGGCACCATTGGTTCAAACGTTGGCGGCGCTGCGGGTGGCTCTGCCACTTCAACCGGCGGCTCTGCGGCCTCAATAGGAGTTTCAAACGTCGGTGTTGGTTCAACAGGCGGTTCTACAACCGGAGGGGCTGCCTCAACAGGCGGCACCATTGGTTCAAACGTTGGCGGCGCTGCGGGTGGCTCTGCC
>CBDUXY010000117.1:0-9472 GCA_965371305.1 uncultured bacterium
GGGTCAGGATGGTGATGCTCACGCCGTTCACGAAAAGTCTTTTTCTCATTACTTCGCCGTGGGTGATAATGGTAGCAGTATGGTCTCGCCTTATAACGCCGTCACGTGAGAAGTTATAGGTCTTAAAACGGTCCTCATAACCGATGTTAATAAAAACCGAAAATAAAAACAGACCCGCAGCAATGACTCCTGCCGTCATTTGGGTCTTTGCACTGAAATTAGTTATGGCTCGGGCTTGATTGGTTTTTGCTCCTGGTCTGTACCAGAAAATCATTATTACGTAAGGTAGGGCAAGAAGGGCCATTGAGACCTTGGAGCCGAAAGCAGGGAGAAAAAGGTAAGAGGCAACAAGAGGGCCGAGTATACAGCCTATGATGTTGATGGCATAGGCCCTGCCTGCTGGTTTTGGTTGTCCGCCACTGTACACGTCAATTAGTTTTGGAGTCAGATACCCAAGAAGTGCACAAAACGGGAAAATACTCAGAAGCAGGAGAATTTTATTCGAGTGGATTCTCGGGTCGTTTAGTATTACCGGTATAAAGGCGCAAACCCCAAGGGCTATCAGTAAAGCTGAATTTGAACGGACGGTATCTTTTTTGACGTCTCTTCTGTAAACAAAAGATCCAACCCAGGTGGCAAACAGGTATACGCTCACAAGGGCGGCAAACGCGTAAACCGTGGTATAGAGTACCGGGGTAAAGGCCCTTGTCCAGACCACCTCAAGACCCATAGAGGTAAAGCCGGTTATAAAAAGAACCGAGATATAAAACCCCGCACCTTCCGGGGCGGCAGCAGCGGCATTAACTTCCTCGGGTTCCAGGACTTGTTTGCTCTGTGTGATTTTTCCAAGACCGTAACTTATAATCGCTATCAGGAAGTTAGCACAACCGGCAAAGAAAAGTGTTGTGTGAAAGCCCCACAACTCTATTAATACGAAGGCCGTAATGAGTGTGCCGCACATGGCCCCGATTACGTTTGCAAGATAAAGAAAGCTGAAACTTGTTGTCTCACTGGTTTCGTTTTCCTTGATGTGGGCCATCATAAATGGAAACGTAACGCCCATAAGTATGCACCAGGGCAGTATGCTTGCGGCAATCAGGAGGGCGGAGAGGAAAAGGTACATGAACGAGTCCATCTCGCCAAACCGGTCCAGATATAGTTCGAACCAGGTAAAAAGAAACGGTACGATAAAGGCGCCGACCCCTATTAAAAGCTCGGCGATCGCATAGTTGTAGATTGGTTTGAGCTTTGTTTTCTTGCAAATGTTTGTAATCCATTTGCCTCCGGCCCAGGAGCCAAGGGCAAGGCCGAGCATGAAGACTGCGATAACCACGGACAAGACCGGCGTGATTACGCCAAAGGAGCGCAGGGCAAGGCGAAGCCAGATGACCTGATAAAGTAGTCCGCAAAAACCGGAGATGAAAAAAAGCAGAAAAGGAATTTTATTTTTGATCATAATAAAACAGGCCATGCGTGAATCTAAGACAATTCACGGCGGTGTGTATAACCCTTTCATATTTTTTTTGTGAGTTGCCCTGAATGGCTAAGGCAACCCTTTTAATATAACATTTTTTACACCTAATATTCTATGTTTTTATTAGACGTTGCTTGTTAAATTTTATCTGGTTTTTTTGTATTTTGTGAGGGCAGGCGTAGGATTAACGCAATCAGTATGAGGGCCGTGCAGGCAAGTATTACGCGCAAATATGTTTTGTCAACGCCAAAAGTCATGGTCGTGCTGAAGGTTGCAATGATTATAAGGACGGCGTTTCTTTTGTTTTTTCCGGATACTGTGTGGGTGCGACGCCACTGGAGTATGGGCGGGCCGAAGTAGCGGTTTGTGACGAGCTTTTCGTAAAAACGCTCAGATGAACGTGCGTAGCAGGCCGCTGCAAGCAGGAGAAAGGGAGTTGTTGGTAAAAGCGGCACCACGATGCCGATGAGGCCTGTTACCAGGCAAACCGTGCCGACAAAAATAAGCAGCGCCCTTACGTGGCGCGAGGAGTGCAGGTTGCTGTCAGATGCCGGCACTAACCCGGCATCTTTCGTGTCAACCGCGCTAATTGTTTTAATGTCTTTTGTGTCAACTGGATTAACGTCTGGTGGCGGCAGCATAAAAAAACACCTGTGTTGGTTTTTTGTTTGGATTTCTGAGCAAAGAATATAATCTTTTTATTGTACAGGAAAGAGCTTTTTATATCAAATCGGCAGGCAGGAGAGGGGACAAGAACTCTGGATTCCAATTTACATCTGCGAGAATGATAGACTAATTCACCACCACAAACGGTGTCCTTCCTGCAAGGGCTTCTTTAAGGAACATGCCTGTGTGAGAGCCTTTTGTCTCGGCAACCTCCTCCGGCGTGCCGGTTGCTACAATGCGTCCGCCGTCGGCCCCGCCTTCAGGGCCAAGGTCTATTATGTGGTCTGCGAACTTGACTACGTCAAGGGTGTGTTCGATTATGACAATCGTGTTGCCTGCGTCCGAAAGGCTCTTTAATACGTCGAGCAGCTTTTGGATATCAGCGAAATGTAAACCAGTCGTCGGTTCGTCAAGTATATAGAGGGTCTTTCCTGTCGCCCTTTTGCCAAGCTCTTTTGCAAGTTTTATCCTCTGCGCCTCTCCTCCCGAAAGGGTTGTTGCGGCCTGGCCGAGCCTGATGTAGCCAAGCCCGACGTCGTTTAAGACCTTTAGCTTTTCCCTTACGTGCGGGATGTTTTCAAAGAACTTAAGGCCCTCGCTAACGGTCATGTCAAGGCACTCGGCAATGTTTTTGCCTCGAAACCTTACTTCCAGGGTTTCACGGTTGTAGCGTTTTTCGTTACACACGTTGCAATTGACGTATACGTCGGGCAGAAAATGCATCTCTACTTTTATAACCCCCTCGCCCCTGCACGGCTCGCAGCGCCCGCCTTTTACGTTGAAGCTGAAGCGGCCCGGACCGTAGCCGCGAATCTGCGCGTCAGGCAGGCGGCTGAAGAGTTCTCTTATCGGGGTGAAAAGCCCGGTATAGGTCGCAGGGTTGCTCCTCGGGGTTCTGCCAATCGGGGACTGGTCGATGGCTATGACTTTGTCTAAATGTTCAATACCTTTGATTGACCCGAGCTTGCCCGCTCTTACGCTTGAGTTGTAAAGCTTCCTTGAGAGGTTTTTATAAAGGGTGTCTATGACAAGCGTGCTTTTGCCCGAGCCTGAAACGCCTGTGACACAAGTTATAAGGCCAATCGGTATTTTAACGTTTATGTCTTTAAGGTTGTTTGACGAGAGTTTTTTAAGCTCAAGAAACCTGCCGTCGGGCTTTTTTCTATTCTCCGGTATGTTAATAAATAGTTCGCCTGAGAGGTACTTTCCCGTAATAGACTTTGGATTTGCAATTATGGCGGCTTCCGGCCCCGTGGCCACAACTTCTCCGCCGTGTTCTCCAGCACCCGGGCCCATGTCGATTATAAAGTCGGCACACCTCATGGTGGCCTCGTCGTGTTCAACGCAAATCACAGTGTTGCCCATGTCGCGAAGGCGCTTTAACGCCGAGAGCAGCCGGCGGTTGTCTCTCTGGTGCAGGCCAATAGAGGGCTCGTCAAGTATGTAAAGCACCCCGACAAGGCTTGAGCCAATCTGTGTTGCAAGGCGTATCCTTTGCCCCTCGCCCCCTGAAAGAGTCGCTGCGGACCGCCCGAGGCTCAGGTAATCAAGCCCGACGTTAATCAAAAAAGCAAGCCTCTCGGTAATCTCTTTTACAATACGTTCTGCGATTTCCTGTTTTGATTCTTCAAGTTCAATCTGCGAGAAAAAGGCGTAGGCCTGCCTTACCGGCATCTCGACTATGTCGTGAATGGAGCGGTTGTTTATTTTGATGCAAAGAGCCTCAGGCGTGAGCCTTGCGCCGTTACACACGTGACACTCTTGAGCGTTCATGTATTTTTCAAGTGAAGTCAGGACGTCTTCGGATTCCGTCTCGTGATACCTGCGCTCCAGGTTCGGCAGTACCCCTTCAAAGGACTGGATAAAGGTGTACTCATTTCTGCCCCTTGTGTATTCAAAACGTATTTCCTCTTCGCCTGAACCGTATAGAACCACGTCACGGATTTTTTGTGGCAGTTTATTGAAAGCGACTGTCGGGTCGAACTTATAGTGCGTTGCAAGGGACTCGACAATATGGTCGAATCGCGTGGGCACGCCGGATTCTTCTTTTCTTTTTCGCCCCCTTTTTTGCCTGGCTCCTGCGCCGGGGGTTTTTTTGCCCCAGGCAACCACGGCCCCGTCGGTAAGGGACACGGATTTATCCGGCACGACCAGGTCCGGGTCGAAGTGCAGTTTCTCGCCAAGCCCCTTACACTCCGGGCACGCCCCGTGCGGGCTGTTAAAGGAAAACGTTGTTGGGGTAATATCAGGATAACTTACCCCGCAGTCAACGCACGAGAGGTTTTCGTTGAAAAACCTGACCCGTACATCATTTTTACCACTCTGTTCTTCTATTTTTACAAGGCCGCCCGAAAGCCCGATCGCTATTTCAAGCGACTCGGCAAGCCTGCCCCTTACGCCCTGTTTTATGATAAGGCGGTCCACCACCACGTCTATATAGTGTTTTTTTCTTTTATCGAGTTTTGGTATGTCGCATAAATCGACCGGTTCGCCGTCAATGCGTACCCGTGTGTACCCTTCGCGGCGAAGTCTCTCCAAATCTTTTCTGTATTCGCCTTTTCTGCCCCTGACGACCGGGGAGAGCACGGAGAGTTTTGAGCCCGAGGGCAGCATCACGAGCCTGTCGGTTATCTGGCTTACCGACTGGCAGGCGATGGTCTTGCCGCATTTGTAGCAATGCGGCGTGCCGACCCTTGCAAAAAGGAGTCTCAGGTAATCGTAAACTTCAGTTACCGTGCCGACAGTGGAGCGCGGGTTTTTGCTGGTCGTTTTCTGCTCTATTGCGATTGCCGGGGAAAGCCCTTCGATGCTCTCTACGTCGGGTTTTGTCATCTGTTCGAGGAACTGGCGCGCGTAGGCCGAAAGGCTCTCGACGTAACGGCGCTGGCCTTCGGCGTATATGGTATCAAAGGCAAGCGAGGATTTGCCGGACCCTGACACGCCCGTTATAACGACGAGTTTTTCCCTGGGGATCTCAAGGTCGAATCCCGTAAGGTTGTGCACTCGCGCGCCTTTTATGGTTATTTTTTCCATGTTTTTAGATTATTTCCTCTACTCCCTCCCCCGGCTATTAATTTATTGGCGGGGGAGGGTTGGGGTGGGGGTGAATAAAGCAAATTTTCACCCTCCCCTTTATCCCCTCCCGTTAAGGGAAGGGATACCCTTTAATTTATTTCTTCAAGTAAGGTGGTAGTTTCTTCAATTAATTTTTTTACTTCGTAATGCCTTGTCCGTAAGTACGGGCGGTAAACTTTCATTTTATGAAATACTATTTGATGTTGGTCTGAGTGCTCACCATATTCTAATTTAGCATCAATTAAGCGCTGCAACATCTTACCATTGTGAATTAATTCCTCGTAAAAGGCTTTTGTGTTAATGTAGGTCTCTATAACTTTGCTTGCAATTTTTGAATCCAGTAGTCCCAAAAGATTTGAAGAATTATCAAAGACAATAAAAAAATTCTGATTATTGTCCAAAAAACCTATAAGAAGAGGTAGATTTTCTTTATCTTCTTTCTCTAATTCATTTCCAATAAAAGGCATGTATCTTTTTTGTAATGATAAAAGTTCTACACGAAGTGCTTTTGCAAGATTACGTCTTTGTGTATCTTCCTGTTTAGCGGCATGTTTATTGTTAAAATAATACGTTGCTAAACCACCAACAAGAGCACCCAGGAGGGCACTTATAAGAGAAACAATCCACATAAAATACCTTTTTTAGGTTTTCATTCCTACATTCGAAAATTTGGTGATGAGCAGTTTTTTAAATTCTTCAAAGTCGTCTTCCATGCTCTCCGTCCTTACCACTTCGGTAAGGTCGAATATGTTTGCAAAATACTTCCATGAGCCGAAGTGAAGGCGGCTTGTAACGACTGTCATGGTCAGTATATAAAAGGGATACTTTATGTCGCCAAGCGGCTCTGCCCCCTGCTCCTTATAGTTAAAATATCTGATAAGCTCGTTAAAGACTTTCTTGCCGTCGTCGTTTCTGATGATGATGACCTCGGGGTCGCAGTAGAGCTTCCCAACGTCGTCTTTGCTGTTTGAGCCGTCAGGAAACAGAACTCTCTTTCTGTCTATGTTTTCTATTTTTACGAGTTTTGCGTCTATCATTTGTTTCTCTTTTTGTTTGTATTTGCCATTTGTGCGGCTGCGACTATTGCCTCGACCATGCTTTTTGGACTGGCCTTACCCTTCCATGCGATGTCGTAGGCCGTGCCGTGGTCGGGTGAAGTCCTAATGACCGGTAGTCCCAGGGTTGTGTTGACGCCGTCATCGAAGTGAAGAAGTTTTAGCGGTATCAGGCCCTGGTCGTGGTACATGCAGACCACACAGTCAAAGGCCTTTTTCCTGACCGTCATATAGAAAACCGTGTCGGGTGGAAGAGGGCCTGTTACGTTTATACCCTTGCTTCTGGCTTCTTCCACAGCCGGCATTATTTTTAAAAAATCTTCTTTTCCGAAAAGTCCGCCTTCTCCTGCATGCGGGTTAAGCCCGCAAACGGCAATGCGCGGGCGTTTCAGACCGTAGAACTTTTTGAACGCATCGTGAGTAATTTTAATCGTCTTAAGTACGGCCCTTTTTGTTATAAGGCCTGGGACTTTTGCAATGGGTTCGTGGATGGTGACCAGGATTACTTTTAAATTCTTGCCCCCGAGCATCATTGCAAAATCTTTTGTCTTTGTCAGGTGCGCCAGGAATTCCGTGTGTCCGGGGAACTTGAACCCGGCGAGTTTTGCCGACTCTTTATTTATAGGGGCAGTAACGAGTGCGTCGCATTTTCCGCCCTGTGCCATGCCGACTGCTTCTTCTATATAGGCAATCATCGCTTCGGCGCTTTTTTTGTTGGGTTTACCCGGCTTCAGTTTTTTCAGATCAAGACTTGAGAGATTTATAACATCGTCTGGCTTTGGCGGCGCGAGTTTCAGTTTCTTTGCAAGGTGAGTTAGTAGCCTCAGGTCTCCGATTATAACCGGTCTTGCCACGCGCCTTACTCTTTGCGAGCGAAGCGCCCTCAGGCAAAGCTCAGGTCCGACCCCTGACGGGTCTCCCATGGTTATGGCGACGATTGATTTCATAACTGATGTGATTGGCGGGTAATTTGTGCGAGTAAAAAATTAAAAAATGCCCTGTGAATTTTCTAATTCCCTAACTCCCTAATTCACTGTACTTTACAGCCTTACATCCACGAATGCGATTCTCTTCATTCCTTCGAGCCAGAAGTTGTACCTCTCAATCAGTATCTGCTGGTACATGTTGTTTGCGATTACCTGTTTTACCTGGTCTAAAGGCGCCGGAGCTCCTGGTTTTTTGCCTACAAGATGGATAAAATATATGCCCTCTTCGGTATCAAGGCGGCTGCTTACTTGACCGATGCGTAGTTTTTTGGCGGCTTTTTCTATGAACGGCGCTATCTCACCACTCTTCAGATACCCGAGGTCTCCTCCCTTGTCCACGGCAGGCCCTTCCGAGTACTGCGTGGCAAGCTCAGAAAAATCTGCTCCTGTTTTAAGTCCGTTTAAAACCGCTTGCAGGCGAAGCGCTTGCATTTCCAAATTTTCGTTGGAAAGAAAGAGTATCCTTATGCGCATTGTGGGAGGGCCGTAAAACACCTTCAGGTTGCGCTGGTAGAAGTTCTCTATGTCCTCCGGTTTGATGTTGATCTTTGAGCGAAACATCCTGTCCATGAACCTTATCTGGAGGATGTCATCGGCTATTTGTTCCCTGTACTGTGCATAGGTTATGCCGCCGTGGGAAAGGGCCAAAAGTAGCTGGTCCTGGGTCATGTTGTTTTCTGCCTTGACGTCGTCCACGGCGTTGTCGATCTCTCTTTCGCTTATCTTTATGCCGGCTCTTTCGGCTGTCTGTTTAATAAGGATCTTTTCAATAAGGCCGTCTAGCACCAGGCTTCTTGTCTCAACCGTGTCGTTGCTGGCAAGAGGGGCCTGGCCTTTGAGTCCCCCAAGCGCAACCGCCATGGCTGCGTTTAGTTCGGAAAGCGTTATTATGCTGCTGTTTACAACAGCAACCACTTTGTCCACTACTTCTGCCTGCGCCCTGCTCGCAGGCAATACACACAGCAGGGCAGCCAATGTTGCAAATATAATTGTGCGCCTTATTGTATTATAAAAAATCATGCCTTAAGTAGCTCCTTTTCGATCTTTTCCATGTTTATCTCGCCTATCTTGGCGTTTATCTTTAAAGTGGTAACCCAGTTCCTGTATAGCTGTTCGCTTCTTTCCCTTAGAAGTTTCTCGGTAATTTTTTCCTGGACGTCCTTGAACGTTGGTTTGCGTCCTTTTGTCCTCTCGACCACTTTAAAAATATGATACCCGTAAGGAGATTTTTTTATTTTGCTTATCCTGCCAAGAGGAAGCGAGAAGACTGTTTCTTCGAATTCAAGCGGCATGTCTCCCTTGCCGAAAAATCCCAGGTCTCCACCGCTCGACGCTTCCGGGCCTGTGGAAAACTCCTTTGCCACGTCCTCAAATTTGCCGCTGAATACAAGTTTGCGGGCTTTTTTGGCTTCCTCTTCGGTTGCCACCACTATCATCATGGCATGCACCTGTTCCGGCACTGCGTAGTCTTTTTTGTTCTCGTTATAGTACTTTTGCGCCTCCTGGGCTGTCACCTCTACGGTTGAATTGACTATCATGTCTACGGTTTTTTTGATTATAAGTTTTTTCTTTAGTTCGGTCTGCCATACTTCCATGGCGCCGTAGCGCGATATAATGGCCTCGGTGAATTTTTCGTCTTCAAGACCTTCCTTCAGTGCTTTTGTCTCCTCTGTCAGTTCTTCTTCGCTTACCCTTATACCGGCTTTTTTTGCCTCCTGCAATATCAGATGTTCTTCTATAAGCTGGTTCAGGAGGCTTCTTTTAAGTTCCTTAAGTTCTTCGCTCGAGACCCCCTCGCCTTGCTCTTCGTTTTCTGCAGGCATTAGTCTTTTAAGAGCGACCTGGAATTCGCCGTAAGTAATCGTCCCGTCACCGGCCTTTAAAAGTACGTCTGTTTTTTTGGGCGCCGTATTTATGACAGCCGCCTGGTCGCACCCGGTAAGGGACATGAGCATAAGCAGCAGCCCTGTTATGCACAGTCCAATAACCGAAAAACTTCTTCTTTTGTGAGTCCGGACCTTCATAACCATAAATTTTAACATTCTTTAGTCAGGGCTTTCAACATATATCTGGCCCCTTCAATTGGTTGCTGGTTTTTAGCAAGAGAATAAACGAGTTTTTCATCCTTTGTAAGGCGAAAACTATCCGGGTTGTTTTTGATGAGGGTTAGTATACGCTCGCCGGTATCGGCGATTTTTGAGTTGTTTCCTTTTTTT
>CBDUXY010000118.1:0-9392 GCA_965371305.1 uncultured bacterium
CCTGCCATACCCTCTTTGCTTTTGGTCTCTTTGAAAATGGTAAGGGACTCTTCATACATCTCTTCCGCCTCGCTTAAATCCCCGCGGGCCTTATAGATCGTTCCAAGGTTGCCATAAGCGCTTGCAACACCCTGTCTGCATCCGCATTCACCAAACAAAACGATGGACTCTCTGTATATTTCCTCTGCCCTTTCCATGTCGCCGCGCTCTAGATAAGTGTTTGCAAGGAAGAGGTGAACGTTTGCTATGCCCTGTTTGTTTTTGAGTTTCCTGAAAATGGCAAGTGATTTTTCTTGTAGTTCCAGGGCTGTGTCCAGTTCGCCGAGCATGGTTTTTATATTACCGATGTTGCTGTATGCATTAGCCAGCACTGTGGGGTTATCGGAAACGTTCAGGATCATTTCAAACTGCGCTATGGCGCGCTCAGGGGAGCCGGAGCGATCCAGAAATTCTCCGAACAAGGTAAACACTCTCGGGTTCATATGCAGGTCAAGGGACTGTGTGAACATCTTCTCGGCCTGTATTAACTCGCCTTTTTTCGCGTGTTCCTGCGCCATGACAGCGAGTTCACGGGCCTGTCTTTTTTGCGTGGCGCTGGTTTTGGCATGAAGGGCGGGTGGGGAAAAGAAAATCGCAAGTATGATTGTAACCGGAATCAAACAGATGAAGAGTTTTTTTATATGGTTTGTGTGACCTTCAACGCTTTTGCGATTTTGCATACCTATGCCTCTTGATTATTTCCCGCATGCGGTCTGTCTTTCTACCGGGCAATTTGCCTTTTGCATCTTACAGGCGCGCTTCTTATTCTTCAGCTTTTTGTCAACGAACTCGGCAAAGGCGCAGTTCACGCGTTTCTTTTTTTCCTCGTTTTTTTCAAGCTTGGTTGTTTGCCAGTAGTACTTTTCCGCAAGTTCCAGATCATCCGCATCGTCGTAGTTGCGAGCGAGGTTCCACGAGTTGGCAGGTGAGGCCGGGTTCATCTCGATGGCCTTTTTAAAGTAGGTCAGGGCCTCTTCTTTTCTGCCTATCATGGTAAGCAGGCTTCCTATGTTGCCCTTTACCTGGTCTGAATCGGGATAGAACTTTTCAATCACTATGTTGCAGGAAAGCGTTGGTTTTATCTGGTTTGCTTTGAAAAGAGGGTTTATGGCTTTTATCCAGATGTTCAGGCCCCTGTTGCTGTTGTCGCCGTACGCAGGGATGCTTTTCTTCAGGTATTTTGGAACGTCCGCTGCGCGTCCTGCACCGATGAGCAGGGCAATACGACCCTGGTGGGCCTGCAGGTCTTTTGGAGAAAGAGAGAGTGCCTTGTTAAAGTGCTCAAGGGCTTTATCGACTGCTCTGGAGTAGAATAAAGGGAGTTTTGTGGCGTGTTCGCCGGCCTGCCTTTCTTTAAGAAACTTCTCTCTTGCCTCTGAGTAAGTAATAGCTGCCAGACATTTATGCGCCTCGGTATGTACGGCCTCGTTGCGAAAGTCAAACCAGCCCTCGCAAAGTGTGCGCGCGCCTGAGTAGTCGGCTTTTTTCAAGAGCGGCGGCCACTGTGCCGAGAGTTCCGACTTGGTCGGGACCGGTTTGTTGCTGTCGTTTTTACTTTCGCCGCAACCGGCGAGGAGAAGGACAGTAGCAAGCAGGATAAAAAATGTTGTAGAAAAATTTAAAAAAAATTTCATTGGTATAGGCCTTTAGATTGCCCGCGTGGCGGGTTTGATTTTTTGTACAGTTGGTTGTAAAGTTCAATATGCAGGGTTATTCCCGGCAGCAAGCTGGCGGGAATAAATTTAAAAGAGAGTAAAAAAAAATCACCCGCCCCTTTGCTGCAAGAGACGGGTATTTTTGTGATCCGATATGAAAATTTTATTTGGTTTTGCTGTTTAAAGCCGCTTGCGCCGCGGCAAGGCGCGCTATCGGCACGCGAAACGGCGAGCACGACACGTAGTCAAAACCGTTGTTGTGGCAGTACTCGACCGTTGCCGGGTCCCCGCCGTGTTCACCGCATATGCCGATCTTAAGTTTTGGATTCGTCTCCCGACCCTTTTTAATGGCAATCTCAATTAGCATCCCAACGCCCTCTAGGTCAAGCGACTGAAAAGGGTCTGTTTTTAAGATGCCTGTTTTCTTTTCGTCCACGTAGTCGGGTAGAAAACGTCCGGCGTCGTCGCGGCTCATGCCAAGCGTCATCTGGGTCAGGTCGTTTGTGCCAAAGCTGAAGAACTCGGCCACTTCCGCGACCTTGTCTGCAAGCAGCGCGGCCCGTGGAATTTCTATCATGGTCCCGACAAGGTACCTGAGCTTGATTCCCTGCTCCTTCATTACCTCGGCGGCTACCTGATTTATCATGTCGGTCAGAATTTGCAACTCACGCTTATCAATAATCAGTGGAAGCATGATCTCGGGGTGCACTTTTATGCCTTTTTTCTTGCACTCGCACGCGGCTTCAATTATTGCCCTTGCCTGCATCTTTAAGATCTCGGGATATGTTATGCAAAGCCTTGCCCCTCTGTGGCCGAGCATTGGGTTGGACTCGTGCAGTTTCTCTATTTTACGCTTGACCTGGCCAAAGGGTACGGATAGTGCTTTTGCAAGGTGCTTTTGCTCCTTGTCTTCGTGCGGTACGAACTCGTGCAGTGGTGGGTCCAGGAGGCGGATGGTAACGTGTTTGCCGTTCATGACCCTGAAAATACCGGCGAAGTCGCGCTTCTGATACGGCAGAAGTTCGGCAAGCGCTTCTTGCCTCGTTTTGCTGTTATCAGAGATAATCATTTTCTGGATGGCAAGGCGGCGCTCTGCCGTATCAAAGAACATGTGCTCGGTGCGGCAAAGCCCTATGCCTTCAGCCCCGAGTTTTATTGCGTTCTCGGCGTCGTAAGGCGTGTCAACGTTGGTGCGGACTTTAAGCCTTTTAATGCCGTCCGTCCACTTCATTACGGTCTTGTAGGCCGCCGGCAGTACGGGTTTAATAAGGGACATGGCTGATTTGTAAACTTCACCGGAGCTGCCGTTAAGCGTAAGCTCTTCGCCTTCTTTAACGGTGCAGTCGCCAACGGTAATGGTCTTGTTTGCGTAGTCAACTATAAGGTCCTCGCACCCGACGATGCAGCACTTGCCCCATCCCCTTGCTACGACCGCGGCGTGAGAGGTCTTGCCTCCCGTGGCCGTTAAGATGCCCTTTGCCGCGTGCATACCGCCAACGTCCTCGGGGCTTGTTTCTTTCCTGACAAGCAGGACTTTTTTACCTTCCGCGGCCCACTTTTCCGCAAGCCTTGCGTCAAGAGCGACGTGGCCGGTAGCGGCCCCCGGGACTGCCGGTATGCCGGTTGCAAAGTAATGTTCTCTGAGTTCGTCTGCGTCTATATCCGGGTCGATTACAGGGTAAAAAAGCCCTTCTATGTCGTTCGGGGTGATTCTCTGTATTGCTTCTTCTTTTGTGATGAGTTTTTCTTTTACCATGTCGGCGGCTATCTGAAAGGCCGCGTAAGGCGAGCGTTTGCCGCTTCTGGTCTGCAAGATGTAGAGAGTGCCTTCTTCTATTGTAAACTCTATATCCTGCATGTCCCTGTAGTGTGTCTCTAAATTGTCACGTATTTCGGTAAGTTGCTTGTATATGGCAGGCATTATTTTTTTAAAGGCTTTGAGGTGTATTGGCGTGCGTACCCCTGCAACCACGTCCTCGCCCTGGGCGTTCATAAGGGCGTCACCGTAAAAAATCTTCTTCCCTGTGTTAGGGTCTCTTGTAAAGCACACACCTGTGCCCGAGTTCTCGCCCATGTTGCCAAAGACCATCTGTACTATGTTCACGGCGGTGCCGAGAAGTCCTTTTATGTTTTCAACCCTTCGGTAGGTGATTGCCTTCTCAGCCATCCACGAGCCGAATACTGCGCCGATGGCCCCCCATAGCTGCTCTGCCGGATCCTGGGGAAAGTTGGTTTTGGTATGGCCCTTGTAGAGTTTCTTAAACCTGCTAATAAGCTCTTCAAGTTCAGCTTCGTTTACGTCCGTGTCCAACACCTTGGCGGTGCGTATTTTTATTCTTGCCCTTGTAAGGGTTTCTTTTAATTCATCAAACTCGTCGTCAAACAGTTCCCGCTCAATACCCATGGCGGTTGTGCCGTACATCATTATGAAACGGCGGTAGGCGTCAAGCGCGAAGCGGCGGTTCGAGGTCTTTTTTGCAAGACCTTCAACCGACCGGTCGTTAAGGCCAAGGTTCAGTATGGTCTCCATCATTCCAGGCATACTAAGGGCAGCGCCACTTCTTACCGATACCAGAAGTGGATCGTCAGGGTCGCCAAGGCGTTTGCTTGCGAGTTTCTCAAGTTTCCTGAGATGCTTTTCGACTTCCTGGCGAAGTCTCGGGGGATATTTGTGGTTAAGTTTGTAGTACTGGTCGCAGACATCTGTAGTTATGGTGAATCCGGCAGGGACCGGAAGTCCGATGTTTGTCATCTCGGCAAGTCCTGCACCTTTTCCTCCGAGAACTTTTTTCATGGTTACATTTCCTTCGGCCTTTCCTCCGCCGAAGAAGTATACGAATTTTTTGCCCGCCATCTGTATCCTCCAGATATTTTGTTTTTTATCCCGCATGGCGGGTTAATTCCACAAAGCGTGTTTTGTGCAAGATTGTGGAATAAAGCACAGGTGCGTTTTTCGATGTTTGCTGCGGTGAGTTTAAATTCGGGAAGTTACGCTACTTAAAACCCCTGCCTGACCCATGCCTCGGCGTTTCAGCAAATCGAAATAAAGAAAAAAGGTTAAGTTTTAAATTTAACAGAAAAAAAATGAAATGTCACCCCTAAATTTAACTCGCATGGCGGGTTTTATTCCTACCGGTGCCGAGCACGGAAAAGTGCTTTTACACAGCAGATAATGCAATGGTTATTTGTTACGTTTGGTAAAAGAAAACCTATTTCTGAATTTGCTAACATTGGTGCTGCGCACGGCAGACGCGCTCTGCCGGCAATTCATGCATAATTCAAGGCCTTGATGCGTGTGGAGGGGAGGGGGCTTATGAAATTACAGGGTTTTTAGGCTTCGTGGTATTGACATACAATGTTTGTCTGTGCTATACTAACTAATTAAAAACAAAAATTCCCTCTAAGGACTTAATTTATGGCAACCAAGCAAACCTCAAGCGTCGGCAACAAAAACAATAACAACAATTTACTCCCACTGATAAACTCCGGTAAAGAAAAAGGATTTCTAACTTACGACGAGATAAACGACGCTTTTCCCGATGACAGCTTTTCAGTAGAAGATATGGATAATTTACTGGAAGTACTCGGTGAGCTTGGTATTGACGTGGTGGATACTGCTGAAAAGAATTCGCCGGGGCCCGAAAGTGTGGCGGAAAAAAAGCCGGCCGCAGTGGAGAGCGAAAGGGTCGAGGACCCGGTACGTATCTACATGAGGGAGATGGGGGCGGTCTCGCTTCTGAAAAGAGAGGAAGAGATTATATATGCCAAGAAGATAGAGGAAGGCAGGAACGCAATAAAGCGACTCACCATGATGAGTCCCTTTGCCATGAAAGAGATTTTAAGGATTACCAGGAGGATAAAGGAATCGAGAATCTCCATAAGAAAACTTCTGGAAGAGACTGAAGAGGGGCAGTTTGATGAGACCTTTACGGCCGATATGATGGTAAGTATAGACAAGCTCAAGAGGAGAAAGGCTGAAAACGCCTACAAGGCGCTTAAGGACTTGAACCTTAACTATAACGTCATACAGAGGATCGTAAAGAGAGTTTCAAGGCTTGAGCGCTTGATAGACCGCGAGGAGCACAAGCGCGGGCCAAAGAGATCCAAGCGGGCAAAACAAAGGGTTCTTAATGTCATGACGAGCCTTGGCATACAAAGAGAGGACCTTAAAGCGCTTTCCAGGAACGTTAAGATCCAGGACTACAATATGTGGGAGGCCAAGCAAAGTCTTATTGAGGCGAATTTACGTTTGGTCGTAAGCATTGCAAAGCGCTACGTTAACCTGGGGCTTAAGTTCTCAGACCTTATACAGGAAGGCAACATCGGTTTGATGAAGGCCGTTGATAAATTCGACTACAAAAAAGGCTATAAGTTCTCGACTTACGCTACCTGGTGGATAAGGCAGGCCATCACCCGCTCTATTGCCGACCACGGCAGGACCATTCGTATACCTGTCCACATGATAGAGACGATTAACCGTCTGCTTCAGACCTCAAGGCAACTATTGAAGGAGCTTGGGCGCGAGCCGGACCCGGAAGAGATTGCCGAGCGTATGGATATACCCATTCAAAAAGTCAGGCGCATACTGCGGCTGATGAAGCAGACCCTTAGCCTTGAGACCCCGATTGGGGACGACGAGGAAAGTTCGCTCGGGGACTTTATAGAAGACGAGCGTTCGCTTTCTCCTGCGGAAGCAGCCATAGATAAGGACCTTTCCTACCAGACCGACCTTGTGCTTGAAAGCCTCACTCCGAGAGAGCAAAAAGTGCTTAAGATGCGTTTTGGCATCGGGGAGAGACAGGATTATACGCTTGAAGAAGTCGGTAAGGTGCTTGGCGTTACAAGAGAACGCGTCAGGCAGATCGAGGCAAAGGCGATTCGCCGCCTTCGCCACCCGACCAGGGCGAAACTGCTTAAGGGGTTTTGCGAGGGCTAGTCGGGCAGTTTTTTGTGAAGGCGTAGCGAAAATGGTAGATTATTTGATGATTATGACTTTATCATTGCGGCGCCTGTAGGAAGATCTTGAATAGGCGAATCTGTTATAGAGTTGCCATCCAGTTCAGTAACTTTTGCAGAAGGGATTCTTCTGAATCTATTAATAAGTTTTGAAAGGGTTACTGTGCCATCATTTAGTTGCTCAGGGTCTACTGTTAACATATAAGTCAACCGATGTTGGTTCTGACTTTTTTTCCCAACTAAATCCACAATCCCTATGGCAGTTTCCTTGAATATACCAAGCCCTGCAGTAGATTGTGCTACTATTGCAGTAGATTGTGCTGCTATATTGGGGTGCTCATTGATAACTATAGGGCAAAGATCCTGAGTCGATGTAGAAAAAGCACATGCTCCTAATGGGGGGAGTTCTTGATCTTTTGCTAAATAAGCAACAACGTCGGCGAGAATATCTCTATCAAGCTCTAACTGCAAGTCTTCAAGTCTAAGTCGAGCCTGTTGTCGATCAAAACAATCTTTTATACGTTTTTGCTGGTTGGTTAATTCAACGTCGGTATCGTTGTCAAGGAAGCCTAATTCAATTCTTGCAGCGTTGTGATTAATACTAGCAATCTTAAGTAAGTCTTTTTTTTCTGATTCCGTACTTGCTTCAGGATAAAGACGATTGAGTATGTCAGCAGCCACATGAAAACCAAGAGGCTTTGACAGGGTTATTTTATTTGAATCGTCTGTATTTGGTTGGCTATAAAGAACCTTTTGAGAATTTTGATAGTTTTCTTTCAGAGCATTCTCTATAAAAGGAATGTGTTCTTCTTTTAAGCTATAACGCTTGGGCTGTCCACCACGCTTTCCTGTATTAACTATATCAATATCTTCACAGAACAGCTCTTTGTTGCGTGTTATTACAGTTCTTACGGTATCTTCTTTGACACCACTTAGTAAAGCTATCTCATTCACAGTGAAGCTTCTAGTCATATACATGGCACCAAATACTTTATGTTTTTCGCTGTTTAATTTTAATCTTTTCATTAGACTACTACCTCTGTCCTAATTTTAGCATTAGTTGTTCATTTGTCAAATGATTTGTTCTGGTGTTAGACCTTTAAAAGTTGTTTGTAAAATTCTGTGGCGTTGCCATTATTCAAAAATGCGGTAAAAATACGATATATATCATTTTTTAACTGTTCGGGGGGGTTACATCTTCCCCAGTCATCTGGTAATAATTTATTGCACTGGGCTACAAAAAACATATGCTGAATTTTAGTGAAACCATGCATGTTGAGATCAAATGAAAGTCGTAGGAAAGCCCCGAATGACCTATCCTCGCAGTTAAGTATGTTGTTGAAGTATTTATGTGTTCTTTTTGCTGCTTCAACACCACTTCTAATGTGTCTAGCAGTTGCAGAATATTCTTCTTGATTATTTCTGAAGCGATCTTTATGTAAATTTATACCTGCTTCTATATATTTGTCTTTTAATGCTACTGGCATGTCGGGTAATGATGTGCCGGATTCTAAATGTTTTTTAAGTACTTCAAGGGCGCAATAGTCCATCCATCCTTCATCAAAAGGGTCTTGTGCTCCTGTGTGTTCTCTTGGAGTTCCAGAGGGGATAATGGCTCTAAAAATATGAGCAATACATTCATGCAAAAGTATATACGGTATTGACAATAAGCAAGTTTCAGAAAATTTTTTGACTTGGAAGATTAAATCAATCTCATTACTTGAATTATTTTTTTTGTCAGAATGTACTTTATAATTTGTTGTTGCATTAACAAACATATCAATGGATAGATTGTTAGGTTTTCCTTCTGTGAATTTTGTATTGAAACTTGTCAAAGGAGGAACTTCAGGAAAGTTTGAAGAATTGTCTATGTAGAATTGAGTGGAGGTTTGTAGAGCTATGTCAAAAAAATCCTTAAAATACTTAAAGCAGAGACCATCACTTGCAACGTTTTGCTCGTCAGTTTCTTCTCCATTGCAGATATTCTCTATAAAGCAGTTTTTACAGTCAATTTCATTTACGTTGCTTTCAAAATCTTTAAAAAAAGTATCAAATGTTGTTAAAGTTATTTTTTTAATATCTTCATATTTCATTTTTGTCTGTTTTGCTTCTTTTAATAGACGGTCAACAAAATCAGACATTGTTTCTTTATTATTAGCGGGGTCATAAGTTTCTGAGCTTGTTAACTGGTCAACAGTAGTTCTCACTTGGTTAAACGCATTTTGTGTGTTTTGGTCAGTGTCAAAAACCCGTTCATGCGGAAGCGAAGCTTTTATGAAAGCCACACGTCCACTAATACATTTACGATATTTTAAGTCTATGTGTTCTACAGTTGGCATTTAATGGAGTTCCCAGTGTTTAGTTTTTCAAACTTCTTAGTATCTATTATTTTATTGTTCTAATACATCCTCCCCGAATCTTCTTCTAAGCTTCGGTAGCAGTATCTCGCTCCAAATATCATAGGCTACTGGAATCGCTAAATTAACTATAATCAATGTAGTCAATGGATCAAGACCTGCTCCTTCTTGCTTAAGCTCGATCAATTTCTCTGCCTTTTTTGGTAGTTCAGTCCCCTGCCCTAATTTTTTCTCTAATCTCAATTTTTCTTCAGGGTTTTTAAGTATTTCATCCCAACACACTTGCATAGCTTCACGTAGTTTATCAATAGATTCGAAAGATGATTGATATTGAATTTCAGATGGTGTAACTTCCATTAGGTTGACTCCTTTTAAAAATATTTTA
>CBDUXY010000119.1:0-9387 GCA_965371305.1 uncultured bacterium
ATGATAGATTTGATGTTTTTGAAAAAGATTATCTAGAGACCAACGGAGCAATAAGAAGAATAAAGCCAAACTCGGTTATGCTTGGCTCTAACTATTCAACTGATGGTGCAACCAAAGCATTTAAAGCATTGTTCCCTGAAGCAGGTTTTAAGAATCCAAAGCCAGTTCCATTTTTGAAAGATCTAGTATCTTATAGTACTTTACCAAATGATGGTGATATTGTATTAGATTTTTTTATAGGCTCTGGAACAACAGCACATGGAGTACTAAAACTTAATAACGACGATGGTGGAAATCGTAGAGTAATTGGTGTTCAACTGCCAGAAAAATACGATGAGGAGTCGGAGACGTACAAGGCAGGTTATAAAACCATAGCCGATATCGGCAAAGAACGTATCCGCAGAGTCATAAAGAAAATCAAGGAAGAGGAACAGCCAAAACTTGGCTCTGACCTTGACAAACAGGATCTTGGCTTCAAGGTCTTAAAGCTCGACAATTCAAACTTCAGGCTTTGGGACGGCGAAAAACCGGAGAGTGAAGAAGCCATAAAGGAACAGCTAAAGCTCCATATAAACCACATAGCCCCTGAGAGTTCCACAGAAGATATTCTTTATGAACTGCTCTTGAAGTCAGGCTTTGAGCTTACCACGAAGATTGAAAAACTTGACCTTACCGGCAAAGAGGTCTTCTCCATAGAGGACGGGACGCTTTTAATCTGCCTTGAAAAAGAGCTCACCAAAGAGACTATAAAGGCCATGGCCGATAAAACCCCGGCAATGGCAATATGCCTTGACCGTGGTTTTACGGATAACGACCAGCTTAAAACCAATGCCGTTCAAATTATGAAAACAAAAGAAGTGGAATTCAGAACCGTATGAAGCTAATGAAGCTAAAGTTCGACGCAAACCTTCCTTACCAGCTCAACGCCATACAAGCCGTGGTAGACCTCTTCGATGCTCAGCCTCTTAACCAAGGCGACTTTGAGATAAGCTTTACTCAAACAGAATCCAGACAGGAGTATGGTCGTATTGCCCCAGCAGGTATACCTGATTATGGTGAAGCAACAGACGAAGAAAGCGAAGCATCACAACTCGACTTAATCGAAGATACCGTACCCGGTATCGGTAATCGCCTGGTACTCGACGACGAAACACTTCTTAAAAATGTCCATACCGTTCAGGAAAGAAACGATATCGAAAAGACGCCCGCGCTACAGGGAAGGCACTTTTCCGTGGAAATGGAGACCGGTACGGGAAAAACCTATGTATACTTAAGAACAATTTTTGAACTAAATAAAAAATATGACTTTAAAAAATTTATAATAGTTGTACCAAGTGTGGCAATAAGAGAAGGTACACTTAAGAATCTCAATATTACGAAAGACCATTTCAAGAGCATCTACAATAACGTCCCCTTCGACTATTACGTCTACAACTCTAAAAAAGTCAGTCAACTAAGGCAATTCGCAACAAGCAACAATATTCAAATACTCGTAATAAATATAGACGCCTTCCGTAAAGTGCTTGATAAGGATGAAAAAGGTACTGCAAAAAAGGGCAGCGTAAACGTCATCCACCAGGAATACGACAAGCTATCCGGTAGGCGGCCTATAGAGTTTATTCAGGCGACAAACCCGATAGTAATAATAGACGAACCGCAGAGCGTAGATAATACGCCCAAGGCGCAGGCAGCCATAGCTACGCTAAATCCTCTTTGTACTCTAAGATATTCAGCAACACATATAAATCCCTATAACCTCTTATACAAACTCGATCCAGTAAAAGCCTATGACATGCGGCTTGTTAAACGCATAGAGGTATCTTCAGTAAGGAGCGACGACGACTTTAACGAAGCATATATAAAGTTAATCTCCACGGACTATAAAAGCAGCATAAAAGCAAAGGTGGCGATTCATATTGATACAAAATCAGGTCCGAAAGAAAAGAACTTTACTCTAAAGCAGGGAGACGACCTCTCAAATAAATCACAAAGGCCTGGCTACAAAGACGGTTATATAGTCCAGGAGATAAGTGCCGAGCCGGGGAATGAATATATAAGGTTTAACAGCGGAAAGACTCTCTATGTTGGGCAGTCACAGGGTGGCATGACAGACGACATAATGAGGGTGCAGATAAAAAAGACGATAGAAGAACACCTTGAAAAGGAATTACGTGTAAAGGAGCACGGCATAAAGGCCCTCTCGTTATTTTTTATAGACCGTGTGGCAAATTATCGCAGCTACGACGAGGACGGCAATCCCGTACAGGGAAAGATCGCCCTCTGGTTTGAAGAGGAATATAAAAAGCTTATCAAAAAACCACGCTACAAAGACCTGATACCATATCCGCTTGATAAAATTCATGACGGCTATTTCGCGCAGGATAAGAAGGGCGTACTGAAGGACACCAAAGGCAACACACAGGCCGACGAGGACGTCTATAACAAGATAATGACGAACAAAGAGCAACTCCTCTCTAATGAAGAACCTCTTCGTTTTATATTCAGCCACTCTGCATTACGCGAGGGGTGGGACAATCCGAATGTCTTCCAGATATGCACCCTGAATGAGACGAAATCGGAAATGAAGAAAAGGCAGGAGATTGGGCGTGGCCTGAGGCTTCCTGTTAACCAGAGTGGCGAACGAGTCTTCGACGATACGATAAACCGCCTTACAGTTATAGCAAACGAAAGTTATGAGGACTTTGCAAAAAAGCTTCAAAACGAGATAGAAGAGGACTTCGGTATGAAGTTCGGGCGTATAGCAAAGCTTGCTTTTGCAAAACTTACAACACTCGTTGACGGCGAAGAGCTGCCGTTAGGAGCCGACAAGTCTGAACAAATATGGTCAGAACTCAAAGAAAAAGGATATATAAACGAAACGGGTGACATTCAAACCGCCTTCAATCCCACGGATAAATATTTTGAACTTGATGTGAGCGCAGAATTCAAAGAGCTAAAGCCTGCCATCATAGACACCATAGAAGGGCACCTTTTCTCTAACCGCATTGTTAACAAGAATAACCGAAGAACGCTTAAACTAAATAAGCGCATCTTTCTCGACCCTGAATTCAAAAAGCTTTGGGAGAAGATAAACAAGAAGACAACCTACTCCGTAGAATATAAAACAGCAGTCCTTATAGAGAGAACCACTAAGGCCATCAAAGAGATGGAAAAGATAGAGCCTCTGCGTATTACAGTAACTAAGAGCAGGATAGATATCGACAAAAAGGGAGTAGACGCGAGACTACTTAAAACCGGCATTGAAGATATTGAAAAAGAAATCAGGTTACCCGATATTCTCGCCTACCTCCAAAAGGAAACGGAGCTTACCAGAAGTACACTCGTAGATATACTCTTCGAGTCCGGGCGGCTTAAAGACTTCCCGATTAACCCTCAGAGGTTTATGGACCTTACGGCTTACCTTATCAATAAAGAACTCCATAAACTCATTATAGACGGCATCAAATATGAAAAGATAGCCGGGCAAGAATACGAGATGCGGCTATTTGAAGAGGAAGAGGTTATAAGATACCTTGATAACCTTGTAGACGTTAAAAACTCTGTCTATGACGCCGTAGAGTTCGACTCAAGCGTTGAAAGGCGTTTTGCTCAAGACTTAGATGACCGTGAGGATATCAAGTTCTTTGTAAAACTCCCATCCTGGTTCAAAGTAGACACTCCGATAGGTTCTTATAATCCGGACTGGGCTATAGTCAAGAACGGAGAGAAAACCTTATACCTTGTCAGAGAAACCAAGGGGACCAGAGATTTTGAGAAACTAAGAAGTACAGAGGCACAAAAAATTAGATGTGGTAGAAGACATTTTAAAGAGTTGGAAGTTAGTTTTGATGTAGTAGTCAAGGCAAAGGAAGTTTAAAGCAAGCAATATATAGAAAAACTTTTATAACTATTGAAAAACCTAATGCAACTGGTGTTTAGCGGTAGACCAGCAAATTAGAAAATAATCAAATATTCACCAAATAGAGAAAAAGATGGGACAAGACAAAGAAGATCCAGTCTGGCAGATAAAGCTCAACTTTGATTTTCCTTCCTTTAGGGACTCATTCCCTAAAGAATGGCTACGTTATATTACCCCCTCTGAAGTTCGCAAGGCAGGCTTCGAAAAGACAGCTTCTGAAGAAACTGGCTCCACAAAAACTTTTAGAAAGAGTTTTTCAGATGTGGTCTCCTTAGAGATCACAACATCACGCAAAAAAGGTGAAAAACGCTATTGTTGGAGCATGAATGAAGAAAATTTCAAGACTATGCTCTCCGAATTAGAGGCTATCAAAGAGTACCTGGATAAAGAAGCCAAAGGAATTGCCTTACTTGCACGTTCATCAAGAAGTAGCATTCTTGATGATTCGTACGATGACTATAGACAGAGCGAATACATGCAAAAGATCACGAAGGCAACTAACACAGTCGCTCAAATGAAAAAAGATTTTAGGAACAAATATAATGAATTCATGACTTTTAATAGTGATGTTCAAATCCAAACTCCCGTCTTTAGATATCAGTTTTTTTTCTTTGACGCCTGCAAGAATACGCATCAGCTTAACTTATATTTTGAGTTCATAAGGTTGATTCTGGATGTCTTTGGAGCAATACGAAAATCAAAACCATCTGTTAGAAAGATTTCTCCTGAAAAAATCAAAGAAGCAATAGCTGCTTATTACGCACTTCTTTTTTCAATAAAAAAAATAAGGGCAATTTATATGCAGGGAGTTTCTTTCAAGAAACTCCAAGAGCAATTCCCCATGTTCAATGAGAAAAAATTGGAAGACATTACTCTTGAAGCTGATGACAAAAAAGGCTGGGAATATAAAGCTTCAGGTTTTGCACTTAATTTTGCAAGTTATATAACAGAGACCACAACCGGTAATTTCAAACAGATACTCAAAAAAGAAAAAAAGTTCGCTTCTCATATCAAGAAGCGGCTAAGCAAAATAAAGAATCTTGAAGAAACATTAGCTGGGACCCCACTTGCTCTTAAAGGTTCTCTACCAGAATTAAATGTTGAGATAGTGCCTGAAGATGACTGGGTCGGATTATACAGATGGTCAATCTCACACTTTGGTACACTTGACGAAAGCTGAGCCTCCCTTTCACCCAAAAAGGTAGTTAGCCTTTTCCACGACTCCCTTAACAACCATTTTTTATTGTTCAATACGTGTTAACTTTTTAAGCAAGAATATTTTTTGTTGTTATGCACTCGCTTGCTATAAGGAAAACACTATGAAAAAAGAATGTCTGCCAGAAATCATTTCACTAAAAGACCTCTACATTTCGTCTTATCTCAAAGCTAAAAGTTTTCCTTTGCACGACGCAACCCTTGACGACAGGGGGCGCACTATTTTCCATTTCCATGAAACGCCGGAACTTAAAACAGCCCTGAAAGAATATTACACAGGAGCTGCCCTTGTGAACCCGTCCACGTTCATTGAGAGCTTCAAGTCTTTACGCTCGTTGGCCTACAGCTTGAGCGGAGACCTGAATAAAACAAATATGAGAGGAACAAAACTTGGGATACAGAGGAAAGAAAGGCAATAGCATCTCTGGAGGCTTTGTCCAACTCCCTTGGGATATGTTAAACAGCAACGCATATATAGATTTACCCCCTTCGTCTGCCAAGGCTCTGCCCTACTTTTTAGGTAAGGTCAAGATTCCTTATAGCAATCCAGACAAGCATCTAATGCAATTCAATTTTACATATTCAGAAGCCAAGCAGTTTGGCTTTGCATCTACAACGTTCTACAGATCAATTTCTGAACTAATAGCCAAGGGTTTTATTGATCCTGTCAGTAAGGGAGGCAAAAGAAGTTCCGGTTATAGCTCCAGCCGCTTTAAACTTTCCGATAGATGGAAGAAATACGAAACTGAGAATTTTAAAGAAACAAAAAGCTGGAGCGAATTTTATCAGAGCAAATAATAAATGCAACACCAAAAATGGGAACCTACAACATTAAAAATGGGAAAAAAGAGTTTATGAGCATAGTCAGTATTCCCAAAAATGGTGCTGTAGAGTCGATTTTAAAGCTAAATCCATTCCCATTTTTAGAGAGTATTCTATATATAGCCAAACATGTTGACAAATGTTGACATTTAAAACGAAGTAAAGGGGTACCTTGCGTTTGAAAATAATTTAAAGAGTAAGCGGTAGAGCCGCGCGTATTCTCGTTAGTTTTCAGTTGAAGAGGGGTACTTCGTTTATGGGAAAAACTGACAAAAAAAAAGTAACTTTATAATCTTAACAAACCTGCGAGGCTTACATATAACAAACAGAAGACAGTCTATGAAGAGCAAAATAGAGCAACTACCTGGTCTCACGGCTTTAAATGGTTGGAAGGAGATTGCGCTTATTTAAAGGTGCGTGAGCAGTCTGCGATAAGGGCAGGATACAGTCCAAAAACAGCAAAACAAAAGGGTTGTCGCCTGTTAACAAATGCTAAGGTTTGCTAAGGTTCAAGAAGCAATAAGAGGCTTGTACAGTAAGAAGACAGCAGAAACGTGCGGTCCACGTTTGCTGGAAAATGCTGAGGTTCAAAAGGCTATTGCAGAGTTGTCGCATGTTAAGTAATGTTAAGGTTCAAGAGAAGATAAGAGGCTTGTATAGTAAAAAGACGGCACATTCTGCTGGGCCGCGCTTGCTCAGGAATGTTCAGGTTCAAAAGCATATTGCAGAGTGCTGTAAAAAGAGGTCCGAGCGATAGGTACAGAGAACTTGTCAAAACCTGTCATTGCCCAAGCTGTTAAGAAAGCCCAAGAATAACGAGGCGAGCGGGTGAGGTTTACCGCTGAGTGGGTGCTTGAGAGGCTTATGGAGATATATGAAATCGCACACCGAGACCCATATTTACGGCATTAAAGCACGGGGCAGAAAAGAACTGCTCAAACACATGAAAGGGGGAAGGCTCACCCCTAAGCAGGCAATACTTGCCAACTGCTTTGACTGCATGAGCGGGTATACGGATGGAAAGTACAGTTGCGGAATACCAGGCTGTCCCCTGTATCCCTTTATGCCATACAGGGAGATTGACAAATGAAGCATGGAAGCCTCTCAGAATACCCCGTTTTATCCTCTGTAGGGGGTTGTTTTAGGGGTCTACAGAAACTTTGCAAACCAAAGACAACAGGTACAAAGCCAATGGGATTAAAGACGCTAAAATCAACCGAGCAGGATGTTAACAAATGTTAACCTCTAAGAAACGATATATCTGGAGATTCGGTAGGTTGATGTATCTATGCTATTACGGTTACAACATGGTTACAGAGGGCAAATAAACCTTGAAAGAACAGGACATTACAAAGACGCACGGGATTGGTAGTCCTAAGAGGCATACCATAGAACCGCTAAAAAAGCGGCTCTTGACTATCCCGGAGACCGCCGAATACCTGGGGCGTAGTGTCTGGAGCGTAAGAGAGCTTATCTGGGCCGGTAGTCTGCCTTCTGTTAAGGTCGGTCGGCGTATTCACATAGACATATACGATCTTGATAAATGGATTGAACAACATAAGACAAAAAACTCTTATTAATCAAAAAGCATGCTTATTGGTTGAGGGGTTGCCAGCCCCTCTCCCCTGGTTTCGATTGAGCGGTAGCAGCTTATCCGCCGGTTTGTTTGTCAAATCGGCTGATCATACATAGAAGCTACATTAGTTATACATTGAAGATACACTCAAGGTACATTGAATATACAAAGAGAAAACTCAACAGAAGATCCTCTTGACATATATATGCCATTGGTATATACTTGCTTCTATGAACAAGGAAGCCAAACTGAACCCCTCTGAACTCGTTGAGTGGAGAAAGAAAAACGGATACTCCCAGATAAAACTTGGCAAAGTTCTTGGGGTTTCAACCATTACAGTCTACAGGTGGGAAAAGGGCATGAGAGAAGTTCCTTCTTTCCTGCACCTTGCCCTAAAATACCTGGAAGAGAAAGGAGGTGAAGAAGAGTAGTAAGCAGTATAAAAATAATATGAAAGAGGTGATGCTATATGGGTTGTATCTACAAACGAGGTAAGACTTACTGGATCAAGTATTACAGAGCCGGTAAGCCTTACTGTGAGAGTAGCAGGTCGGTTAAAGAGACCGACGCTAAACGGCTCCTGAAACTCCGTGAGGGGCAGATAGTCACGGGAGAGTTCCCCGGTCTTAAGGTCCAGCGAGTAAGGTTTGACGAGCTTGCAGAGGACCTTATCAACGACTACAAGGTGAACGGTAAGAAGTCCCTGGACAGGGCAGAGAGGAGTGTAAAGCACCTTAAGCGGTGGTTTGAAGGTGTGAGAGCAATTGACATCACAACAGACCGTATAAGGGGCTACATACTCCAACGAAGAGACGAAGAGGCAGAAAACGGGACAATCAACAGGGAGCTTGCGGCCTTGAAGAGAGCCTTTAACCTTGGCAGTCAAATGACCCCTCAGAAGGTAACAAACATTCCTTATATCCCACATCTGGAAGAAAACAATGTGAGGCAGGGATACTTCGAGCATAAAGAGTATCTTGCCCTCAAAGAAGCACTCCCATTATATCTCCGGCCTGTAGCAATTATGGCATACAACACGGGCATGAGAAAGCAGGAGCTATTAACCCTTCAATGGTCGCAGGTGAACTTGATAGAGGGCAAAATAACTCTCAAGGCACAGGATACCAAGAACAAGGAATCCAGGGTTATCTACATGGAAGGGGAACTTTTAGAAGCCATACGGTTTCAAAAGGTTCTAAGGGATAACAAGCACCCAGAGTGCCAGTGGGTATTTTTTGGAGATAAGGGAGATCGTATCAAGGACTTCAGGGGCGCATGGGGCAGAGCCATAAAAGAGGCCAAGCTTCACGATAAGCTGTTCCATGATTTCAGGCGCACGGCTATTAGAAACATGGTTCGTGCCGGAGTCCCTGAAAGAGTTGCCATGATGGTATCAGGCCACAAAACAAGGAGCGTCTTTGAGAGATACAATATTGTCAATGAAGACGACTTAAAGAAAGCTTCAATGAAGGTTTCGGAATACCATAAGATACAGGATGGTTACAAAACGGTTACAGTCGGGCCTTTAGAGGAGAGTGAGTCATGCGAAGAAAATCGTGTAACGCATTGATTTTACTTGGTGCCGAAGGTCGGGATCGAACCGACACGGGATTGCTCCCACGGGATTTTGAGTCGAAATCATCCCGAACCGGCCATCCGCCCTAACATGCTAAAAACACTTGATTTTCCATAACTTATCAACTTATTCGAGTTTTCTCCAAGTTGGCTGGAGTTGGGTAGAGTTGGGTGGAAGTGAGTTGTCGTGGTTACAAAGTAGTTACAGTATATTGCTGTTCAGGAGGACTGGTTCTTGCAGTAGACGCGCTCAATCATCTTCATTCTCAAACACCCGGTT
>CBDUXY010000120.1:0-9195 GCA_965371305.1 uncultured bacterium
GAATTGCAACGCAACTTGAGATGATGTTTATAAATGGCTAGGAAGCCAAAAGTTCTCACTGTTTTCTTTTTTTTGTTTCTAATGTTTTGCAAGTTTAGCGGCGAACAGGATGCAAATGCAACCGGTGGTGCGTTTACTAACACAAAACACGGCGGCAAAACCACGGACGGTGCAATCCCCTATGACGTCGGCAACGGTCCGGGCGTTGACAGGACAGTAAACCCTGATTACAATTTTTATTATAACGATTCGCCACCTTACGGAGGAGTGGAGGGTGCATACGTGGCCGGTGAGTGTACACAGTGCCACGAACCGCATGGAAGCTTTGGTGGAGGTGAGACTGAACCGGTAGACGGAAGTCCTGACCAGTATCTCTTGATGCGCTACGCCCCGACAGTGAGCAATTACGCAGAACTCTGCTGGTATTGTCATGAAAACTTTTTTAATATAAACAGCCAGGGCAGCCCGCTTGGCTACGGGAAGTATGGTTTTTACCAGGGGAAGGCCATATATGAGTGGTCAAGCCATTATGATCCCCCTGCAGGTTTTTTCTACTGGCCCGGCACATCCGGTGACCCGGTTGATATCTGGCCAAGACAGACGCGAACTTCTGTAGACTCAGCCAATGACGGCAGCTGCCTTAATTGCCACACCCCGCATGGCATTCAGGAAACAACCGGCAACGAGTTCGATACCGCCGCAGTTCCGGCGGGGCTGGCCTGCCCGGACGGAACGGGAACCAACCTCCACTGTGCGGACAACAACGCATCCGTGAGCGTTGATAATCTTATACCCAGGCAGTTAATCGCATGGGAGGAAGCCCTGTGCGAGAACTGCCACGACCCGAGTGGGCCTTCGACAAAGGATATACAGAGCGAGATAGATAAGAGGTCTTTCTCGCCCTCACTCATTGCCCGCTCCGGGCACCCGGTCGATGATACCAGCCTTGCCGGCAAACATGTCGTGAGCGAGGCCATCCCTGTTACGGTAAAACACGTTGAATGTTACGACTGCCACAACCCGCATGTAGACCTTGCCAGCAACAGGTTAGAAGGCATGAAGTACATTGATATCGATGGGGTATCGTGGGATCCGGCACAGGGTGACCGCCAGCCGTATGTCTATGAAGTTTGCTTCAAGTGTCATAGCTCCACGCATGCTACTATCATTCCAAATAAGACAGCCGGCCCGAGTTCACCCGAATGGCTGGCTTTCGCTACCGGCACCACCCGCAGCACAGTCGACCAATCTTTTACGTTCGGGTGGTGCGGCAGCAGTATTAACCCGGCCTCTACCTGTACGGACGGGAGTGATAAGCGCATTGAGTTCGATCCAAGTACGGCCGCGAACAAAGACGTAACGATACCGGACACTTTCTCCAACAACAGGGCCTATCACCCGGTGGCGGCGGCCGGTCGAAATACCTCAGTAGTGTTGAACAATCAACTACTGGGCAACCTTACTAATACCAGCACCATACAATGCACAGACTGCCATAACAACGAAAAGACCGGTGCGGGAACGGTAATCGCAGGCGTTGACGCCGATCATGATTATTTCACCCCGACCTACCCGGGCCCCGTGACCCAGTCCAATCTGAGGTTCACCGACATTGACAACGGCTATAGTTTCACCGACCCTGTAGGGCCGCACGGCTCGACAAATGTACGTATATTAAGGGCGAACTATAACACCGATCTTGGCACTACGAGTGCGGCGCCGTTCAGTTCCTGGGACCCGACAAACTTTCAACTGTGTTTTAATTGCCACAACTCGCAGGTCTTCACCGACGACGACGGGTTAATAGGCGGCAACAGGGTCACGAACTTCAAACTCACAAGTAACCAATCGGGTTTCAGTGTCTGTTACGCAGGGTCAGGACCGGTAAAGATAAACCTTCACGCGCTTCATCTGGCCAATGAGACACCCAACGCGGGGTGGCACATTATTAACAACATGTACACCTCATGCGCCAATTGCCACTACAACGTCCACTCCAACGCCGAACAGACAAACACCATATTAGACCCCGGTGCCGATCTGAATACACACCTGGTTAATTTTTCGCCGCAAGTACAGGCCCGTAACTTTGTCAGGCCGCGTTGGTTTAGTTTAGCCAGCGGTGTCACCCCCGGCGGCCTCCCATGCGACGAGGGTAACGTCCTATGCGGCTTGCTTGGAATGTCCTGTCCGTGCGACATTGAATGCATAAGCTACGGCGGCGGCATAACGGGCAGCATGGTATGTAACATGGCGCAGTGTGGCTGCGCGGGCTGTCCCTGTAATTGTCCCTGCGAGCCCACAGGTGGGGAAGACCTGCAATGCGACCTCACATGTCACGGCGGAGGTATGGATGTCGTGCCGAACATGGGCGCTACAGCTGTCGATGCGGTATACAACGGGTATATTGATTAGTCTGGCATTTTAATTCACAAAGGCGTGCAGTTAAAAAAAACTATTTAAAGGACGTGCCATATATCTATGCAGCAAAGATACGAAAAAAATACAATCAGGCACCATCTGCGATGGTTCCGAACGCTCCTCGTCGTGTTTTGTCTGGCATATTCTCCAATCCAGGCCCAGGCCTCTGATTTAATTTATGTAGTCGTTGAAGGTACCAACGAGTTAGTTCGGATAGACGGCAACAGTGGGGTCGTAAATAAAGTCGTAAAAGTTGGAAAAGGCCCGTGTGATGTGGCATTTGATCCGCACTTCCGTACACTTGCCGTAAGCCATGTAGATTCGTGGGGCGATATCCTGTTGCTTGACCGTGATACACTTGAGGTCCTCAGTAAGGTACGGCTTGAGGGCGACGGGAAGAGCCACACCAATTGCCTCAACCTTGCCTTTAACAAGGACGGACGCAAACTCTATGCCGTCAATAAATTCACCGGGAGACTTTACGTCGTCGACGTCCGGACAATGAGGATGATAAAGAGGTTCAACTTAAACAAAAAAAAGGAAATCAGGACGTTTAAGCCTGTGCTCTCACCGGGCGGAGGGCGGCTCTATATACCGGGCATTGCAACGGGTGATATCTACGTCCTGGACACAACCACCGACGTACTTAAAAAGACTATCCAATTAGAGGGTGGCGGCATTGGCGCAATCTCTATAAGCCCGAATGGAAAACATTTATATGTGGGCGACGGTCTCAACAATAGTCTTGACGTGGTGGACGTTAAAACACACAAGCGTGTCCAGCGCATCCCGGTCGGCATCGGCCCCGGAGATGTTGTGGTCTCTCCTGACGGTAGATTCGCCTACACCTGCAACACCGGCTCGCAGAGCGTGACCGTGGTGGACCTGAAATCAGGAGAGCCCGTAGAAAATATAGATATAGGCTTTTTAGCCCTGAACATCAAACTAAGCCCCGACGGTAAACACCTCTATATAAGCAACTGGGGTGAAGGACAACTTTTCATAATAGATACAGCCAAGGCCCGGGAGGTTATGAGGGTGCCGAATCTCGGCTATGGTCCACTCGGTATTGAGGTCTACCAACTGCCATGAAAACTCTAAAACACACGGCCCGGCCCCTGCTATTTATAATCGTATTTGCTCTTTTTGCGCTCTCTGCTTCGCCTCTGGCCGCAGAAAGCGGCCAGGGTGGTCTTTTATATACTATTAGTCCAAGGCCCGCAAAACTGCTGGTCTACGACACGGCAACCAACAAACGTAAGGATAGTATACTGCTTGGATATTACCCGTACCATATGGCGGTATCTCCCGACGGGAGGTGGCTTGCGGTCAGCCATATGGCAAGGCTTGAAAAAATCTGGATAATTAATCGCGAGACCCATACGGTCGAAAAGAAGATAGAAATCTTCATAGGCCGGTACCGTCAGGTGGGGCGCAACTATGTCGTCTTTTCTAAAGACGGGAAAAAGCTCTATGCAATTGATTCCGAAAATCGTTACATGGACGTTATTGAGACAAAGGACTGGAAGCCCGTAAAGAAGGTCCGGCTCGGCATCAACCCGCAAAAGCCGATACTCACCCCGGACGGAAAACAACTGCTGGTGCCGAATAAGAACTCCAATGAAGTGATGATAGTGGATACAGATAAGGACGAAATAGTAGACACGATAAAAATAGACGGATACCCGAGTGCCGTAGCCATAAGCGCGGACGGACAAACACTCTATGTTACGGACGTTGAAAATGACAGGGTTATTATTATGGACTTTGCCACAAAAAAGATTATCAAACGGGTCTCTGTCGGAACGAACCCTAGAAACCTTATACTTGTGGAGGGGGGCAGATATATCTACGCCCTTAGTCACATGGGCGCGTATTTAAGCGTTATCGACACAAAGACGAACAAGAACATCAAGACCATTGCCGCACCCAAAACACCCGAGGGGATGACGTACGACGCCGAGGGTGGAAGACTTTATGTCCAGGCCCAGGTTGCATCCCTGGTCGTCGTGAATACCAGAGAATTGAAGCGGCTTAAGAACTTTATCCCCGGTTCAATAACAACGGTAGGCAACGTACTTTTTGTGCCGCACATAGCGTCAAATATTAGGACAAAAAAGAAATCAACTCCGCTTGACTGGCTGAAGCTTGAGTTAGGCAACGCCTCGTCCAGTCAGTGAACTTCACCGCACAGCAAGCGACAGGGTATTATAAAGCAGCAAGTTGTTGGTCATTAAACCCGGGGGATTAAACCACGCCGGGCACACTTTCCTGTGGCTCACTCACTTGACCGAGCCACTGAAAATGGTCCGGGTCTCTCTGGTTGTTACTCCCGAACGGGCCAACGGAAAAACTTAATTTTACATTAGATAGATATATATTATTGCTGCCGGCGAACCTTACAAACCTCTTGCCAAAGACGGGCTCCATCTTGCCGACGAGCAGATGCAGGTACACGGCTCCACCTTTTCCGTAGAACACTATATGAACGGCCCTTTTGTCGCTTAAGAGAAATACCGGGAAAATCCCAGGCTCGCTCCCACGGAGTTCCCCCTGCATTGCGTTAAGCTCAAAGAATAATTCCGCAATCCTGCCACTCTCGGCAACTCTACCCTCAAGTGTCGCAACCTTCCATATCTTCTTTTCTTTCTCCAAAACCAAAGCTTGCTCTTTATTACTCCCTCTGTATAATTCTATCTTCCTGATTTTTGGAAAGGAAAAATCTTCAGGCAAGAGCCGGGTATAGCCCCCGGACGCCGACTGTTGAATGGGGGGGCGGTCTGTTTGCACCATATAGATAGCCGTCAGGACAAAAACGACTATTGCTATAATTATTTTTTCTCTACGTTTCATTCAACGTCCTCATATATGCAGCCTTTACCCTGCGCCTGATTAAAAACCTGATTATTCCGCAGGCGACCACGGTAAGCGGCATAAAGAAAATAACAAAAAAACGATACCATAACTTTTTTTCAGGCGACAGGCTGCGAATAAACCTCTGGCTTTGATGCCTGGTACGAATGCCTATTATGTTGCCTCCTATAGAGAGGGTGTCGACTGCGTTCAACATGAAGATACCGTTGCCGAGTGCCTCGAGAAAGTCGTTGTCGAACATCTCCCCGTTACCGATCAGGATCATGGCACCTTTTTTGGCAGCGGCTTTGCCCCGGCTGTCTTCTGCGTAGGACTCCTGCGTTGGCCACAACGGTACGTCTTTACCTTTAAACAGGTCCGGGAACTGCCCTTCTATAAGTACGGCAAGGGGTTTAGTTCCGACAACCCCATCGACATTAATAGGCGGCGCCATGTCGGTCTTTTTTAAAATGCCCCCTTTTTTTAGCGCAATTGTCCAGCTCTCCGTGCTTGACGACACGAGTTCCGTAACTTTAAGACCCGTGTCCTTTATAAGATCCTTATTCCAGATCAGCGGAGAACCCCATACATATAGCAAAGCCGTTATCTTCTCGGTAATGGGGCTTGAGCCGTTCTTTGTCGGAAGGGCGCGTACCTGAATCGGTAACTTAACGGGTACTGACTGGGGGGAGGTGGAGAGCCCTTTTATTCCAGTACTTGCCGGAATGCTAAGAGTTTCCTGGAGCGTGTCCATGAGAATTTTCTCTTCTACCTTGACGCCATAGTTTTCTATCAAGCGGTTAACACCGGGAGAAAGTGAGACCGGCATCACCTCTACCGTGCCGGAGCTCGAACCGAGGTAATGGGCCGTATAGTTTTGAACGGCCAGGATCACATTGCCACCCTCCACAAGAAAGCGGTTTATCTCGTACCTCTGTCTTTCGTTAAGTTCCCGCGGGCGTACTATTACGAGTGTATCGGTGTTTTGCGTAATACCGCTTTCCTCATCAAGGTTCATCCGTACGACATCGTACCTTTCGCGCTCTAAAAGGCTCTCAAGCTTGCTGAATTTATCCACCATCTGAGACGGCCTTTTCTCCATTGTCGGGCCCAGGGAGCCGGCAGATTCGCTCGGGGTATAAAAAAGCACCCTGGGGCTCCTATCAAGCGATAACTTATATATCTTTGAGATGAGCTCATATTCGAGGTTGTCGATATTGTCTGAATGTACCGGGTTTATAACCCACTGCGGTTTATCCAGGTAAGAGATGGAGAGGCTTGAGTAGATAAGCTTTATGGCAACTTCGTCTCTTTCTACGCTCTGGATCTGAAAAGAGGTGACGCCCTTTTTTCTTATCTCTTCCTGCAAGGCCGGGTTCATAGACGGGTCGGCTACCTCAAAGGTAAGACGTCCCTTCGAGGCTATCTTCAATTCTTCGAGTTTATCCGTTACGTCTCTTTCTATATTTTTCATTCCACTCGGCATCTTTGTTTGTGAAGTCACGTAGTATCTCACCATAACGGGAGCTTTAAGTTGTTTAAGTATTTTTTTTGATGCCGGAGAGACAGTAAATATCTTTTCTTCCGTCAGGTCAAGGCGGCTCGAAGAGAACCCTGATGCTACGATATTGGTGAAAAGAGCAACTGCCGAAAAAACTATGACGACTACGATAAAACCTGTCTTTCCACGCACCTGCCTGCTTTTATTCAGAAATTGTATGTTCAGGAGCAGGAACAAAACCGTCATGGTCAGGAAATAGACAATATCTTTCAGAGCAATTATCCCTCGCTCTATACCCTTGAAGTGCTCGGTTAGGGATATGTAGTTTTGCACTACGGTGCCAAGGGTTAAGGACCCGCTCCACCCGTTAAGCTGGGTCGCGACATAGTCGGAGCCTGAAATGTAAAATGCGTAGCACAGGACGAGAGCGATGATAAAGGCCACTATCTGGTCTCTGGAAAGGGCCGAGGCGAAGATTCCAACGGAGAGGTAAAACCCGCCAAGAAGGGCGCATCCCAGGTACCCGCCAAGGATCACACCCGGGTCCGGATTACCCAGGACCGAGAGGGTCGCCGGTATTGTCCACGTCCCGGCAAGGGCAATAAGAAAAAATACAAAACTTGCAAGGAACTTTGCGGTAACGACACTGTGGGTCCTTACGGGTAAGGTCATGAGGAGTTCTATGGTGCCGAGTTTTCTTTCCTCGGCCCACAGTCTCATTGTTATGGCAGGTATGAACGCGACCAGCACCAGCGGCAGGAGACCGAAGAACGTCCTCATCTCAGCCCTTTCACCGAGAAAGAACGAAGACATGTAAAGACTGCAATTCAATAACAAAAAGACAACGAGGAAGATGTATGCTATTGGGGAATCGAAATATGAGCGCAGCTCTCTAAAAAATATTGCTTTAAAGGCCTTCAATTCTGTACCCGCCCTTCGGATTTAGACTTTTTAACGAGTGAGATAAATACCTCTTCAAGGCTCGGCGGCAGGTCATGGAAAGACCGTAACTCCCAGCCGTTTGCTTTTATAAGTCTGTCCACGTCTTCCCATATATTTACGCCCTGGTCACAACTGAGTTCAATTCTATAGAACCCCTCGGACGTGGTTTCGATAATATCGCAGCTATTAATGCCTTTAATACCGTTAAGGGCGGTCGTCACTTCGTTTGGTTTTGTGTTTGGCGTTGCATTGACTACAAGCTCGACTCTTTTGGTGTTAAGGGCTTCACCTTGAAGCTCTTCTTTTGATCCGTCGGCCAGGACCCTGCCATTATTTAAAATTATTACGCGGTCGCTTATGGCCGCTACCTCCTGCAGGATATGGGTGCTGAATATAATCGTCTTTGTCCTGGCAAGTTCTTTCAGGAGATTCCTTATGTCTATTATCTGGAGCGGGTCAAGCCCGGTTGTCGGCTCGTCGAGTATCAGTATGTCCGGGTCGTGAATAAGTGCCTGGGCAAGGCCAAGGCGCTGCCGGTATCCCCTTGAAAGTTCTATAATGGTCTTTTTGTAGACGTCTCTGATCTCACAGGTATCCAATACCCAGTCGACGCGGCTTTTTTCCGTACCTGCATCAAGCCCCCTGGCCCTTGCAACAAATGATAGGTATTCACTTACGAGCATGTCCATGTAAAGAGGGGGTGTTTCTGGGAAATAACCGATCATCTCTCTTATGGGTATGGGGTCTTGTTGCGGATTATGCCCGCGGATATTGACTTCACCGGACGAGGGAGGAAGGTAGGTCGTAAGGACCCGGAGAAGCGTTGTCTTACCCGCGCCGTTTGGCCCTAATAACCCTATAACTCCACCCTCGGGGATGTGGAGGTTAATATTATCAAGGGCAACGGTCGGCCCGAAGTGTACATTTAGATTTTTTACAGCTATCATCTCTCTAAAACTCGCAGGTAGAAAAAATTTCAAAGGTGCACTTAAAGAGAAAAAACCGAAGGCGGAAGTCTACATTGACTCAGTAAAGAAGATGGTTGTGTCCTGTTTACGCATAGTAGTATCATCCAGAGCTCTATTCGTTGTCAAGGTAAAAAGGTAAGCCGTTTGGATGTATTGGTTTTCGTGAAGGTGTGGCGACGATCTTAGAAAATTTGCTGATTTTCGTGCTAGTGGGGGCAGGTTTTGAACCTGCTACCTTAGGGTTATGAGGCGGATAAATGAGGGCAAGAGGTGAACATGAGGGTTGCTGTAACCCCTAAGAAGCCGGTGTATAGTAGACAGTCAATAACAGTCACTACCAGGTATAAAAAACTAAGGCCCCGGAATGGACGTTTTTCCTAGTACTTGGAGGATATGTGAAATAATTCCTGAACATAAGATATTATATTAAGGGCAGTCTTTCCACACGCAGCAGCAAACGGCAATACAAAAACGTCGTTGTGTGATCTAAAAGGGGGGGGGAGGTCGTGG
>CBDUXY010000121.1:0-9181 GCA_965371305.1 uncultured bacterium
GCGTAATCGGTAATCTTATAAAACCACTGGTCGAGTTCTTTTTGCTCGACCGTGGACTCGCACCTCCAGCAAAGTCCGTCCTCGACCTGCTCGTTGGCAAGCACGGTGTTGCAAGGCTCACACCAGTTAACGGTAGCGGATTTCTTATAGGCAAGACCCTTTTCAAAAAACTTCAGAAAGAACCACTGGTTCCAGCGGTAATAGTCAACCTTGCAGGTCGCGACCTCGCGCTCCCAGTCATAACTGAAACCAATACGTTTTAACTGGGTCCTCATGTAATCTATGTTCTTTACGGTCCACTCGGCCGGGTGAATATTATGCTGGATTGCGGCATTTTCAGCAGGCAGGCCAAACGAATCCCAGCCCATCGGATGAAGGACGTTTTTGCCGCGCATCTTGAAAAAACGTGCCAGCACGTCGCCAATCGAATAATTCCTTACGTGTCCCATGTGGATCTTCCCGGACGGGTAAGGGAACATCTCAAGGAGGTAAAACTTCTCGCCGGGAGCGTCCACATCGACCCTGAAAGCGCCGCTCTCCTGCCAGAGTTCCTGCCACTTCTCTTCTATCGACTGATGGTCGTATTTTACGGTTTTTTCCATGTTTACAAGTAACCTCTTTAACGTAAATCAAACATTAGATTTCTAACACATAAGAGGGTTAAATTCAAACTAAAACAACGACCCTGAGCACGTACAAATGTATAAAAAGACATCCGGGCGCCAGGTATAGCGTCGAAGCAAGTTTAAAAAACATATGAATTCTTTGTTATTGTTTCACCGTGGTCCGGCCTATTAGACAATAGACAGGCTCACCACAGGCCCTTCGACAGGCTCAGGACAGGCTTTAGCAAGGTTCAGAATCACGGTTAGAGCGATGAAAAGGAAACAGAACCCGACAATTACCGCTGCGCATGGAAGTCAAGGCATGGGCTTGCCATGCGTGCGCTAAAAAAAGCACTGTCATTAATAAAAGACTACTAACTCGCATGGCAGGTTTAATTCATTATAACAAACAAGGCACCGGTGAAAAAGAGCCTGACGGTTATTTAATTGATTTAAATACAAACTCTTTTCTAAAAAGCCTGTACTTCGACTCCTCGGTTATACGAAGGGCTTCCTCCATCGTCTCCTTTGAAGCGTAACGCCCATACTGAAGACTTGCCTTGAAAAACCTGTTATAGAACTCATCAGGCTCTACCCACACCTCAAGGGCAATCCCGGCGGCTTCCTTACGGGCGCGAGGGGCATAGTCGAATTTAAAGCTCTCACCAGGGGCAAGGCGCGTGTCGGCTATCTCTCTTTGCACGTCAAGAGAAACACGCCAGCCTATATAACCCTGTTGCAAGGTGCCGGGTATCGCAAGGCCAGTGTTGTCAATCAACGTACCACTGACTATAACAAGCGGGGTTACATAGGAGGGAAAATTATGACCCACGCCGGTATTAGTCACGGTCATGGTAACGCCGGTTGGAGTTAACGGTTTTACGTCAATGGTAATGCCGCTCAAGACCGTTTCCTTGTCGTGTATGCCCTTAAAGAGATGCTGTCTGCCCGGCATGTGGCACTTCTGGCAAGTCACCCCCTGCGCCGCGTACTTGCTTGCCTTCCACTCCTCGTAGGTGTTCTCAATGAGCTTGCCGTTTATGGAACGCCAGTTATCAGGGAACTGATGACAGGGCTTGCAAAAGCCTGACTCTTCGAAAAAAGAAGACTCGGTAAAACCGCCGTGAGGCTGAGCGCCAGAGGCCTTGCCCTGCTTAAGTGACGGAGGGCCGTAGCGCTTATTGCCGCGAACGTGACAGCCCGCGCAGGTAACGCCGCTTTGCCTTAGCCGGGCGTCAAAGTCCGGGTTTGTAGAATATCCCTTATCAGTCGATACGAACTCCTGCTGCTCGGTAAGGATTGAATGGCACAGGTAACAGGACGCGGCAAAACCAGGTTGGTCATGAGGTGAGAGCTGGCTTGTAAGGCCGGGACTCATGGCCTTGCTATGCAAAGAGCCACTCCAGTCACTATGCTGGGCAGCGTGACACACAGCGCAGTCCTCCGGGTACAACGAGGCCTCAAGCTTGGAATAAGACGCCGGGACAGGGCCCTGAAGAGGCACAGGCCGCTCCCAGTATCCTTCTATAACCTTGGAATCAGCAACAGTGTTTGCTGACTGTGCTGACTGTTTCGCCCCCTGCTCTGAGTTACACGAAACCGTTAGAAAAAAACACAGGAGAATAAGGACATACGACACCAATGACACCGACGGCGTCGCCGCCGGCATTGACAAATGCCTCATTCTCCTGCGATAAAAACTTAAACCGGTAAAAAACATTAACTACCTGAACAGGGGTTGCACGGGTTTTTAGGGGCGCACGGGTTACCAGCGCTGCACGGATTCACCCCTGCGCATGGGTTGCACGGGTTTTTATGTTTACGCCGTTTCATGGCCTTACCGTGCTTGCCTTTGCTCTTGTACTTAAGCGCCTTATAATATACGGACAGAGCAGTCAGTTCTCTTGAATCCCAGGAAAGCGCCTTACCCTTAAGTGGATTCAACACACAGTAGTTTATCATCTGGTCAAGCGTTACGATATCGTTCGGCATGGCTACGTAACGTGGAAAATACGAGCCTTTGCCCTTTTTAAGTTGTGCCCCGTCGTGATGGCATGAATCACAACTCAAGCCGCTTGTGCCAAGAGAGGCGTCCTTCCAGAGGCCTTTACCGAGCTTATAGGCCTGGCGCCTGTTCTTAAAGGCGTTGTCTCTCAAAGGTGGATTTGCTCCAGCGCACGGGTTGCATACGTTACTTGCGCCGCACGGGTTGCACGGGTTTGCAGCACACGGGTTTTTTGCTCCGCATGGGTTAGCTGCGCATGGATTCTTTGCGCCACATGGGTTACACGGGTTCGCTGCGCACGGGTTAGCTGCGCACGGGTTTTTTGCGCCGCACGGGTTACAGGGGTTAGCCGCACACGGATTGGCTGCGCATGGATTCTTTGCACCGCACGGGTTAGTCGCACACGGATTAGCTGCGCACGGATTACAGGGGTTTTTACTCTTTGCAAGTAAAATATGCCCGGCACCATCAGCAGTTGCTATATTCGGGGGTGTTGCAAAAAACACCCCCATAAAAACAACCAGCGCGAGAATGACGAATAAACTACCATATGTTTTTTTCATATAATACGACCTCCTTTATTTTGACCAGGCACACGGGTTAGCCGCGCACGGGTTCTTAGCTGCGCACGGGTTAGTTGCCGCGCATGGGTTGACTACTGCACATGGATTAACTGCCGCCGCGCACGGGTTAGTAGCCGCGCATGGATTGGCTGCTGCGCACGGGTTCTTAGCCGCACATGGGTTAGTTGCAGCGCATGGGTTGGCTGCTGCGCACGGGTTAGTAGCTGCGCCCATTGCAACCACCACGCCTGCTTGAACCGATTGTACAGGCTCGAACGCATACACGCCACCTGCCATAAGCACAACCACTGCAAACGTCAGTAAACTACCAAATATTTTTCTCATCGGATTATCCTCCTTTGCCCCTTTGTTTGGGCTTAAACCTTGTTTATGCCCTATTTATAACAAAGAAGCTGCTTAAAGAATGTAACCCAGACTACAAAAAAGTAAAAAAAATCCAGGACCGTATATCCGGGCCTTTTCAGGCACAGATGGTTATTTCCTTACCGTCTATATTTATGGCGCCTGTTTTTTTCAGATTGTTAAGTTCCGTGGTCACTGTCTCGCGGCTTGCCCCGATTAAACTTGCCAGTTCCTGATGCGTGAGCCTTAACGTAAGCCTTACACAGTCGCCCGACGGTGAGCCGTAACGAATGGACAGATCCTTTAAAACTCCATAGAGCCTTGTATGCACGTCCTGAAAGATCATGTTCTCAAGACGGTTTTCAATCCTCTTCATGCGAGTGCCCATGAGCTTCATGATGTGGAGCGAGAGATGCGGCATGGTCTTTATAAACTCATTAAAATCACAGCGCCTCATAGTGCAGACGTAACAATCCTCAAGGGCCTGGGCCGTGGTGTCGAGTTCACCCTGCTCGTCGTCGCCGCCGTCATCATCGTCATCAACTACTGCAAGGGCAAGTTCACCGAATATATCGCCAGGGCCCAATATATCGACCGTCAGCTCCCGGCCTGCCTCGGAGAACCGAGTGATCTTAACCGTACCTTCTTTAAGAATATAGATCGTATCCGACGGGTCTCCTGTGGTGTAGATAAAGTCCTTTCTGCCGACACGAAACTCCTTGATCATCGGCATGAGCCTGTCCATCTCGTCCTTGCCCAGACCGTTAAACAACCTTATATTGTTTATGTACCAACACTTGGTGCGAGGCTCAGACATTCGGGTCCCCATAACTTTTGAGTAGATTATAACAACACTTTTTGAAATATCAACCAGGCAACACGACGCTACGGAGAAAAAAACCTATTCACTGTGTTCAACAAATTCTCTGAAAACAACCAGGGCCTCTTCTTTTGTGATCTTCTTCCAGTCGCGGTAGGCATCTGCAACAGAGAAAAACTCCTCGCCGCGCACGTTAAGACAATACAGTTCATCAACGTCCGGCAAAAGCAGCTCAATGGTCGTAAAAGCTGCAGTAGGAACGGCAATAATCAACCTTTTGGGTGATTGTCTTCTTATATACTCAAGGGCGGAGAGCATGGTAAAACCGGACGCAAGACCGTCGTCGGCAACTATGACCGTCTTATCTTTTAAATTCACCTCTGCCCTGCCCTGGCAGAAAAACTTCCTTGTTTCCTTTATAATCTCTTTTGCCTTGTCGATCTGCTCTTGCGCGTCTTCTTCAGAAAGGTTTAAATGGGAGAACAAAAATTTATTAAGGAACACCTCTCCGTCAGGCCCAACCGAGCCAAAACCAGCCTCCATGTAATATGGTATCTGCACCTTTCTGACTATTACAAGGTCAAGCTCGGCCTTAAGCTCACGGGCAATGCGCGCACCCAGGGGCACGCCGCCGGAGGGGATGGCAAGCACAACACAGTCGTCTCCTCCAAGGCCGTTGGCGCAAAGGCGCTCGGAAAGCAGGCCTGCTGCCTCGTCCCTGTTAAGGAACACACCTTGCTTTTCCCTGAGCCCTTCGTCTTCTATAAGTATCGTCATAAGTTCTCGCTAACTAACTCTGTCTGCGCACCGGTTCCACAGTCCACCACCACGTCACACACTCTAACATACACCCTGTCGCAAGCATCGGGATATCTTAGAAAAAAATCATACTTTTTAAAAAAAACCTCGCAACAAGCCCTGTGGGATTAAACCCTCTATGCGGGATTTAAAGAAATCCTTATGACTTCCTCGGCAGCGTCCTCTGTTTTCACAAGTACGGGCTCGTCTTTACTGCTTCTTTGTTTAATCTCAACCGAGCCCTGTTTAAGCGCCCTTGAACCAACCGTTACCCGAATCGGCACACCGATCAGATCCGCGTCCTTGAACTTAACCCCTGCCCTCTCGCCGCGGTCGTCAAGCAACACCTCTAAGCCATTTTTCACAAGTTCACTATAAAGCTCCTCACTGGCTTTGACCAAATCTTCGTCTTTCATGTTCACCGGTACAATAATACAATCGAACGGTGCAAGCGGGGCGGGCCACACGATGCCTGCGTCGTCGTGGTTCTGCTCGACTGCCGCTGCCGCGGTTCTCCCGATGCCTATGCCGTAACAACCCATTATCATTAGTTGCTCCCGGCCGTTCTCGTCCAGAAACGTTGCACCCATGGCCTCGCTGTACTTCGTGCCAAGCTTAAAGATATGTCCGACCTCGATGCCCCTTTTTATCTCAAACTTTGAGTCGCACCTCGGACAAGGATCACCTGCTTTCACAGTCCTCAGGTCTATATAAGTGGCCTTAAAGTCACGCCCCGGCACAACATTTATAATGTGAGTGTCGGCCCGGTTTGCACCTGTGACGGCGCCTGTGGCGCCAGAAGCCACATCCAGTACGCCCCAATCCGCGTAAATCGGTATGTCTAATCCAACCGGCCCTGCAAATCCAACAGGCGCTCCCGTAACTCGCGTTACAGCCTCGTCGTCTGCAAGGGTGATTGTATCAGCCTTTTTATCGTTGTTGTCATTTTCATTAATAACACGCAGCAGCTTTGGCTCGTTCACGTCCGAGTCCCCTCTAACAAGGGCTGCAACCACGTCGCCCGAGTCTGTAACATACAAAAGAGTCTTAATCATAAGTTTTGGTTCTACCCCTAAAAAAGAACTTACCTCTTCAATTGTGGTAACGCCGGGGGTAGACACCGTCTCTATTTCGCCAATGGACGCACCTGCTTCCGGCCCCGGGTTGCCCACACCCTGCCCCTGCTCAGACGGCTCCGGCTGCCGTATTTCTGCCCGCTCCGTGTTTGCAGCGTAGTCGCACCCGGTACAACTTGCCACGGCGTCTTCGCCAGTGTCGGCAAGCACCATGAACTCATGAGAAAAAGACCCGCCTATCGACCCTGTCTCCGCCTCGACAGCCCTGAACTCAAGACCGCACCTTTCAAAGATACGAGTATAGGCGTCATACATATTCTTATATTCTTTATTTGCGCTCTCCTCGTCGGCGTGAAAAGAATAAGCGTCCTTCATTATGAACTCGCGCCCCCGCATAAGGCCGAAACGCGGGCGTATCTCATCGCGGAACTTGGTCTGAATCTGGTACAGGTTAAGAGGGAGCTCGCGGTAAGAACGCACATCATTTCTGACCATGTCGGTTATGACCTCTTCGTGCGTGGGCCCAAGACAAAACTCTCGGCCGTGACGGTCTTTTAACCTTAGCAGCTCCTTGCCGTACACGTCCCACCGGCCGCTCTCGCGCCACAACTCAGAGGGTTGCACAACGGGCATTGACACCTCGCACCCCCCTGCCCTGTTCATCTCCTCGCGTACAATACCCTCGACCTTCTGTACGACGCGAAGCCCCATGGGAAGCAGGTTATAAACGCCTGCCGCAAGTTTCCTGATCATACCGGCGCGCACCATAAGCCTGTGGCTTACGACCTCCGCGTCCGAAGGGGACTCCTTAAGCGTTGGCAAAAACATCCTTGATAAACGCATTACTCAGGTAGTCTCCGTCTTAATTTTTTGTTCGTCAGTAAATTGCACTACAAATTGCACTACAAATTCTCCTTGAATTCCTTAATCTCGGCCTTGGACCTTAACTCCTCTGTCCATTTCTTGTAGGCTTCCCCCTGCTTCTCCTCGGTAAGACGCCGGCCGAGCGACAACTTGATTTTTTCAAAATCAGCTTGAGGGGCCTTATTCGTGTCACTCAGGCTAAACACATAGGCGTTGTTGCCGTGGAAAACCGACTTTTCGTAAAGAGGTTTTTCCTTCGTCAGCTCAAAAAGCCCGTCATGGTCGGCAACAAACACGGACAGACCGGGTATCATACCAAAAGACCTGCGAAGGGAAAAGTACTCTGTCTTGCCATGCTTGTAACCCTTTTCACGGGCAAAAGCGGATATTTTATTCCAGTCCTCACCGGCCTTGATCTTTTCGACAAGCTCCTCACCGACCTTCTTTGCCAACTCACCGACCTGCTCGAACTTATAGGCCTCCTCAGCAGAACTCTTTACGTCCTCGAAAGGTGAGACGTGTTTATCCTCTCTCTTCTCTACCCTTACGATATACATGCTGCCTCGCGTCTCAAACAAACTCACCCCGCCCTGGTTCATCGTAAGAACGGCGTTGGCAAGTTTCTTCTCCTTCATCACTTCCTTATCAGGCTTGTCTTCACTGAAAAACTTGGTCAGACGGGTCTTCACACCTAACCTTAAGGCCTCAGACTTTATCTTGTCTCTCTCCCCGCCTTCTTCAAACAGAGCCTTCAAAAACTGAAGAGCGCCCCTTGCTTTTGCCATAGCGCCCTCATTTTGAAGAGCCTCTTTAACTTTACCGCGAACCTCATTAAACAAAGACACCTTGCCCTTGTTAATCTCTTCTACTTTTATGATGTGAAAGCCAAACGGTGACTCAATGAGACCACTCATCTCCCCTGGCTTCATGGAAAACACTGCCTCGTCAAAGCTCTTTACCATAGCGCCCTGAGAAAAAACGCCCAGGTCCCCGCCTTTTTTAGCCGAACCCGGGTCCTCGGATACTTTCTTTGCAAGCTCTGCAAAATCCTCACCTTTGTTAAGACCGGCAAGCACGTCCTCTGCTCTTTTCCTTGCATCCGCCAGGGCCTTGTCCTTGTCGGTTATCTTACCGTCAAGCCTTACAAGTATATGACGCGCCCTTGCCGTATCCTTCTCCTTGAACATCTCATCCTTGTTCGCCTCGTAATAAGTTTTAAGTTCCTCGTTGGTTACTTTTATTGATTTTGAAAATTCTTCTTTATCCAGATAGGCGTAAAACGCCTGTATCTTTGCCGGAACCATGTAAGAGTCATGATGAGAGTCGTAATACTTCTTAACGTCATCGTCTTTATACGTAAGGGTTTTTAAAAAGTCCGTTGAAGTTACTTTAATATAATCAAAAGAAACGTCCTTATGCTCTTTTTCATAAAGGGCGCGAATATCTTCGCTGCTTACCTTTACGCTCTCAACCACCCGATTAACCATGCTTTCCATTACAAGTTCACTCTTCAGGCTCTCCTCATAAGCAGCGGGCTGTAGACTGTTTGCCTGAAGCAGCTCAAAATAACGGGCCTTGTTGAACTTACCGTCGACTTGAAAAGCACTGGTGGAGGATATCCTTTGCTGAACATCCGCGGCAGTCGCCGTAAGACCGTCCTTCCTGGCCTGGGCAAGTATCAGAACCCTCTCAATAAGAGTTTCAAGGGTTCGTTGCTTTAAATCAAGCTCCTCAAGCGCCTCCTCAGTGAGATTACCCTGATACATGCGTTTATAGTACTCAAGCTGCTGTCTGTACATGGAGTCATACTCGGCAGTGGTTATCTGGGTGCCGTTAACAGTGGCTACAACGATAGTGTTCGTATCTTTTTTGTTACTCGGCGCAGGAGACATACCAAAAAAAGTCATGGCAATAACCGCAAGAGCAATAATTATTAAAAATGGCACGTAATAGCGTTTGGTTCTGAAAATTTCTAACATAAAAAAAGATTCCTCCTCATTTTTAAAATCTTATCCGCATGGCGGGCTTAATTCGGGTTTAATTCCTCGTCGCCTGACCAGGTGTTTTCACCTTCATATTTCGTTCTG
>CBDUXY010000122.1:0-9156 GCA_965371305.1 uncultured bacterium
GCAATGCCGCTTAAGTCTTCATTCTCTGTAAAGGCGTCTTCCATGAGTTCGAGCAGCCACGAACGGACGACACTGCCGTTATTCCACAGGTGCGCAACCTTTGAAAATTCAAGGTCTTTACCGTAGGGCGAAGCGTTAAGCAATTCAAAACCCTCGGCATACGCCTCCATAAGGCCGTATTCAATGCCGTTATGCACCATCTTCACGTAATGCCCGGCCCCTGTTAACCCGCAATACAGGTACCCGCCTTCAGGGGCAAGAGAGAGGAAAATCGGCTCAAGCGATTTGCAAACGTCTTTATCGCCGCCGACCATTAAACAATAACCGATTTGAAGCCCCCATATGCCGCCGCTTGTGCCTGCGTCAATATAATTTATGCCTGATTCCTTCAAATCCCCGGCGCGTCTTAAGTCGTCTTTGTAGTGGGTGTTGCCACCGTCTATAATTGTAGACAATCGCCCTACGGCGTTTTGGGTGCCTTGGGTGCGCTCAACAACATTCGGCTCTGCCAGATACCCCTTAAGTTCATCTATCACGCCGTCGGTTGCGGCCCCGGCAGGCACCATAACCCACACTGCGGCTGGTTGCGAAAGCTTCTCGCAAAGCTCCTTTAAAGAGCTTGCCCCTATGGCTCCTTCAGCCTCGGCTGTCTTTACCTTCTCAGGGCTCCTGTTGTATACAACGACCTCATGCCCGGCCTTCAGGAGCCTCCTTGTCATGTTCATGCCCATCCTGCCGAGCCCTACCATGCCTATTTTCATAACTTCTCCAGTATTTATTACAGAAATTTTTAAAAAAAGAAAAAAAACCGCAGAGCGGCGGACCTCCCACACGGCACAAGAAACAAATAAACAGGTTTTTAAGCTAATAACACGTATTCAATTTACAATCCTGCCAAGCGTAGAAGTAAGCTCTCCGAGCGAGGCGGAAACAGGACTTTTTAATCTCACAAGCGCAACACTCCTGCCATTTGCGTCAAGCGCCGACATATCGCCAAGCGCCTGGGCCATTTCAAGCCCTGCGAATGAAAAATCGCTGCCAGGAATAGCCACATCACCCCTGGCGCGCTCGTCCGTAACAAGAATAAGGAAGATCCCCCCCTCCGGTCCGCCCTTGTGAAGTTGGCCCGTGGAATGCAAGTACCTGGGTCCGTAACCGAACTGGGTTGCGACTTTAAACACGTCACCAAGACAAGCCCTTAATGACTTAAGCGCGGCTGAAACCAGCGCGTCTTCGCTGTTGAGATATGCAAGCACACAGGCGTATCCTCCACCACCGCCTTTGCCACCACCTTCACCAAACGCAACTGCAGAAACAGGCGAAAAAAAACTTTTTAAAATTTTTGGAATTATTTCATTCTCTTTTTCAGCGCCGTTCACAGAGGCAAGGCCAAGGCTCTCAAAAGTGCCGCGACCGAAAGTAATCGAGAAAGCGTCGCACTCGTAATGCGCGGCTTTGATTAGTTCCCCGTCTTTATCCCCGTCGCCGCCGCCGCGGCCGCCGCCATTAAGGCACTGCCTTGCCCTGACCTTGGCGTCCTCAACATCGGGCTGGTCAAACGGGTTAATGCCTAACACGGCGCCGCAAATAGCTGTTGCAAGTTCCCACCGGTAAAACTCACCTGCAAGCTCGTAACGGTCTTCAAGGTCGTACCTGAAAACCGTATGGCCCGTGCGCTCAAGCGCAGCGCACCTTTCATCCATCTCGGCGTTCTGTTCGCCTGCAAGGGCAATACGGACAAATACCCTGTCAAAACCATAATCCTCAATTGGAAGCAGCGGCTCGCCGGAAATAGGCACAAGCCCCCGACCTTCCTTACCCGTACTCTCGGCAATAAGCTGCTCAAGCCAGAGGCCAAAAGCGGATATTTGCCCGTTAAGCAGGAAAGTCAACTTGTTCTTTCCGCAGTAGGCAAGAGAGCCGAGCGAAGCGCCAAGCATAAAGGCCGGGTTGCCTTCTTCGCCTCCTCCGCCCTTTGGCAGGCACTCTGCTTTTGTGGTAATCGCCGCTTGAAGCAGCTTTTCGATGTCCACCCCCATGAGGGCCGCCGGAACCAGGCCGAAATAGGAAAGAGCCGAGAAGCGCCCGCCAATGTCTGGTGGATTCAAAAAAGTCTTTCTGAAACCCTTTTCCGTGGCAAGGGCTTCAAGCCGGGTGCCGGGGTCGGTTATGGCGATAAAATTCTCGCCGGCGTTTTCACCTTTTTGCTCCTTGAGCAGGTCATAAAAATACGCAAAAAAGCTCATCGGCTCGATGGTCGTGCCGGACTTGCTTGCTACTATAAAAAGGGTGGTCAACAGGTTTATTTTTGAAGCGACGGCACTGACAGTGCCGGGGTCTGTGGAATCAAGCACCAGGAGTTCGGGAAAACCATCTGTTTCGGAGCAGCCCATGAAGGTCTCTTTGAAGACCAGCGGGGCAAGGCTTGAGCCGCCCATGCCAAGTACAACGACGTGAGTAACGCCGTCGTCCCTGACGCTGCGGGCAAACTCCGTAAGCTCCCCAGCGCGTCCAAGCATCAGCTCAGGCACGTCGATCCAGCCAAGCGAGTTTCTAATAATAGCCTTGTGCTCTTCGCTCGCCTTCCAAAGGAGCGGGTCCTTACGCTCAAGCCTGTAGATAAAGTTCATGTCCTCCATCTCTTCAAACACCGAGGCCAGAAGAGACCTGAATCTAAGAACCGTTTCTCTGGAGGTGATGCCCATAACTCACATGCTCCTTTTTATGCCGGTTACGAAGAGTTGGAAAACTAAGCGCGCGCCTTCTTTGAAAGCACGACCTTTGCCCGCTCCACTATATTATCTACGGTAAAACCGAATTTTTCAAAAAGTACGTCATGAGGGGCAGAGGCGCCAAAAGAGCTGATGCCGATCACATCGCCATCACTCCCTACGTACTTGTGCCAACCCTGCGGGCTTGCCGCCTCAACGGAGATCCTTGCCGTAACCGCCTGTGGAAGTATCTTTTCCCTGTATTCGCTGTCCTGAGCGTCGAAAAGCTCGAAGCTCGGCATACTTACAACACGCGTCTTCACTCCGTCACTAATCAGGACGTCCCTTGCCTCAAGCGCCAGATGCACTTCAGAGCCGGTAGCAATGATTATCAGGTCAGGCATTTCACCGTCATTATCAGAGGCGTCTGCAACTATGTATGCTCCGCGCCCGACACTGCATGGGTCGGCGGTTGAGTACTTTTCTTTATCAATAACAGGCACCTTTTGCCTTGTAAGCACCATGGCGACAGGGCCGTCTGTTTTCCCTGAAAGGGCCGTGCGCCAGGCACAGACCGTCTCGCGCGCGTCAGCAGGCCTTAGTACCGTTAAGTTAGGAATGGAGCGAAGCCCTGCGAGGTGTTCGATTGGCTGATGGGTCGGTCCGTCCTCGCCAAGGCCGATTGAGTCGTGGGTAAACACGTATACAACATTCAGTTTTGAAAGGGCGGCAATCCGAATCGCCCCGCGCATGTAGTCTGAAAAAACAAGGAAAGTACCTCCGAACGGAACAAGCCCGGACAGGGCCATACCGTTCATAACCGCCCCCATGGCGTGCTCCCGAACGCCGTAATGCACGTTTCTGCCTGAGGCTTTTTCAGTGAAAAAATCAAACCCTTTTAACTCTGTATTATTTGATGGGGCAAGGTCGGCGCTGCCTCCGACAAGCAAGGGCAGGCTCTCTGCAATCGAATTTAAAACTTTTCCTGAAGCGCTCCTTGTGGCAATGGGTCCGTCTTCCGCCTTGAACGACGGCAGGGCGTCTTTCCATGCGTTACACGCCTCACTTTCGGTATCTGAGCACTCCTTCTTTTTCCCGCATAATCCCCTTACTTCTTTTGCAAGCTCCGGGAACTCTTTTTCATACCTGGCAAACATCTCATTCCAGGCTGACTGGATCTCGCGGCCCCTTGTCTCAGCCTGAGCGAAATGTTTCTTTGCCGCGTCCGGCACACAAAAAGTACCGTTGTCGTCATTATTACCGGCAAGCCAGCAAAGTTCCTGCCTTGTTAGCTCTACTTCATCAGCGCCTAGTGGTGAGCCGTGCACGCCTGCCGTATCCTGTTTGTTAGGGCTACCGAAACCAATGTTCGTGCGAACGAGTATAATTGACGGCCTCTCGGTCTCGCCCTTTGCAGCCTCTATGGCCTTTTTAATCGCACACAGGTCGTTGCCGTCTTCAACGGACAAAACGTGCCAGTCCATTGCCTCAAACCTCTTGCCAACGTCTTCCGTAAAAGACAGGTCCGTGGAACCCTCGATGGTAATGCGATTATCGGAATAAAGATAGACTAACTTACCGAGCTTCAGGTGTCCTGCAAGCGAAGCTGCCTCACCTGCAACACCTTCCATTAAGTCCCCGTCGCTTGTTATGGCATAGACGTTATAGTCAAAAAGATCGAAACCAGGCCTGTTGTAGCGGTCTGCTAAAAACCTCTGCGACATTGCCATGCCGACACCTGTGGCAAAACCCTGCCCAAGAGGGCCTGTTGTGGTCTCAATGCCCCGGTCTATATCGTACTCAGGATGGCCCGGCGTAGGGCTCCCGAATTGTCTAAAATCCTTTATATCATTTAAAGTTATGTTATAGCCGTTAAGGTGCAATAGACCGTAAAGCAGCGCACTGCCATGACCTGCCGACAGCACAAAACGGTCTCTACCGAGCCAGCGCGGGTTGTCCGGATTATGTCTTAAAAAATCATTCCAAAGCACGTATGCCATTGCAGCGTCACCCATCGGCATGCCGGGATGTCCTGAATTTGCCTTCTGAACCGCGTCTATGGCAAGGAATCTAAGGGTGTTTACACAAAGCCTGGCTGTTTCGTCTTCCGATATGTTTTCCGTTCCGGTCTCGTTCATGTAGCTCCTTTCGTGCGCTTCAACTTATTTATAGGAGTGAGCAACCCTTTTTTTACCCGCGACGCGGGTTTAATAACCAAAACCTGACTCAGAGGCGGCTTAATTACAATAACCCTGAACCAGAGCAAGTGGATTTGATTTTATAACTTTTTCGTCCTGACTTCAAGCACTCAGTCCGGGAGTACTTAAAAAACTAATTCCTGCCTGCGCGGCAATGACAGGTGTCTCGAAAACAGGTTCCTGCCGCACCGTTTTATTCTTCTTCATGCATGGCGTGATCGTCTTCCTTAAACTCCTCGAAACGCTCCGGCACAATAACGCCGGCCGACATGATGACCTTAAATGCCTCCTCAATACTCAGAGAAAGGGGCTGCACCTCATCCTTATCCACTGCAAAATAAAACCCTGTGGTCGGGTTTGGCGTTGTCGGTATAAAGACGTTAACTGTCTCCGCCTTTGTAAGGTCCTGCACCTCTCCTCTTGTTTTACTCGTAACAAACCCTACGGAAAAGAGGCCCTTCCTTGGGAACTCAACCAGCACAACTCTTCTGAACCCCTCGGCCTCACCCTTGTAGAACGTCTCCATAAACTGCTTGGTAGCCTTGTAGACCGTCCTCAAAAGAGGTATCCAGTCAACAACCTTCTCACCGACCGAAACAAGCCTCTTGCCTAAAAAGTTGGTCCCTATGACCCCGACAAAGAGTACAAACAGGATGGTAATAAGCACGCCAATGCCAGGTAGGTGAAAGGGCAAATAAGACTCAGCCCTTAAGTGTTCCGGCAGCATATCAACAAACGAATCTATCTTATTTACAATCGTAATGAAAACGTAGACCGATATGTAAAGCGGCACGATTATCAAAAGCCCTGTACCGAAGTATCTTTTAAGTTTTTTCTTCATCTGCCCTTAACCAATGCCGTTAGAAATTGCACCAACCGACGATCCGACCCTCTTAACCGTGTTATCGGCATTTACGTAAACCAGTACCGGCTTGTGCGCCCTTGCCTCTACGTCCTCCATAACGGAGTAGCTCGCTATTAAAACGATATCGCCTTTTCCCGCAAGACGGGCCGCAGCGCCGTTTATACATATCTCGCCCGAACCAGGCTCTGCCGCAATCGCGTATGTTTGAAGCCGGTTCCCGTTGGTAATATTATATATCTCCACCTTTTCATAAGGCAGTATTCCTGCAAGTTCAAGCAGCGACGAATCGACGGCTACGCTCCCTTCGTAGTCCACGTTTGCGTCGGTCACTGTCGCGCGGTGAATTTTACTTTTCAACATAATGCGTTGCATGGTTTTATATCTCCCTCTGATTTTTCTGTTTGTTTTTTTATTTAATTACGCAAACAACGCAGCTTATAAAATCAAACTTGACATAATAGCTGCTTTTTTCACCTGTTTATCTAAATTTTTCAGCATAACGGATTAATTTAATATAATATCATATTCGCCTGACAGCATGCAATTATCTATCAAACGCGTGGAGCCGATTTTAACGGCGATAAGAAGCTGCGCCGTGCTACCATCTAACTCGTTTAACTCGCCTGAAACATCAAGCTCCGAAAGTGTCAACGGATCGCACAGCAGGGCGTATTCCACCTCTACAAGCGGCTCTGCCTGCAATATTTTTTTAACTTCATTAAGTATAGAAGCAGCAGAGACTCCACCATGACCACTGGCGGCTTTAAAAAACTTTTTAGCACGCATGAGCGCCAAAGGTATCACGCGCGCAGCCTCTCTTTGTTCAACACTCAGGTATTTATTCCTCGAACTCATGGCAAGCCCATCGGCCTCCCTGTAAATTGGCGCGGAAACGATCTCAACGTCCATGTCAAGGTCTGCCACCATGCGCCTTATTATAAGTTGCTGCTGATAGTCCTTGAGCCCGAAAACAGCCTTATCCGGCCCGACTATGTTAAAGAGCTTGCAAACAACCGTTGTAACACCTTTAAAGTGCCCGGGCCTTGACTCTGCGCAAAGACCTTTTGTCAGGTCTGAATCCACCTCTACCACAGTTGAAAAACCCTCCGGATAAATCTCCTCAGCAGAGGGACTGAAAAAAACGTCCACTCCGGCCTGCTTGCTTTTCACCCTGTCCAGTTCCATGACCCTTGGATAGGCGTCAAAATCCTCGCCAGGACCGAACTGCGCCGGATTAACAAACACGCTTAGCACCACCACGTCCGAAAGCTCTTTAGCCCTTTTTACAAGGTCAAGATGCGCGTCGTGCAAGGCCCCCATGGTCGGAACAAAGGCTATCGTCTGCCCGGATTTTTTTGCAGCCGCTGAAAAGGTCTTCATCTCCTTTATTGTCTCTATAACAACCACGGCTATTTATACGAATGTTTCACAGTTGGAAACCGCCCCTTTTCTACGTCCCTTTTGTATGCGCTAACTGCCTTTGTAATGACCCGGCCAAGGTCGGCGTATTTTTTAACGAATTTTGGTTTGGGCGACTTTGCATTTTCGTCAACATCAAGACCAAGCATATCGTTTATCACAAGCACCTGCCCGTCGCAATTCACCCCGGCCCCAATGCCGATTGTCGGCACCGGTACGGCGCTGGTAATGGCCTTTGCAACGCCCGTTGGCATACCCTCAAGCACAATAGCAAACGCCCCTGCCTCTGCCGTTGCAATTGCGTCCTGCACAAGTACGTCTGCAGCGTCTTTTGTCCTGCCCTGCACCCTGTAGCCACCCATGGCGTGAACCGACTGAGGGGTAAGACCAATATGAGCCATAACAGGTATGCCTGCCTGAACGATCGTCTCTATTGTAAGGGCGCTCCTCTGCCCACCTTCAAGCTTTACCGCACCGGCCCCTGCTTCCTTTACAAAACGGCCTGCGTTAAAAAGCGCCTCCTCCACCGAGACCTGATACGACATAAAAGGCATGTCCCCAACAACAAGCGCGCGCTTGCACGCCCTTGACACGCAACGCGTGTGATATATCATCTCGTCCATCGTAACCGGTAAAGTCGTCTCACACCCGGCCTCCACCATGCCGACCGAATCCCCGACAAGCACGACAGGAATTCCAGCACCATCCACAATCCTTGCAATGGAATATGAATAAGCGGTCAGGACGGCAATCTTTGTCCCCTCACGCTTCATAGCAATAACGTCTCTGACCGTAACGCGACCCTTGTTCATATATGTACTCCTCTTTTCACTTAAACATCATGCTGGGGCCGAAATCTAAAAGACCCTCCGCTCTAATAAAAGGACGGAAGGCCAGACGCAGACATACCCCCTGTAAAAAAAAGGCATCTGCTTTAAGCTTATCTCCGTCCCGGTCTGTTAACTGTACGGTGTGTATTGGGATGTCTCTCTGAGGAAACCTTTTTGTAAAAAGGTTTCCTCAGACTCCTTCCAAAAACTTATAGTTCTTCCTGAGGTGTGCCCCCTCTACAAGGGAGCACACCTCAGGAACTAAAAGTCTACGAAAAGGAATTTAAGAAAAACCCTGCTACAACAGGGTCTTCTCAAAAAAATATTCCCCAACACACACCACTCAGTCTTTAGATCCAAGCGGTATGTAGTGTTGCACCCCGCCTTTAATGGACTTTATCTCCTTAACAAGGTTGGACAGGTCCTCGGGGTTATTTACAAAATCTATATCCGTGGTATTCACCACGAGTAAAGGCGTATCCGTATAATAGAAAAAATATTTGTTATACGCCTCAACGAGTCTTTCGAGATAATCTTCCGTTACGTTTTTTTCGTAGTCTTTATTGCGTTTATCTATCCTCTGTATGAGCCTTTCGCAGGAGGCTTGTAAGTATATCACAAGGTCGGGCTTTGGTATGGTTGCGTCAAGCAACCGGTAGACCTGCTCGTACAGACCAAGCTCATTTTCATCAAGGTTCAGGTACGCAAAAATCCTGTCTTTTGCAAACAAGTAATCTGAGACAACGCTCTGGTCAAACAGGCTTACCTGGCTCAGGTCTTTTTGCTGCTGATAGCGGCTAAGGAGGAAGAAGAGCTGCGTCTGAAAGGCGAACTTTTTCGTATCCTCGTAGAAGTTCTTGAGGAACGGGTTGGTATCAACCTCTTCCATAAGCGCTGTGCCGCCAAGTTCCTCCGCAAGAAAGTTCACCAGGCTTGACTTGCCGACCCCTATTGGCCCTTCAACCGCTATGTACCTTGACTTATCCATATTATCTTAAAATTATCTCATGCAGGGCGAAAAAGTCAAGGGTGGGGTGTTACATGTCGAAAATGAAAAAGAGTAGGGGAAATTATCATTCTCACATATACAGAAATACAGGGTTTTATTCCCTCTCCCCACAGGGGAGAGGGTT
>CBDUXY010000123.1:0-9150 GCA_965371305.1 uncultured bacterium
TCTACCCCCGCTTCCCCTTCTAAAAAAACGCCTTCAAAACCTTCTCCAAAACTACCTGCATCCTCCACAACCCCGCCGCAGTGGCATTCGTTTATAAGGTAATCGGCAACAATATCCTTTGTTTCTGCCGGCCCCTGCGCATTAAGCTCTATCCAGTCACCCGCATGGCGGGCTACAAGCCCACCATGTGGGTTTGATGCCCCGCAACCCAGCTTAGATGTCTTTATTAACATACTGCCTTTTTATGCCCCGTAGCTTGGCTCTGGGGTAGTTGACTTTCCATATATTGTCATTTCCTGACACAAAACTGTTATTGCCCGCATAGCAGGTTTAAGCCACGCAACTTGTTGGGAGGTTTTTCTCGACATATTTCATTTTAGTACCTCGCAGCCTTGCTCAAAGAAAATTTATTGCCTCATGTTGACGAATTGAAGCGCAACGTCCATGTCCTTTTCTTTTACCGCCTGTATGGTTGTCTGTAGGTCGTCGAGTTTTTTTCCTGTTACGCGCAATTGGTCGCCCTGGACCTGGGCCTGCACCTTCAACTTAAGCGTTTTGATGTGTTTTACTATGGCCTTTGCCTTATCTTGTTCTATGCCCTGCTTTATTGTAATGACCTGCCTTTTAAGCCCGCCGGAGGCGTCCTCCACCTTGCCGTAGTCAAGAGACTTTAAACTAATCTGACGCTTTGCGAGTTTCTGATGAAGCATCTCGGTAATAGCGCTTAACTTATAATCGTCGTCCCCAACCAGCGTTATCTCTCCTTTTTGCTCCCATATTATCTCGCTCTTCGACCCCCTGAAATCATAACGCTGGCTCATCTCTTTTTTTGCCTGGTTCACCGCGTTGTCCACTTCCTGCTCGTCCACAACGGAAACAATATCAAATGACGGCATACGCTCCACCTCCTTTAAAAAGTCCCGCATGGCGGGCTTAATGCCCCGCAAGTGCTGCGCACGGCATATGGTTTAATGTTCGTTTCTGTGTCTTTAGTTCCGTAACTCCAAAAATTTCTTGCTGAATCTGCTCACCACAAGTGCCTGGTGCGAGGTTTTTTTCATTTTTTCATTTTTTCAATTATATTTTCTTTTAACGCCCGTTTTAACACCCGGCTACTTGCCGCCGGAAAGTTTATTGCTTTATTACTGTCACGCCTTTTTTCGGCTTAAATTTAAAAAATGAATCTTTGAGTTTTGGATTAATTTTAAGCTTTGTAAGTTTTACGCGCGTCTCAACGCCAAAGGCGTCTTTCACGGTAGTTTGTGTGATGAGGAGTTCTTTTTTGTCCACGGTAATGTAAAGTTCCTTCAGGTTGCCCTGCGCCACGCGTGGTTTAAGTAAAATTACATAAGCATTATTTTTTCCTTTTAAAAGTTCTGGCGGAAAAAAGTCTTTTTTCAAACCCTCAGACCCGATCGTACCTATCAGGAACTCCATTGCGACCTTGCTTGCCCCGTCCCCGACCTGCGTCTCTATTACCTGGGCCAGGTCGGGCTGAAAGATCCATAGCTTCTCTCCGTCGCTTAACACCTGCTCCCCCTCAGGCTCAGTATAAACCCAGCGCATCTTCCCCGGTTTTTTAAAATATACAGTTCCACTTGCGTGCCCTGCTTGAGCCATACCCGGCTGTTCTATACCCGGCTGCAAGGATTCCTGCGTAAACCCGGCAGACAGGGTTTTTATAGCTTTATATTTTTTCTGCACTTTATTGAGTATCGCAGAGGCACTAATTGTATCGGCGGCAAAGACAGGGGCAGGGGGGGCAGCAACAAACAATGATAATGCCGCAAGCGCAACTGCCGCCACAAGCGCCCGGCCTGGCTTAAAATACATTTTTACAAAATTTGACAAATTCATTTTATTCTATATTCCTTTTTAAGACTTCACGCGGCCGGCTGCCCTGAGAAGGGCCGACTATGCCCTCTTGCTCCATCTTCTCTATTATACGCGCAGCCGTATTATAACCAATACGAAAACGCCTTTGTATATATGAAGTCGAGACCATCTCAAGCTTCATCGCCATCTCGACCGCTTCTCTGTATTTGGCCATAAACTCGGCACCCAGGTCTTCCTCTTCTTCGATATCCTCAATAGACTTTGTTTCTATTATGGGTTTTTCATATACAGGTTTGGCCTGTTTTTTTAAAAAGTCAGTAACTTTTTTTACCTCAGATTCTGACACGAAAGCGCCGTGCACTCGCCTTAACTTTGACGAGCCGGGAGGCAAGAAAAGCATGTCGCCATGACCGAGTAATGTCTCCCCGCCCGAAGCGTCAAGAATGGTCCTTGAGTCTGTCTTGGATGGCACCTTAAACGAGATACGCGATGGAAAATTGGATTTTATAAGTCCTGTAATAACGTCAACGGACGGGCGCTGTGTAGCAAGGATCAGGTGTATGCCCGAGGCGCGCGCCATCTGCGAGAGCCTGACCAGCGAATCCTCGACCTCCCGGCCCGAAGTCATCATCAAGTCCGCGAGTTCATCTATCACCACAACTATATAAGGCAGCGGCCCGTGCCTTCTCTCCTCGCCCGCTCCGCCCGTACTGCCCTCCTCCACGGTTGTTTGTTTTGCCTTTCCACCTTTACCGGTACCGGCCTTGGGTTTAAATTGCTCGTTATAGGTGTCGATGCTCTTTACCCCGAGTTCCGACATCATTTTATAGCGTTTTTCCATCTCGCTGACAAGCCCCTTAAGCATCACGGTTGCCTGCTTCGGGTTCGTCACCACAGGCGTGAGCAAATGGGGAATTCCCTCATACGGGGAAAGCTCAAGCATTTTTGGATCAATCAGCAGGAAACGCACTTCCTGCGGGGTGCGCCTGAAAAGTATGCTCAGTATCATTGCATTTATCGAAACACTTTTACCCGACCCTGTGGAGCCTGCAACAAGCAGGTGCGGCATCTTCGTCAAGTCTGCTACAAAGGGCAAGCCCGAAACGTCCTTACCAAGGGCAATCGGCAACTTACCCTTGGTTTTTTTGAACTCGTTACACTCAAGTATTTCGCGAAACCAAATGCTTTCTTTCACCTGGTTGGGTATCTCCACCCCGACCACGGCCTTACCCGGCACAGGTGCCAATATCCTAATGGTCTCAGCCCTCATGGCAAGAGCAAGGTCGTCGCTCAGGTTCGCAATTTTGCTTACCTTAATACCAGGGGCCGGCTCAAATTCGTAGGTTGTGATGATTGGACCCGGCCTTACCTCCACAACATGGCCGTTAACATCGAAGTCGGCAAGTTTTTTCTCAAGGATTTTCGAGTTCGTTATAAGGGTCTCTTTATCAAGGCCCGGTCTGTCTTCAGGCAACTTGTCAAGAAATGATAAGTCTGGAAGCCGAATAGCGCCTTTTGGAGTAAGGAACCTGAACTCCTCTTGTACCTGTTCGGGCTGTTTCTTGAACTTTGGCTTTGATTCCTCGCGGGTAATTATTGTGGGTTTTTTGCTTTTTATTTTTTCCGTTATTTTATTCTTGTTAGACTCTTCTGACTTTTCCTTACGCCTTTGCCCGAGTTTTTTTGCTCCCCCTCCTGCCACGCCAAAAACCCTGCCAACCAATTGCGCCATTCTTACAAGGGAGATGCCGGAACCAACCCTGATTGAAATGAGCAAGACCGCGCCAAGCACTATGACCGCGCCCACGGGACCGAGAATCGGGGAGAGCTGATTTTGTATCTCACCGCCAATTATTCCACCGGTTTTGCTCTCCTGTCCGGCCAGGACCGCCATAATTCCGGCGAGAGAAAACACAAAACAGAAAAAACTTATAGGTATGGATACCCGAAAGCTAAAGCCCTCGCGAAGAAGAAACCACAGGCCTGTGAGCAGAAATAATACCGGAAAAAGGTAAGCGCTATAGCCGATAGAGACAAAAAGTATTGCAGAAATGTTGTTACCGGCCCGCCCGACAAAACTTGTGGCGTCGGCATGATAGAGAATAAGGCTCGCGGCAGTAAGCAGGAAAAGAGCCAGAAACACAACTCCGACTATCTCGGACTTCATGCCCTTTGATTGTGTATTGTTATTCGTGGGGTTCTCCGCCTTTTAGATTTTTTTAAATTCTTTTTAATTTTTTAATTTTTCTTGAACTGTTTACTGAGGGTAATGGTCTGGTACTGGTAAGACGACCCGATCTTCGGGCCGTAGACCTTCTCCGGCACCTGGTACATCTTCTCGTAAAAGAGCTTACAAAAGGTCTGGCCGTGGGCTATCATAAAAGGTACGTCGTGCGCCCGGACCTCAAGTACTGCCTGAGTACCTTTTACCTCGCCCTTTTGCCCAAAGCCGAAACCGGGGTCGAAAAAACCTGCGTAGTGAGTCCTTAGCTCTCCGCTCCCGGCCTCAAAGGGGACCATCTCTGCCGCGTAGTTCGCGGGGATACGTATTTTTTCTTTTGAAGCAAGTATGTAGAACTCCTCGGGTTCGAGTATTAACGTGCCCTTTTCGTTAGCGTAAAGCGGCTCCCAGAAGTCTTCTATTTTGTAGTGATCTATTTTAGTGAGGTCTACGACGTGGCTGTTTTTTTTGCTTTTATATCCAATAATTCCGGTTTTTTTATCGCCTTTAAGGTCAACACCCATAAAAATGCCGTCAGCAAGCCTGACCTTGTCGTTATCTACTTTCCGGCCGTTATCGTAAAGAAGCCCCATCTCGCGGTTCAACCTTTTAAGCACGCTGTCAGAAACCGTACAACTGCCTTTCCGCAGCCTCAGCTGCACAAGGCTCAGGCCCTGCCTGACCTTAACGGTAAAGGACCTCGGCATTACCTCCAGGAAAAGCCCGCCCCAGTACCCGGCAGGGATTTCATCGAAGCGCGGGTTACGGTCTGTAATGACGCGGGTAAACACGTCAAGCCGCCCTGTGGTTGACTTTGGGTTTGCCTTACCGCCTACGTCTTTTGGCAGGCCTAATTCTTCCATAAGAGGGATCAGGTAAACGCTTCCGCGCTCAAGAATGGCGCCTTCGCTTATGTCCATCTCGTACATTACAAGGTCTGAGCCGTATTCGTCCCTTGTATGGAGTTTTTCAATTACTCCTGTGTTTTCAGGCAGAAAACTCGACACAAGGCGGTAGGCCTTTGCACCGAGACGAAGGTCGATGCTTGCAGGCTGTATCTGCGATTCGCTGATTTGACCGGAGACTATTTCTCCTGATTCGCAAAGCGAATCCGATGCAGCCAAACTATCGCCCGAGCTGCCATTACCAAACGCCCCGACACCGGTTATAATGCCGTCTTTGACCGCCTTTCTTAACTGCTCCGAGCTGAATACGCCGGCTTTTTTTGATGCCATTTTTTATCCTTATTTTTTTAATTTTAGTATGTAATTCGAGCCTATTTTTTATACAGGCTTAATCTTATTATCATACAAAAAAACCATTATGAAGAAAAGGAAATAAAAGAAGATTTTTTTAATAGATAAATCTTTTCTGCTTGTATGCCTAATTATTTAATTGTGTCAAACATTGATATAATTTCTAAGTCACTACATGATGCATCATTACGTCCAGTGAGCTGTCTATGCTCATCGTAATCAGGTTCAGGGGGAATCTCCGCCTCTAACTCTTCAGCATAATCTCGAAGCCTATCAACTTCATATTCCACATCAACATCAAGAATATCTCCAATTATCCTAATTTGATAAGCCTCATTACGATAATCGTCCGGATCTGCATCTAAATATTCAGAATCATAATTTTCAATAATTTCTTCAAATTCTTTTTTTGTAAAAATAACATCTGATGTAGTTATAATTTTTGGAAATAAATTTTTAAACTTTAAAAAATTGTCAAAATCATCCAAACAATTCAATTCATTTATTAAAAAGGATTTTATTTTATTTAAAAAGTTTTTATTTTGATTATATGAAATAAGATTCAACTTCTTGAGTTCTGCAATTAGTCTGATTAATTCAGACTGCTCTGTTAACCCCTCTTCAATTCTTTTTTCTACTTTTTTTAAAGATTCTTCAAAATACAATTTAATTTTTGTTTCAGGAGAATTTTTATACATAGCGGCAACAAGAACAATTCTTTCCTCAAATGATATACTTCCAACTTCCTTATAAATATTACCATGTGGAGTACTTATGGGATATACGCGACAAGATTTTAGAAAAATTGTCCTCTTCAATGCATCAATAAATTCAGAAGGATTTTTAAGAATTATTTCCCTAAATTTTAGCTTATCTTGCCTTTCTTCTCTAAATTGCCATAAAAGCATGAGTTGTTCAAAAAACACCGCAGATTGAACCAAAGAGACAAGTTCTTGCCCACTAGAAGATAAATGATCTCGTAAAAAATCTCTAATAGATGGATTGTGAAAATGAATTATAGATTGAGCACCTCCTTTTTTTATAAGAATAAAATTACCTTCCAGTTCTTTAAGCGCTCGCATAAAATCAACCGGCAATATTTTATATAAAAATTCTTTAGCTTGTTTAAAGTGGAATTTTTCGAACGCTGCCTTTAGGTCTTTCAAAAAAATCTCATCCGGTACAGTGACCATAACTAACAGTAAATTTTTTGATGCTTGTGAGAGTTGCTCTTCAAATGCATGTCGCCAAATTTCTAACGGATGATTAAGATTTTCAATAAAATTTTTGAAATATTTTAAAGGTAAATCGTCTTTAACTCTCGAATATTCCGTCATTAAATCTACTATTCTAGGACTATAATTTTCATGATCAATTATCTTTAAATAATTCTTTTCCTTAAGAATTTCTGTTTTATACGACATAGGTAAATCGGAGAAATAAATGTGATTAAAAAGTATTTTCGCACGATTCATGCGAGTATATTTGGATAAATCAACTATACACATCTCAGTATTAAATTTGGCTCTAGAAAGTTTTTCATAAGTCATTCTTGCTTGATTTAATATATATTCTCTAGTAGTAAGTATAAATTTTGAAATTTTTGATTCACGTGTTTTTTCAATAAAATTTAATAATTTTTGGTCTTCATTTTTATTCAATTTTTCAGAAAGTGAGGTTTGTCCAAGAAAATCATCATAATAGAATATTTTTTTTTCAATACCATGATCAACTGCGCTTGCCTCTGAGATATCACTTGAAATTTTTATAACTTCATATTTTTGATTTATGTAGTGCAATAACAACATCTCGGCCAAAATAGTCTTACCTATTCCTGGAATTCCTGCAATAATACAAACATTATATTTGTCTAATATTTTAAGTGCCTCAAAAAAACTTTCATTCTGCACATAATATTTTGTATCCTTGCGAATTTTTTCCAATTCGTCTCTTGAAACATTCTTCACACTACTATGAAGAATTTCTTCTAATACTCTAATATTAGACATCCAAAGCTTCAAAGTACTCTTTTCTATTTGGGGAAACTTTACCAAAAGACCATTAAGGTCATTTTTTCCATAAATATCACTAGATTTGGTAATAAACGGATGAAATAGCTCGATTAGCTCATCTTTCTGACCTGGGGTTAAGCCTAGAGAAATTGCTAAAATATATCTTTGAGGATGTAGTTTTTTTACCTTTTTTACTTCAGACTTAAGATTACTTAATAAATTACTGAATTTTGATTCAGAATAATGCTTACATTGAACAATTAAATGATTATCTGTGGTAGGAGAAAATCTTAAATCAATACCCTGATCTCGTCCAGATTTAAAGCTTTCTAGAGTTATGTTTAACTCAGTTTGTAAAAGATCTCTTACCAAAAATTCAAAATCAATTGGTGAAAGTGCTTTAAAATCATAATCTGGCATAATTTATTCTCTACATTGCTGAAAAATTGATGGACTTTAATGATAAAAAAAGGAGGAAAAATGAAAGAAAAAACTTAAATCGGCTCAGGAGCTTAAACCCACCATGTGGGCCTAAATCTCCGTGAGCCAGTTTTTATACTTCTTGTTCTTGCCCTTTACTATATCGAAAAAGGTCTTCTGGACCTTCTTGGTTACAGGTCCGGGTTTACCAATACCAACCGGCCTGTCATCAACCTCGCGTATCGGGGTTATCTCGGCGGCCGTGCCCGTGAAAAACGCCTCGTCAGCCATGTAGAGTTCATCGCGCGAAAACATCTGCTCGACAACGGTTATACCACTATCCTTTGCAATCTGAATTGCCGAGTCCCTTGTAATGCCGCTAAGTATGGACGTTGGAGGAGTGGTTTTTATTATGCCCTTCCTCACTATGAATATATTCTCCCCGCTGCCCTCGGACACGTACCCCTGCGTGTCGAGAAGTATCGCCTCGTCGTAGCCTGACTTAACGACTTCGCGTTTGGCAAGGGTAGAGTTAACGTAGTTGCCGGTAATCTTGGCTTTTGTCATGGACACGTTAACGTGATGCCTTGTATATGACGACACCTTAACCCTTATGCCATTTTTAAGCCCGTCCTCACCAAGATACGCCCCCCACTTCCAGGCAGCAATCGCCACCCTGACAGGCGTATTTTTTGGATGCAGCCCCATAACACCGTCGCCAAGAAACACAAGTGGCCTTATATAACCCTCTTCAAGGTTGTTAACACGAAGGATCTCGCAGGTGACCTCGTTTATCTCGTCCTTTGTAAAAGGTATCTCAAGCTGCGCAACAAGGGCCGAACCAAAGAGCCTGTCCGTGTGATCGGCAAGCCTCATTATAACACTCCTGCCGTCGTCGGTCCTGTAACACCTTATGCCCTCGAACACCCCAAGCCCATAATGCAACGAATGGGTAAGCACGTGTACATTGGCGTCGTCCCAGTCAACAAATTTTCCGTCAAGCCATATCTTTTTTTCTTTTTCCATTTTCCCGCCTGTTTCGTTGCTCCCTGGGTGTTATTTCAAATTCCGCTATTTCAAGTCCGGTTAATTCAGGTCTATGGATTACTCGTCTTCTTTACCTGCTTTATCAGGATCGGCAGATGTTGCGGCAGACGACTCGCTGCCTGAACTTCCAAGCGGACCAACACGCAGCGCCGAACCGGAATCCCCTGAAGCAATAGGTCTTATCTGAGCAACACCGCCCTGCTTGGTCATCACCGAGTTACCCTCGAACACAACACCTTCGTTTATTATAAGGGTCGGTGAGTGAATATCGCCGAGCATCTTGGCCGGAGGCCTGAGTTCCACCTTGCTTTTTGCCGTAAGCACGCCGCGTATCTCTACTGAAACGATTGCATCATTA
>CBDUXY010000124.1:0-9084 GCA_965371305.1 uncultured bacterium
GAGGGAGGGATCGTTCTTCATCACAACCTCCCCTTTACTGCTAACTTCTGTTTCGTGGTTCTTTCAAACTAAAAAAAATCCGACCGGCTCACCACTTTGAATATTCACTGCTGTTCATACACATTACGAACTTATCAAGATCGTCCTCGTGGATATTAACTACATTAAGAGTGCCCCCATACCTGCACGTTGTGTTATACACGGAACGCAGCACCTTAAAGGCAAGCACATCACAAGTAATCACCTCGGCCATATCTACGGTCACCTCTTTGTCCATGTTTACTACCAGGTGTCTCAGTAGTGCTGCTGCATCATTGAGAGAAACCCTTCCTATAAGCGCAAAACTTACTCCCTTTTGATTGTTTGATATGCTGACAGCCATGACACCCTCCTTTACCGGCTCTTGCCGTATATTTACTTGTTTGTAGGATATTTGAACTTAATTAAAGTATAAGGCTAAGCAGAAGTTTAAACAATCCGGCACATATCGTATTTTCCCTTCAACAAGAGGGCGAACTATGGGCCACCAAAGAGATTATGAAAGACGTAGCACAAAGGGTTGATAAGGGACCGGGCAAAAGACTAAATTGCGTTAAAAAACGTTATATAATAAGTGTTTGTGATTTGGGAGGAGGGGGGGAGGCAGACAACGCAGACATACTTGTACGTAAGCACCGGGAAGGGGTGAAGTACGAATTTAACCGGAAAATTATGTTGTTTTGGTGGTAGTTGTGTTAAGAAAAATGTTTAATCAAACATAACGGGGTTAATGCCCCGCAACTTGCAACAGGATTTTTGTCAGTTTGTCAGTCAGAATGTGTCCTTTTGATATCCTGCTGCTTACGGTGGGTGGTGCATTACCCGGATGACCGTGGGGAGGAGAAGGTAGTATCAGCCCTGAATCAGGCCCTTGCGGATGGCTATCTTGGTAAGCCCTGTCATGTCGTGCACATCGAGTTTACTCATGATATGGACCCTGTGGGTCTTTACCGTGTGAAGTGAAATAAAGAGTTTTTCGGCTATATCTTTATTCTTAAGCCCACTGGCAATAAGCTTTAATATCTCCCTTTCCCGGTTGGTCAGGGTGTCGTAGGGCTCAAGGACCTGCTCTTTTTGAAATATGTCCACAAAGCCGCTGAAAAGCGTCTCGGCAATGGCAGGGCTTGCGTAGCGCTTGCCCTCCAGGACCTTTGCCACCGCATCGAGCACCTCGGACGGCTCTGAACCCTTAAGCACATACCCGCTGGCCCCGGCCCGAAAGGCGTCCATGGCCTGGTGCTGCTCCGAGTGCATGGACAATATTATGATCTTTGAGTCCGGAAACTGCTTTGTGATAAGGCCGGTCGCCTCTATACCGCCCATATCGGGCATGCTCAAGTCCATAAAAATTATATCGGGTCTGATTTCCTCTATAACGCTCAGGGCCTCTTGACCGTTATTCGCCTCACCCGACACATTGTATTCAGGATTTTTAGTCAAAACGCCTTTCAACCCGTCACGCATAATCGAATGATCGTCAACTATAATTATCTTTACCTTTTTCTTCTTTGTCGCCATTATCTCCTCCGGAGATGTTATGTGCATAATCATGAAGTAATCGATTTACCTGGCCTATTGTCAAATCTCCATTCCCGGTAAACTTCTACACCGAAACAAGTTTAGTAATTAAATAACTGTACAGTTACAAATTTTTAAAAAATTAAAACAATTCAACTATTAATTATAGACCAATATTAATTATAGACCAAGTTTCCCTTTACATCAATAGCCTGGTTCTTTTTATTAGAATTTATTATCCGCGGTCATATTTATACTACCGGCTGCGACTTCATACAACCCAGGTAACAGTTCCCTTCTTTTCATTTACTATTATGTTATGCGGATAACCGCAGGCTTTTTGTCAATCAATAACACATATTGGCAATGATGCGCAGTGGAGTGTATGGAGATGCTTTACACAGCAGATTTAGGGCTTAATTAGGCCTCTGACTCAGAGACAGGGGAGGCAACAATTCACTAACAAAAACGGCACCTTATAAATGGTGCCCGAGGGGGGAATCGAACCCCCACGAGGTTACCCTCTCGGGATTTTAAGTCCCGTGCGTCTACCAGGTTCCGCCACTCGGGCATTTCGGGCATTGTGATTACAACATATCCAAGCCTGTCAAGTTATCAAATAAACACACAGGTGTCAACAAAACCACTCTCATTGGTTCAACAACATGACAGACTTAAATGGCTTTTGTCCTTAAACGATTTTCCACAAACCTTGCTGAAAACCCTCAATTTACACAAACAAATTTACACCTCACCACTGCTCACCCTTGACGTTATCACTCTTATATATTACACTTTTTATACGTTTTCTTTTATCAAAAAAAAACTTTTGGAAATAAAGTAGTATGAGCGTTGATCAGACAAAATGGTTACAGGACTTTTACGACGAAGTCGAACCGATAAGCCTTGCCGACCCTCTTTCATGTGTGCTCGGCTCCCAGTCCTGTGGCGATCCCTTTGTGTATACCTTTAAAGACGCGGTAAAACTCGCCGGCCACTCTTGTCCAGCTGTTTCAGGAGCATATAAAATCACACAAAAGGCCCTCAAAGTTCTTTACCCTGATAAAAACACACTACCCATCAGAGGTCACATAAGGGTTCTCATAAAAGGCGGCCCGACCCAGCTTGCATACGGCCCCCAGGCACAAGTAATCTCCCTTATAACAGGTGCAAGCGGCATAACCGGGTTCAAGGGTCTTGGCAGGGGTAAGTTTGCAAGACAAAACAAGCTTAAATTCGATGAAGCAGACTTTCAATTCGGCACGTTTATTTTTGAGCGGGAAGACACGGGTAAAGCTGTAAAAATTACTTACGATCCGGGTGTACTTCCTGAAGATCCAGCCATGAGCAAACTAAGCCCCGCGGTTATTGGCGGCACGGCAACCAGAGAAGAGAAAGAAAAGTTTGCCGAGCTATGGCAGGAAAAAGTAAGAAAGATCTTGCTTGACGACGAAAAGTATCCGGGTCTTTTTACTGTTCAGGAATTAGAAGGTTTTGAATTTCCGCAAGATTAAACAGGATTAAAGAATTAAACATAGTTTCATTAATTTTTCAAAACAGGGAGTAAGCCAATGAGAACAGGGATGCCACTTACACAATTTCTACTTGAACAACAACGGCTTTACCCAAAGTCCACCGGCAACTTCACGGCCCTTTTCTCTGACCTTGTGGTGGCGGCAAAAATAATCTCTCGCGAGGTAAACAAGGCCGGCCTCATTAACATACTTGGCGCCACGGGCGACGTAAACGTCCAGGGCGAAGAAGTACAGAAACTCGACGATTACGCCAACACAACCCTTATCCGCACCCTTGAACACGGCGGACACCTCTCGGGCATGGCAAGCGAGGAGTGCGACGACGTCATAAACATCCCTGACAATTATCCAAAAGGTCATTACCTTATAATGTTCGACCCGCTTGACGGCTCATCCAATATTGACGTTAACATAAGTGTCGGTACAATTTTTTCTATTATAAAAAAAGACTCACCCACAGACACCACAGAGACCGATTTCTTCAAACCAGGCAGCGAGCAGGTATGCAGCGGTTATATAGTTTACGGCTCAAGCACTATACTCGTCTTTACAACCGGTCACGGCGTGCACGGCTTTACCCTTGACCCGAGCGTGGGAGAATTCCTGCTCTCTCACGAGAACATCAAAATTCCTGAGAGAGGGCAGATCTACAGCATAAACGAAGGCAACACAAAAGACTGGCATCCGGGCACATTGTCTTATATTAAAAGACTGAAACAGAACGGCTATAAAGCAAGGTACGTCGGGAGCCTTGTGTCGGACTTCCACCGTAATCTCCTTAAAGGCGGTATCTTCCTGTACCCGGGCGACACAAAATCTCCAAACGGTAAACTACGGGTCCTTTACGAGGCAAACCCGCTGGCATTTATAGTGGAGCAGGCAGGAGGACGCGCCTCAACAGGAGATAAACGTATACTCGACATCGTACCCAACGGACTACACCAGAGGACCCCTCTTATAATAGGCAGCGCAGCAGACGTTAAAGAAGCGGAAAAGCACTGGCAGGACGCCTGCGTATCCACAGACCGGTAACAAGACGTGTCGCTTGCGAGAACCCGGAAGAACGGAACAACTGCATGGGACTGCGCCTGGCCCATCCAACACTTAAACTTCACGCCAAATCAAACACACTATAAATGCCGCAATCCAATCAAAATAAAGACCACCGCAAAAAAGCGCTTTTACTTGAATATTTTACCGTTGCCTACAACGTCGTAGAATGTGTTGTGTCTATTGTGGCAGGCCTGGCTGCCGGTAGTGTCGCGCTTGTGGGTTTCGGACTTGACTCAGCCATTGAGTCGCTCTCGGGCGGAGTGCTCATATGGAGGCTTCGGAAACACGGAACGATGTCGTGCGAGGAAGAAGAGCGGGTTGAAAAAAAAGCAATCAAACTTGTCGCATGGAGCTTTTTCGCCCTCGGGACCTATACGCTTGTTGCATCTTTAAAAAAACTCTACTTTGCTGAAATTCCCGACCCCTCTGTTGTGGGCATAGTTATAGCCGTACTTTCAATTATCATCATGCCTCTTTTGGCCTTGGCTAAAAACAGAATGGGGAAAAACATGGGGCTTCGTTCGCTTATAGCCGACTCCAGGCAAACACTAATGTGTTCACTGTTGTCAGTCGCGCTTTTAATCGGGCTTGGCGCTAACTACCTGTACGGACTCTGGTGGGCAGACCCGGTAGCAGCCCTTGTGATAACGGCGCTTATATTAAAAGAAGGGGTTTCAACTCTTAAACAAGGCAAGCTCTGTACGTGCTAAGATTTTATGGTGGCTTGCCTTAAACCCGCCTTGCGGGATCGCAGTGCGAGTTAAGCCCGCCATGCGGGTTAAAAACCATAAACAAGGGTCAGGGCGGTTACGGTATCGGTATTTTTAGTTTCCGATGGTACTTCGGTGTTGTGCCTGACCGTATAAGAAGCTTTTAAAGCAAGGGTCTTATTAATCTTAGTTTTAAGCGCGGTTACAGACTTTATAAACGCTCCCAGCTCTCCAGCCTCGACACTTGCGTCCTGGGTAAAAGTTGCGGACTTGCTTATAGACCATTTAAAGGCAAGGGCGGCTCGCGCTATGACTTCTTTTTCTGTCTCACTTTTATGTACTTTACTCTGCCTGTAACCAGGACCAAGCTCCAGATTAAGTTTTGTATTCTCTGTTGGAACAAAACTCCTGCCATAACCACTCGTAACAATTACCCTGTAATCATACCCGCTAAAACGGTCATCCTCGTACCTGAGGGTTAAAAAGACGTAATCTCTCAGGCTTAGTTTATAATCGGTTTTTTCGGACAGTACAAAACGCTCGGCAGTTGTTGCTCCCTCATCGGATGAATGCAGGGCCTCGAGCTTTAATCCGTGTCGCCACTTGCCGGTTTCACGCAAAACACCTGACTTTAAGGTTGCGGTGCTGGTATCCGTGTTGCCACCGGTTTCAACGTAACCAAGCTCAACTTCGCCCTTCCACTGCGGCTGCGGTTCTTCCGGGTCAGGCACGTCCACGGCAAACACCTCGGAAGTGAACACAAAAGACATTAAAAATATTATACATGTGAGTACAATTTTTTTATTCATATTGGGTTATTTCCTGCTCCTGATTAGATCGGGCTAAATCGAAAAAAACGGCGCTTCGATTGATGTGCCTTTACAAGCAGGGCATTTGCCGGGTTTTTTTAGCCGCGTTCTTTGTGTAAACTCAAAACCGCAGAGCCGGCACCTTGCCTGGTCTATCTTGAAACACTTGCCCGAATGTTCAAGCGAAATCCTGATATGCTCAAGGTGGTCGTATACCTCTTTTTCGGTTATGCTGCAAAGCCCGGACAGCTCTTTTGCTGTGCACGCACGACCTTCGCTTAAAAACTCGGTTATCAACTGCCTTACTGTCTCATGCCTTTCGGTTGGTTTAACAGGCGACTTTTGAAGTGTATCTTTTTTGTCTCTTTTGGAATGCATAATAAGACCGGATTATAGACTTCCATTTACGGCTTTGTCAAACCCTGCTTGAACTTATTATTTTAACTTGCCGTCTTAGGCTCTTATCTGTTACCTTTGCGTTATGACGCGTAACGAACTTGCAGGGAAAATCGACCTGACTCTATTAAGGCCCACCGCCACGGCGGACGAATTCCAGGCGTTTATAAAAACCGCGCCCGCCTATCCGTTTGCAAGCGTGTGCATCCCGCCCACATATGTAGAGACCGCCTCAAACCTTCTTAAAGACACTTCTATAAAAGTCGCAACCGTCATTGGTTTTCCCCTTGGTTACACGACCTGCGCAACAAAAGTCGCCGAGGCAAAACAAGCGATGAAAAACGGGGCAGACGAGCTTGACATGGTGATGAACATCTCGGCATTCAAGTCGGGCAACACCGACCTTATAAAAAAAGAAATCTTTGCCGTGGTATCAGCTGCACCAGGCTTAACCGTCAAGGTCATAATCGAATGCTGCTACCTGACTGACGTTGAAAAAATAGAGGCAACAAACTTGATTATAAAATCAGGCGCTCATTTTGTCAAAACTTCGACCGGTTTCGGCCCCTCCGGAGCTACCGGAGCTACTGTTAAAGACGTCCGGCTTTTAAAAAAGACCGCCGGGTCTGCAATCAGGGTCAAAGCCGCGGGCGGCATAAAAACACTCGACCACGCACTCGCCATGATAGAGGCAGGGGCGGACAGGCTCGGACTTAGCTCGGGGCTTCAAATCGTTGAACACGTAAAATAACTATACGACCCACCGTACAGGTCACAAACTTCTTTACATTTTCTAAAAAAATAAAAAAACCCCGGACGTTTTTTTTAACGACCAGGGTTTAGGTATTGTAACAAAAACCTACTTAACTTTCCCGCTACATATAGCAGGGTAGTTTAAAAGAAATTATGACAAAGTAAACTTCGCGGCAAGCCGTGGTCGTTAGGCCCGCCATACGGGACTGATCCCGACTTACTGTACGTTTATGACTTTTACGTCAAACGTAAGTTCCTTACCGGCCAGTGGATGATTAAAGTCAACAACTATATTGTCGCCCTTTATTTCATGCACTCTCAAAGAAACTCTCTGGCCGTCTTCGGTTTCCACCTGAAGCACGGAACCGACCTTCCTGGCGTCTTCAGGCACTTTATCGGCCGGCACTTCCTGATAACCCTTTGTATCTATTTCCCCGTAACCCTCTGCAGCCTGTACAACAACCTTTTTCGCATCACCCACCTTAAGACCTTCCAGAGCCGACTCAAGACCTGCAATTATATTGCCCGCACCGTGTTCGTACTCAAGCGGATCCTTTCCAACGCTCGAATCCACAACCGTGCCTTCGTCAATGGTAAGGGTGTATTCTATTGAAACCTTGCTTCCTTTTTCTATCACTTTGTGTTCCTCCTTGTTTTATAGCGACTTCAAAACTACCATTAAATAATAACAGTGTCCATGAAAAATCTTTTTTTTATCTAAAAAAAGAGCAATTGCAATTTTCAGCACCATACATATGTACGCGTACTAAAAACACTCCTTTGTCTGAGAAACTAATTTACTTTCCTATACAAAACGAACTGAAAATTCTATCCAGTATATCCTCTGTTGTAGTCTCGCCGGTTATCTCGCCGAGCCTGTCCACCGACCATCTCAGGTCCACTGCCAAAAGTTCATGAGGTATCTTCTTATCCAGTCCCTGTCTTACCCGCTCGATACCTTTAAAGGTTTTAGTAAGCGCGTCTTTTTGATGTACCGTGGCTATCATCTCCCCCGGATCCCGCTCGCTAAAGCCTGCTGAAGAACCGTGCCCGGCAACCAACTCGAATATTTTTTCCTCAAGCGCCTCTATGCCGCTTTCTTTTTTCGCGGAAATATAAACAGCAGGCCCTGGAGCAAACATGTTTTTTGCATTATTAATTAAGTCTTTTTTTATCAGATCTTTTTTATTTAAAACGATCAGAATTTTTTTCTTCTCTTTGCCGCCGGCTTCTTTGTGTATGGACTCAAGCTCCTTTAAATCTTCTACAAAATTCCTGGCCGACGCGTCCACCACAAACAAAATAAGCTCGGCCTTTGTTATACTCTCCTTTGCCCGCTCTACCCCGATTGATTCAATCCTGTCGGTTGTATGACGAAGCCCTGCCGTATCCATTAATTTCACGGGAATACCTTTTATGACAACAACCTCTTCAAGCAGGTCCCTGGTGGTCCCTGCAAGCTCTGTCACAATGGCCCGGTCTTCCTTTAACAACACATTCAAAAGACTCGACTTACCAACGTTTGGCCGGCCAAGTATAAGCACACGCACCCCTTCCGTCAGGGCGCGCCCCTGTTCATAAGTTTTAAGAATTTTTTCGATCTGCATCTCAACGCGGTCAAGGACGTCCACAAATTTATCAACGGATAAAGCCTCCACCTCATCTTCAGGAAAATCAAGCTCTGCCTCGACGTGAGTTAAAAGCCAGACAAGCTCTTCTTTTATGGCGTTTACTTTTTTAGAAAGCCGTCCGTCAAGACGGCCTCGCGCTGCACCAAGCGCGCTCTCGGACTTTGCCAATATCAGGCTGCTCACAGCCTCGGCTTGAGCCAGGTCTAATTTACCATTTAAAAAGGCCCTTTTTGTAAACTCGCCCGGCTCGGCCATACGTGCACCGGAGGCCAGCACGGCTTGGATTATGTTTTGTAGTATTAACGCCCCGCCGTGACACTGCAGTTCAACCGTGTCCTCGCCCGTATACGAGCGGGGGGCCTTCATAAACACAAGATAACCCGTGTCGATTACGCACCCGTTTGCAGGATTTTTAATCGTACCGTAATAAAGTCTTTGTGGTTTATATTCTGTGATTTTACCGGAAGGATTAAAAAATTTTTCTGCTACGCCAAGGGCGTCAGGGCCGCTGATTCTGATAATGCCAACTCCGGCACAGCCCCTTGCCGTGGCAACGGCCGTTATGGTCTCGACATCTTTAACAGGAGGTTCCATCTGATTTGCTACTTAAAATATTAAGGTTTTTTTGTTTTTTTTTGCA
>CBDUXY010000125.1:0-9061 GCA_965371305.1 uncultured bacterium
AAAAAAAGAAAGGCAATTATTGATGACAAAAAGGACAATGAAAAAGATTCTGGTTTTATTTGCATTTATTTTGTTAGTATCGGGCTGCACTACTATTAAAAAAACAACAGGAATGCCAATCGACGAAGCCCTGGTAGACGAGCTTACCCGTTCCATCATTACAAGACAGGACGTAATAAACACCTTCGGGCAGCCAACAGAGGTGCGATTCAAAGATACCCAGGGCGAAACAGAAGAGGAAGAGTTAATCTACATCTATAAAGTGGAAAACACCCCAACATACGCAGGCGGCATTGTCGAAGACCGGCGCCGCACGGTAACGAACAAATCAACCCTCACTATACAGATAAAAGACGGACAGGTATCGCACTACAGTTATAAGGTGAGGTAGGGAGTTACCATGACGGTTATCAAACGTCATATGCTTTGGGACGTTTTTTTAATCGTCATGGTAATGCTGCTTGCCTCAGGCAGCGCCCTTGCCGATAGATGGGCACTTCCTAAAATCAGTAAATTCTTTTCTCCGAACAAACAATACAAGTTAATATTAAAACCTAATCCAACATCCAATTGGAGCAAAGTTTTTTCCAATGACGATAACACAAAAGAGGAGTATTTTAGTGACGGCGAGTTACTTGAACTTATAATAGGGCCTGCTTACCTACATAAATGGAAGGTCAGGCTTGTCAATAGTTACTCCCCTGTAAGCGCTATTATTTCGAACACCGGCAAATATGTCGTCACGTTCGACAACTGGCATCACGTTGGATACGGAGACAACGTTGTGGTAATTTACGGCGCACAGGGGAAACTGTTATTCAAATACGCATTAGAAGATATTTTAACCGATAAGGAAATAAAGAACTCAGTCCCTCACACAGTCAGTTCAAGGTGGTGGCACAAAGGAGAGCATAAATTAAATCATGAAGGCAAGCATTATATAGATGAACAAAAAGGCCTTCTGGTACTTTTAACTGTTGCAGGGAAAAGATTTATTTCTTTGAAAGACGGGAAAGTAATAAAATAGCTTTGATATTTTTAATTATGTGCAAACTCCGAGAAATCAAACAGAGGCATATTGCCATGAAGCACTATCGTTACACACGCCTGCGGGTTCAATTTTGTAAATTGAACCCATTAATTCATACTCACTACTAAAACAAAGGGGTTCAGGTTGCAAACCTGAACCCGCAATTTCAATCAGACTATTACTTTCGCGAAAATGACAAAAGATATAACAGGAACTAAAAAACCTTCCTGCTGTCAAGCAAGATGGTCACAGGGCCGTCGTTTACAAGAGAAACTTCCATGTGCGCCCTGAACACCCCCTCTTCTACGTGCAGTCCGGTTGCCATTATATCTTCAACAAAACACAGGTAAAGTTTTTCGGCAAGCTCCGGGGCTTCGGCCATGGTGAATGCAGGCCGCCTCCCCTTCCTTACGTCTCCCATAAGGGTGAACTGCGACACACAGAGCACGCTGCCTCCGGCCTCACCGACTGACAGGTTCATCTTTCCTGCCTGGCCTGCCTCGTCGTAAAAGATCCTGAGCCCTGCGACCTTGCCAGCCATGTAAGAGGTGTCTATCTCCGTGTCGCCTTTTTCAACTGCAACAAAAACCAGCAAGCCCGAGTCGATTTTCCCGACTGTCTTGCCATCAACCTTTACGCTTGCACGACTCACCCTTTGAACGACCGCTCTCATTTTATACCTCTGGTTTTGTCCCTGGTGCCTCTGGTTTTACCACTGGTTTCAGACCTTCTGTTTGTTTCAGAAATGGCGCGCACGGTGACTTTTATCCCGACACGAGCGTTAAGCAACTTTTCAGCACTTGCCCGGTAAAGGGCAAACTCAATATTACCGCCGCTGCCGACAAGGGCAAAAGGCACGGACCCGTCCTCTCCCCTATCCCTTGTCTCGTCCTGAATATAGTTTCGCCTGAGCCCGCGCGTTACAACGCCTTTTACCTTAAACTCGGGCAAATTTTTCCCAAGCGCGGCATTGTTCATTAAATCATCTAACAATGCTTCTGAGATGTTTGTTATGAGATTGCCGAAGCTGTCTATATATAAAACAATACCGGTAAGGGTGTCGTCGGTTACGGTTGGCTGCGGAGTGTCAAGAATGATCGGGTTGTTAATGACACAACCCATCTGCGCCGGGTCTACACCAAGCGCCACATGCGCCGCAACAGGGGCAAAGATGTCCCTGCCGTGAAACGTCGAACTCGTCGTACCTTTCTGGCCTTTTCTGTAAAATTCTTTATTCTCAAGCTCTATAACGCGCCTTACCTCTCCAAGCTCGCCGCTGTTTCGCCCGTCCAGTACAAACGAGAAAATCCCGTTATCAGGGCCGATGAAGAAATAACGGTATGTCTCGATTAAAATAGCCCGGCGTTTGCCGCCAACCCCCGGGTCAACGACCGCGACGTGTACAGTTCCTTCGTCAAAATACGGACAAGCCAAGCTCAGGACAAAACCTGCTTCAGAGATGTTTTGAGGGTTTATCCCGTGCGAGATGTCAACAACGCTTACGTCAGGGTTAATAGAGAGAATTACCCCCTTCATGGCCCCTACCCAGGGGTCAGAGAGACCAAAATCGGTTGTAAGGGTGATTGTTTTATTCATAGATTAATTAATTGAATTGGAGTGTTTGATGGCATTAGTCAACAATTGAATTTCCTGAACTTACGGCACCTGAAAATTACTCGCCTATTATCTTAACAAGCGCCCTTTTTTTCCTGTTCCCGTCGAACTCGCCGTAAAATATCTGCTCCCACGTGCCAAAGTCAAGCCTTCCATCTGTTATGGCAACAACCACTTCGCGCCCCATGATCTGGCGCTTAAGATGGGCGTCGGCGTTGTTCTCGCCCGTCAGATTGTGCTTGTACTGATATATCGGCTCGTGCGGGGCAAGTTTTTCAAGCCATGCCTTGTAGTCTTCATGCAGCCCGCTCTCCTCGTCGTTTATAAACACGGACGAGGTAATGTGCATGGAGTTTACAAGTGCAAATCCCTCCGTCACGCCGCTTTCATCTATGCAGTCCTGTACCTCACGGGTAATATTAACAAGCCCCACCCTGTCCGGTACCTCGAAAAAAAGCTCTTTGCGATAACTCTTCAATCTGATACACCCTGTAAACAATAGACTCTGGCAAAAATAATAGACTGCCATAGAACAATATAGAAATAATTTAACCCATATGCGAGTTAACGTATTTAAAAAATTGGAGCGGGCGAGGGGAATCGAACCCCCGTATGCAGCTTGGGAAGCTGCCATTCTACCATTGAATTACGCCCGCAGAAAGCAAACTTGAGGTATTATAAAAACAAAAGAAGGGGTTAGTCAAGAGCTATCAGAAGCCATTAACTTCTTACTTGTTTTTATCACTCTTACCAACCCCCTTTTGCCTTGCAAGCGCCGGCTCGTAGCCGGGGCTTGCTTCAAGGGCAAGTGAGTAGAACTTTGCAGCTTCCTTGTTCATGCCCCTGTGCTCATATACAAGGCCTGCGTTATAGAAAGGCGCCGGGTTTTTCGGCTCGTATTTGCTTGCCTGCTTAAAATACTGCACGGCAAGAGCGTGCCTGCCCTGCCCTGCCAACAAAAGCCCCATGTCGAGATAGCCCTTTACAAAATCAGGTTTTAATTGAAGGGTTTTTTTATACTCTTCAAAGGCTTTCTCCTTCATACCTTTCCGGTCGTAGGCAAGGGCTGAATTATAGTGATATTCGTGGTTACCGGGCCTTATTTCGATAGCGCGAGTGAAGTTCTCAATGGCAAGATCAAACCTGCCTTCACGCCCGTAAGAAACGCCAAGGTTGTTATAGGCGCGGTAGTTATCCGTTGTTACGCTTATTGCACGGTTAAACAGAGTAACGCTTGAGCGCCAGTACCCGGCCTGGTGGTAAGTCAATATGGCAAAGGCGATTATAACAGTAAATCCGGCAACAGCCATATACCGGTTCCGGTTAGGCAGTCCTGCGAGCAACTCGGGCGCGCCCCAGGCTGCCATTATGGCAAGCCCTATCACAGGCATATACATGTACCTGTCGGCAATGGCGTGACTACCTGTTTGCACAATGCCGATTACAGGCACAAGCGTGCCAAGAAACCAGAACCAGGCAATAAATAAATAAGGGCGCTTTTTTACCATCTTTAAGACAAAAACCGTTACAAGGGTTATAAAGATAACCGCTGCGGCTATTTTCCACGGCGAAGTGCCTGCTCGCGGGTGCGGATAAAACACGGCAAGTCCGGTGGGCCAGACGGTCTTACCTATATAGGTCGCGTAAGCCACAAACGAAAACCCAAGACGCGAGAGCAGCGGGTAGTGTTCTGTGTCAACAATGGAGAGGGCACGCGACTGCGCAAGATAAGTAAAAACGCTCATAAAACCGGCCAGCGCAAACAAAGGGATCTTTTCGATAAAAAGACGACCCCATGTAGAGCCTTTTTTAAAACGCTCAAGCGGCCAGAGATCTAACAATAAAAACACAAACGGCCATGTGACAAGCATGGCCTTTGACATAAGGGCGCAGGCAAACAGCGCGAAAACGGCAATATAACGACTGGTGCCAGGTTTTTCCGTATATCGCACGTAGGCAAGCGCCGACAGCAGAGCAAAAAATACACTCAGCACATCCTTTCTCTCGGCAACCCAGGCGACACTTTCGACGTGCAGCGGGTGCAGGGCGAACACCGCCGCCACAAAGGCGCTTCGCCACAGGCAACTTGTCATGCGGTTAAATAAAAGGAACAAAAGTGCCGAGCCCGCAAGATGCAACAATAAATTGGTTAAATGAAAACCTGCCGGGTTCAGCCCCCATAGTTCAAAATCAAGCATGAGCGAGAGCCACGTGAGAGGACGCGGCATGGGGTGCGCACTACTCTCATGCGCCTTGAAAAAAGCCCATGAGATCGTTTCGGAATTAAGCCCGCTTTTTACGTGTATATTGTTGGTGACAAATTCAGGGTCGTCAAAATTAACAAAGCCGTGCCCGAGCGTTCGGGAATAAACCACGGCAGTCAGGATAAGAATAAAAATAATTATGAGAATTTTTTTATTTTTGGCTGACATATAAACAAGTATACTCACGGGTTAAATACAGTGTCAACACCCTTAAAAACAAAAAGGAAACACGCCATTAAAGGCATGCTTCCTTTCTTCTTTGCATCAAGGCGAGGCCTGCTATGTATAAACCCCTAATACTTCGGGCCAAACCTGTGAGAAACTCCACTATTTGACTCTCCTACCACATCAGCAGTAACGACAAAGTAACCGACCAAGCCTACGATGACTGCTACAATCGATATTATCATCCGCCTCACCTCCCCTTATAACCTACCTCTACTTATATTATAACATAAATACGTAAACCCGCTTGCCCCCCCTCCACGTTGGAAATAGAAAAAGCACACACCTTTCGGTATGTGCTTTTTGCCGTACGTTAGTCCATGAACTTTTTACGTCTTTTGTTTTTATTGGTGTCCGAATCTATGTTCAGCGCCACTTTCGAGTTCTCTTTCCATTTCAAGAATTTCAAAGGCGTAAATGCCAAGGCTAACAAATAATATCCACCCGAGTAACATAATAGTCACCTCCCCATTTGACTTTACTTCTACGTATATTATAGCATAAATAAAAAGAAATTCAAGACCCAACCATAACAATAAGAACTTACTGTTTGAAAAAAACTTACGTAAAATCGTAAAATTAAGACAAAAAAAACACGCCACCTTCATCAAGCATCAGTCTGTCGCGTTAATAACGGCACTGATGCCAACAAGCAGCGTGTCCCTTCACTCCGGTAATGGACTATTACCGGTTTTTTTAAATACTTTAAAACCCATTTTTCTCTAAGGTGTTTCTATTGGTGACCGAACCTGTGTTCCGCACCACCCTCAAGCTCTCTTTCAAGCTCAAGCATTTCGAATGCGTAAATCCCAAGACTTACAAAACCTATCCATGCGAGCAACATTGTAACCACCTCCCAGTCTTAACGACCATTTCTTTAGATATAATTATAACACAAATCCGTAAAAATGGAAGTGAAAAATAGAACAATCGTAACTTTTTTTGGTTTTTTTACCTTTGTGGGTAGTTTTACTGATGTGGAGTCAATCAAAAGCTCCCTTGAAAAGAGAACAATGGAAGGATTGAGTTGTTATAACTAATTGTTTTATTAAGAATTAAATAAATCTGTCCCCTTTTATTCTTATTATTAAATCATTGATTCTGATACCGACTTTGTAATTACTTTTCTTGGAAGATGCGGTGAACTCAATATTATATCCAACTCTCCTGGCGTCATGGACACATTGATTTCATTATTATTCTTATCAATGCGACCTAACCTTCTACTACCCAAAGATACATCTACAGCTAAAACACCACTCTCAATATCAAAGACCGGAGCAAAATCCATATAATCAAGAAGAGTACTTATCTCTTCGTTATTCATTGGGAATTCTACAATTTTTTCTTCATCAATATAGTCAGCCGGATTTTTACGGTACTCAGACTTTAAACCTGACGGCCACCCTTTACTATCGCCGAACCCCTTATCAGTGTCAATTATTTCGAAATGGAGATGAAACTGCTTAGAACCCTTGTAAGGCTTTTTCTTCGAGAGATACCATGCTTTCAGCCCTGAATTCCCGGAGACACCTATTGACTGGCCTTTTACAACACTTTTCCCCACAGATACATTTCTTTTATCAAGATGCGCATATAACGAATATATATGACGTTGGTCATCACCCGCATTCGGTATATGGTCTATAATGACTGTATGCCCATAGTTATTCTTCTTTTCTGTACCATCTCTCATACCTGAGTAAACGACTTTACCGTCTTCTATGGCAACTACTTTTTTCTTGTAGGCCAGGTAGTCCAAACCTTTATGCGACCCATAAGCTCTCGTAGCTCCGTATTGACCACCCTTAGTGTTTATCTTCGCATCTACAGGCTTTTTAAAATTCAATGTTATTAGTCTATACATTCATCCTCCTAAACCATTTACAAATCGTATTTATTCGTTAATACACTTTACGGCATCTTTGGAGAAATCTTCTTGAAACCTCCACCCGTCTTTACCAAGCCTCAATACTACCGGAACCATCATTTCCACACTATCTGGACAAAATTTCTCCCGTGCCTTAACAAGCTTATTAAGCAATACGGTTTTGTCGTCTTTCCATTCCACGAATTCATATAAGCCGTATTCTTCAGGCTCGTAATGAAGTTCAGATACAATTTTATCACCCTCAAAAAACCATACAAAAACACCATTTATATTGAAAGGCCCACCCGGCGAAACAGTCACAAAACGCTTTCCGCCCGGTGAAATCTCAACAGAGTCATATACGTCGTACTGCTTCCCGGTTTTATCAGATATCATCAAGGACGCAATATACTCTCCACGGTGCAAAAGTACATTGTAGAAACCTTTGTCCTTAAAGTAGTCGCGAAACATATAAGCCCTGCAAGAATCCCCCCCTGCACACATGAGCATATAGGAAAGAGTGATATAAGAATTTAACTTTGTCCTGAGATACAGGTTATGCCAATCTTTTTTGACAAAATCCGAAAACCTTTTTATTTTTTCGGCTTCCCCCGCATAAAAATGGGAATAGTCGCCGGACGCGGTCGGCGGTCCCATAACAGAATCCGTGTTAGCCAGATAAATGCCCTCATCCCGAAATGCTACCTGACTTTCATCCGGAGATAGTTTAATATAACTTACAAAGAAATCCTCCGCACCGGCGAGGCACTCGGCTTTTTCCTTCCCTTTTCTCAGGATATACACACACTGGCCGCCGTCTTCGGTGAAAACAATTGTCTTACCGTCCGAAAAAACGTCGAAATCAAAAATATGTCTGTCGCGTTTTAAAATAGTCTCACAGGACGCCTTCTCCGTTTTGAGGTCAATATCACACCTTACAACACGCCTTGCCTCTATGGATTGTCCGTCCCACACCTTCATATAGAACTTGTTTTGCTTATCCTTACCCGTCGCCCAAAGAAGATAGTCATCATATTCCAGGTCTATGGTTATATTTTTTTTGCCCGAAGATAACAACCGAACTTCTAAAAAGTCCTTCTTATTGTGAGAGTTCCAGTTAGTGCTTATAATGCCTGAACTGTCGCCAAGCCACACTGCACTCGACGGATTCCAGTCTTTCTGCGCCCAGACAACTTTCCATACAGGCTCGGGCATCTCAATGCTTTCCACTGGTCTTCTACCAGGGAAAAACTTCTGTCCATCAGGCGAGAAAACGGCGCCTCGAATCATCATGATGTCATTCATGTCAACTACAATAAATTTTTCACGCTTACCTGTTTCGAACTCAAAGCGCCATAAATCGACAACCTCCTTTTTCTCGGCGTCACCTTCATCGCTGCGCACGGCACTTGAAATATATACAAGCCATTTTCCGTCAGGCGAGCAGGCAAGAGGTATACTCTGCCCACCATCTATTATTACCTTTTCTCCTGTATCTATATCGTGCCAGAACATGTTTTCATAAGTGAAAGTATATACGAGCCCTATATCACGACCGCACCATACAGGACGTAATTCATCGGCCTTATCCGTAATAAGCATCTGATTTTGCTCTGTGGCATTTACACCTGGATTCTTAGAACCGTGCTTCTCAGCTGCAAAAGCCACGTTTAAACAAAAAAGAAAACTCAGCAATAAAACAAGTAATTTTATTCTTTTCATAAAATATGCCCTTACACTTTTATGTTTAAATTCTACCCTTGCAATCCAATCATAGCGTTTTAATTTAATAAAGCAAACCGATTTATTCTACCCCTAACACAAAAAGAGGGTTACGGCATTAAGCCGTAACCCCTTGATATTACAGGCGTCCCCACGGGGATTTGCGATAGCAGAGTTATGGGGACACAATACTTAATTCATATCATTGTGGTCGTTATGGTAATAACTCCACCGTATTCGATAAAATAAAAAAAGGACGTTACGCATGACCGGGAAAACTTTTATTCCACATTTTTGTCCATAATAGCAAATAATCTATACTACCATGTGGATAAA
>CBDUXY010000126.1:0-8918 GCA_965371305.1 uncultured bacterium
TTAAAGGTAAAAGAAATTATGACACATGAAGCAGCTTACCAGAAAAGATATTTAATTTGCAAAAGAATGGGCAACAAAAACCCTAATGGTAATATCATAGTGGACGAAAATGGTAATTATAGTAATGAGTTCGATTGTGGAGTACATAGGGATGGATTTGAAAAAATTAAAAGAAAATATGTTGTAGGCTGTCATCGTGAGTCACGACTTCTGTTAAAACAAGAAGAAATTATCAATAAATTAGCACCTCAATTCCTCAATATACTTAATAAGATTTTTAGAGTACAAAGGACTTCTATTTTTGATGTAATAGGGCGTAAAGGTAGAAGGTTGGATGAGCGTCAAGTTAAGCAGCTACTTGCTTGGCTAACAGTTTAATGTTTCGATTCGGGACCCTCCTAAATATTTTAACCTCGTAATATTAATCGCTTTAAAGGTGATAAAATGGCAATTGACACTACAATCAGCCTTGTGGCACTCCTTTCAGGACTTTTTGGAGCTATCCTAACGGCTATCCTAAGTTATTTTGTTAGTATCAAAATAAAAGAGAATAAAGATAACAAGAGAAAAAAGCAGCGTGCATTTGTTCACTTTATTCAATTGACAGATATGGTTGCTAGGGACTTTATTTTGAAAGAAATTGTCAACAATATGAGTAAAGATTTCGAAACCAATGAGGATGAATTTTCTTTTGAACACATTGTCGCAGTGTATCTTTCTGATCAACTGAAAAAGATTGATGATGAGACTAAAGAAGAATTAATGTTTTTGATTAATCCATTAATAGACCAAGCAGTCAAATCCATTGATAGGGTTTACCTATCTCCTGAACAGCTTGCGGAATTACCTCAAGATACTATTTTTTGTTATAACAGGTATGTCGCTAAAGCTATGCAAATAAAATCAACTTTAACGTCTTTTGAATCAACATTACAACTTAAAAAGTTTTCATCGTTTGGGACAGACTTTTTATATGCGGCTTTGTTAACATATAAAGATTTTGCAAAGTCTGCCGGTATTTTGAGAGCAAGTTTTGTGAAATTTGGTGCTATAAGTGATGAGTATGCTCTTGCTGCTTTACGACGTAGCTACGAAGTACAGATGGAGGATATTAATTCTTCTATGGCTCATACGACAAAGTTCAAAAAGGCCAAGAAATTATTAGAAGAGTCATTACTAAATAGTGACCAAATATATACAACTACTACAGAAGATGAGTAAGTATCTTGTATCATGTTAATATTTTAACGTATCCACCACGCACAAAATATCTACTCTATCTTCTACCCCAATTGAACCAGCATCTTTTCATAAACGCTTAGCCTGTCCCTTAGTTCCGCGGCCCGTTCAAACTCAAGGCGCTTCGCGCATCTATCCATCTCCTTGTGCAGTTCTTTTATCTTTCCGGGTAGTTCGTGAGGAGAGACGTATTCCTCTGTCTCTTCGCTTGCCGTTTGCACTGTGTAGTAGTCGGACTCGTATATCGAACCTAAAACGTCTTTAATCTTGCTCTTTATGGTCTCGGGCGTGATGCCGTGTTCCTTGTTGTACTCGCCCTGGATCTCACGTCTTCTGTCCGTCTCGTCCATTGCCGCCAGCATGGAGCGGGTAACGCGGTCGGCATATAGAATAACCCGGCCGTTTACGTTTCTTGCGGCCCTGCCAAAGGTTTGTATTAACGACCGGAAGCTCCTGAGAAACCCTTCTTTATCCGCGTCCAATATGGCGACAAGCGAGACCTCGGGCAGGTCAAGGCCTTCTCGTAATAGATTGATCCCGACCAGTACGTCGAACTTGCCAAGCCTCAGGTCTTTTATGATCTCGACCCTTTCTAACGTCTCTATGTCCGAGTGAAGGTACTTTACCTTTATGCCCATGTCGTCGTAATACTGGGAAAGGTCTTCCGAGCTTCTTTTGGTAAGGGTGGTAACGAGCACTCGTTCGTTTTTTGCGACGCGTTTTTTTATCTCTCCAAGCAGGTCGTCCACCTGGGTCTGGGCGCCTCTTACCTCCACCTCCGGGTCCATAAGCCCGGTAGGGCGGATTATCTGCTCTATCACTTCTCCGCCCGTACTTTCAAGCTCGTAGTCGCCCGGTGTCGCCGAGACGAATACGACCTGGTTGATGCGGCTTTCGAACTCGCCAAATCGCAGCGGGCGGTTGTCAAGGGCCGAGGGCAGGCGAAAGCCATATGAAACAAGTGTCTGTTTGCGCGACCTGTCGCCGTGGTACATGCCGCCAATCTGAGGGACCGAGATGTGGGACTCGTCGATTGCAAGCAGGAAGTCCTTTGGGAAATAATCTATCAGGGTAAAAGGAGGCTCTCCGGTCAACCGTCCGGACAGGTGGCGCGAGTAATTTTCAATGCCGGGGCAGTACCCCATCTCTTCAAGCAGTTCAAGGTCGAACATGGTGCGTTGCTCGATGCGTTTTGCCTCGACGATATTGCCGGCGGCGTTAAGTTCTATGAGCCTTTCCCTAAGCTCGACGCGGATGCTTTCTATAGCCCCTCTAAGCGTGTCTTTTGTGGTAACAAAGTGGCTTGCAGGATGTACAAGGGTTTTTTGCAGCCTGTTAATGACCGTGCCTCTTAACGGGTCGATCTCGGAGATGGTCTCTATTTCGTCGCCAAAGAATTCTATCCTGAGCGCCTTGTTGCCTTCGTAGGCAGGGAATATCTCCAGATTGTCGCCGCGTACCCTGAACGTGCCCCTGTGAAAGTCGTAGTCGCTCCTGTCGTAGCGCATCTGTACGAGTGTCTTCAGTACCGCGTCGCGCGGCGTCTCCATGCCTTTTTCAAGATAAAGCTTTATTTTTGAGTAATCATCCGGAGAGCCTATGCCGTAGATGCATGAGACGGACGCGACCACTATTACGTCCCTTCTTGTCAGTATCGAGTGGGTAGTAGAGTGGCGAAGCTTATCGATCTCGTCGTTTATGGAGGCGTCTTTTTCTATGAAGGTGTCGGAGGTCGGCACGTAGGCCTCTGGCTGGTAGTAGTCGTAATAGGACACGAAATATTCAACCGCGTTGTTAGGGAACAGGTCGCGGAACTCGCTGAAGAGCTGCGCCGCAAGGGTCTTGTTCGGGGCCATTACGAGTGTCGGCCTGTTCAGGGCTGCAATGGTGTTGGCAACGGTAAAGGTCTTGCCAGATCCCGTGACGCCAAGCAGGACGTGTTGCCGCTCCCCTGCCAGTATTCCCTTTGTCAGTTTCTCTATGGCCTGCGGCTGGTCTCCGCGCGGGGTGTATTCGCTAACAAGGTCGAAGCGTGCCTCTGGTAATTTTTCGTGTGTCATAACTTATTATTATAGCAGAGTTTTACAGGACGTGATAGCTGCACATACCCGACCCACACTTCGTGTGGGTGCCCCGGCTCCTTAGTTCGTCGTTGCGGTGTACATAAATTCTGTCATTCTCATGTACGTAAATTGGAATCCAGGGGTTTTATTCCTCCCCCCTTGACGGGGGGAGGTTAGGTGGGGGGTGATGAATAGGGCAGTTACCATTTGACACGAGTGTCAAACTCAAGGCGCATGTTTGGAGAGAAACACTTATTAGATATTAAGGCTGAGTATAACTGCATGATAGTGTGTATAGCCTTTACCCACCAAGCGTCTTTTTTATTTCCATGGTCTTCATGATGTCTCTTCTTGACAATATACCAATAAGGCGGTCTTCAGCGTCCAGCACGACGTATCTGCCAATCTTCTCTCCAAGCATTTTGCTGAGTGCGTGTTGGACCATGTCGTTTGGATGCAGCACACTCTCGGGCGTAAGTTTATCCATTACCTCGCGCGTCATTGTTACGTTCCACTTGTCTCGCTCGATCTTTCTAAAATCGTTTATGGTCAGAAGCCCGACTACTTTGCCGCCCGGGGCCGAGATAACCGGAAAACTCACAAAGTGGTAGTGGAAGAAGTACTTGTCGATAACATCTGAAAGTCTGATGTCGTCCGGTACAGTGACAACGTGCTCGGACATTATGTCGCTCACTCGAACCCCCTCAAGCGCCATCTTTGTGATTAGCTGACGGTATCCGCTGTCTGCTGCATTTTGGAGGAAAAGACCTATCAGAAACGCCCACATGCCCTGGATTACCTGGCCGGACAACATGTTTAGAAAACCGAGGAACATAAGGGTCATGGCGAACAACTTGCCAATCTGGCTTGTGACCTGAGTGGCTCGCCTGATGTTGCCTGTTTTTGCCCACCACAGGGCGCGAAGCGCCCTGCCGCCGTCAAGAGGAAAACCCGGTATCATGTTGAATATAAGCAAGACCATGTTTATCATGGCGAGAAAACCGAGCAGGCTAACAAGTACCGGTATGTCGAACCTTGCCTCCACTATTTTTTCAAGCAGGGTGAACATAACGGCCAGAAAAGAACTCATGAGCGGACCGGCGATCGCCACCTTGAACTCGACCATGGCGTTGTCGGGTTCGCGCGTTAGTTTTGCAACTCCACCGAAGATAAAAAGGGTTATCTCCTTTATCTCAAGCCCAAGGCGGTTTGACGTAACAGAGTGGGCAAGTTCGTGAAGCAGTACGCAGACGAATAAAAGCAGCGAAGAGAGGGCGCCGAGGGCGTAGTACTCTTCAACGCTCAGGCCGGGAAGTTTTTCCGGATAGTAACCGCTGCCAAGGCTCCATGCAAACAGGGCGAATATGATAAACCAGGTATAGTCTATGGATATGCGTATTCCGAATAACTTGAACAGTCGAATTGTGCTTGCCATGGCGCACCTTAGCTTGATTGAGAGATTAGGGCATTAGTTGCTCTGTATAAACCCCTGTCTTTATTTTACACGACAGGGGCGTAAGGGCAAAGATAATTTATTTATGCCAGGCAAGGCGATTGTGTCCCGCCCGTGCCATTGTGTGTGACGTGTCAGAAATGTATTATATTCCGAGCGCGGGAGAGTTGAGGCCCTCTGCCTCGTCGTAGCCACTCATGATGTTCATGTTCTGAATGGCCTGGCCAGAGGCGCCCTTTGTCAGGTTGTCTATGGCAGAGACGATAATAACCCTGTTTGTCGCCTCCTCCACGTGAAGTCCAATATCGCAGAAGTTAGAGCCGGCAACCCGGCTTATGTCGGGAAAGTCACCGGTTTCGCAGACACGGACAAAAGGGGTCTTGTCGTAAAACTCATGGTAAAGGGCGAGCAGGGTTTTCGTATCCGTTTTGCCGCCATTCCCGTTATTAGTATTAAGAGTTGCATAGATGGTCGCCAGTATTCCACGCGAGATGGGGAGCAGGTGTGGTGTAAAGGTGACAGATGTCTTATCTCCACAAAGTCCTGAAAGCACCTCTTCAATCTCAGGGGTGTGCCGGTGAGAGCCTATCTTGTAGGCCTTGAATCCGGAGGCGACCTCAACAAACGAAGTGTTCACCGACGCAGCCCGTCCGGCGCCTGAAACCCCGCTTTTTGCGTCTATTATGATAGAGCCGGGTTTTACCACTGCCGGGCTTTGTTCAGTAAAAAGTGGCGCAAGAGCGAGCAACGCCGCCGTTGGGTAACAGCCGGGGTTTGCAACTAGTTGCGCGTCCTTGATTGCATCCTTAAAAAGCTCGGGCAGGCCGTAGACGGCTTCCTTTATGAGGTCTTTTGCCGTGTGTGCAGCGTACCAGTCCTCATAAACGTTGACGTCCTGTAGCCGGAAGTCCGCACTCAGGTCGATTACCTTTGCTCCGGCCTCAAGGAGGCGCGGCACCGCAGCCATGGACGCGCCGTGGGGCAGGGCGCAGAAAAAAAGCTCTGCGTCCGTGTCAAGAACCCCGGACTCGTCGGTAAAACAAAGCCCGTCGTAATAACCCTGCAAGGACGGCCATACCTCTGCCACGTATTTACCTTTGTACTGCCGCGAGGTGACTGCCACTACTTCAGTGTGTTTGTGGGTGGCAAGCAGGCGCAGGAGTTCAAACCCCGTATATCCACTGCCGCCTATTATTGCTATGTTAATCATGTCTCTCCGTTACGGTTGCTGAAAAAGTCCATCTGCTTCGTTGTCTGCGTCGCTCGTCACTGCGGCGTATAGACATACGCCTCGTTCCTTGCTCCTTGACGCCTTGTATCTGAAGCTTTTTCAGCAACCTTGTGAAGTGTAGCTTCTCATTTGGTTACGGTCGCTGAAAAAAGTCCATCTGCTTCGTTAACTTCGTCACTCGTATTAAAAACAAAAAAAAGGGGAAGGCCAAAAGACCTTCCCCTGTAATAATCATACATTCAAGAGCAGTATAGATATTATCTCTTGGAGAACTGGAACCTTGCCCTGGCTCCCTTCTGGCCGTACTTCTTACGTTCTTTCATTCTCGGGTCACGGGTCAGGTATCCGGCTTTTTTAAGTATGTCTCTGAGCGACGGGTCCATCTCGATAAGCGCCCTTGCAATGCCGTGCCTTATGGCTCCGGCTTGACCGGTTGGGCCTCCGCCTTTTACGTTGGCTTTTATGTTATATTTGTCGTCGTTTTTTGTAAGCTCAAGCGGACGCCTAAGGTCGGCCTTCTGCGTTGCCCTTGCAAAATACTCTTCAAGCGGTTTTTTGTTAACCTCTATTTCTCCCGAACCGGAGAGAAGCCTGACTCTCGCTACCGAGGTCTTTCTTCTTCCTACAGCCCAGTATACTCCATCTACCTCTACCATTTTCCGTGTGTCTCCCTTTTATTATTCAAAAATTATTCAGGGCTTTTGTTGTTTAGCCCGGTATGTTTTTTTTGCCTGGTTTCAACCCTTTGTATCTTGTATGGACGTCTGCCCAGGTTACCAGCAGGTTTCAACCCTTTGTATCTTGTATGGACATCTGCCCAAGTTGGCAGCTGGTTTCAACCCTTTGTATCTTGTATGGACGTCTGCTCAAGTTGCCAGCTGGTTTCAACCCTTTGTATCTTGTATGGACATCTGCCCAGGTTACCAGTCGGCGGCTATTGGGTCTTGCGCCTTATGCGGGTGGTTTTCACCTGCGTAGACTTTTAACTTCTTAAGCATCGCTCTGCCGAGCGGACCTTTGGGAAGCATGCCTTTGACGGCCTTTGTGATGACTTGCTCGGGGGCCTTTTCAAGCAGCTTGCCGAGCGAGATGTCTTTTATGCCGCCGATATATCCGCTGTGGCTGTAATATATCTTGCCTTCGAGCTTGTTGCCTGTTACGGCTATTTTTTCTGCATTCACAACCACAACGAAGTCACCTGTGTCGGTGTTCGGGGTGTATATGGGTTTGTGTTTGCCTCTGAGTACGGTTGCTATACGCACGGCAAGCCTTCCAAGAGTTCTTTCGTTTGCGTCAACCAGGTACCATTTCTTGTTTTCCAGATCGTCCCTGGATGGTAGATATGTCTTCATTACATGTAACTCCCAACGTGTTTATTAGAAAAGAGATAATTTATAGTATTTTGGGGACGATGTCAAGGAATTTCAGCCTTTGTGCGGACAGGACCTCTATTACACAGAAATGACTGTAGCAAGGTTTTTATCGCAATTGTTGATTTTTATGAATTTTCGCAGGTGAATTTATACAAATTAAACTCAGAGCGCGTTATTGTTACGGGTGAGCGGGTGGCACAATCTTGATCCCGCATGGCGGGTAAAATCCGTATGGCGGCTAAAAAACTTTACACATACCTGTGCGTCTGTTAGAATTTTCATTATGACTATCGAAGAAGACGTGGCGCAGCTTAATTTTAAGCTCGATAGATTAAGGATCGAATACGAGCAGTACTTTGTAAAGATTATAAAGCGCGAGCCGCTTCAGTTAAGGGGCGAGGTGGACAGGCTTGTGTTCAAGAACTTGAATACGGCAATGACCAATACCGCACTTAAATACAAGTTTCAGTCGCTTGTGGCCAAGTATAATTCCCTTAAGACTTACTGGAAAAGGACGCTCAGGAAGATTGAAGACGGTTCGTACCACCGCATTGCAGAGGGTGGGGAGAGGGTAAAGGTTGTCGCCCCGCCGCCTCCGGTAGTAAAGGCTGCGGCAGCACAAAAGCCTGCTTCGCCAAACCCGGCCTCAGGCACGGGCGGCAGCGAGCAGAACGTCTACGACAAGTACATAGCGGCAAGAAAGCAGTGTAACGAGCCGACCGACGGGCTTTCGTTTGACGGGTTTAAAAAGGCCCTTGACGCGCAGAAAAAAAGGATTTCTCAAGGCCGCGGCGCAAGCAAGGTGGACGTAAAGGTCACGGTAAAAGACGGCAAGGCCAAGATCACCCTTGTGCCAAAGAAAAAGGTCTGAGCCTAGGGCGGATTTTATTTCTGAATTGAAATTAGTTAAAGTACTGAGCACAAAAAAAGGCGGCTTGCTCTTAAGCAAGTCGCCTTTGGTCTTTTTATTTTTTATGATCAGGAACTTAGTATTTGCCGCATCTGCCCCACCGCAGGTGGTTAATGCCCCCCGCCTTTAATGTCGATCTGGGTCTGGGCAAGCAGGCGCGCTGATTCAAGTCCTTTAAAGTCAGGGTCTTCTTCGCCAACACCTTCAAGCGCCTCGGTTGCTTTATCAAGTGCAGTCTTGGCCTCGGCGAGGTCAATGTCTTCCGGCTTTATGGTGGTGTCAACGAGTATGGTCGTCTTTTCAGGAAGTATTTCGGCAAAGCCTGCTCCTACTACCAGGTCGGTTTTGGACGACCCGCCGGTCTTGTAGCTGAGTTTGCCAGGCACAAGGGTGGTGAGGAACTCTGTGTGTAATTTAAGAACGCCGAACTCGCCAAGCTCGCCCGGAGCGGTTACTTCTTCAACCTGCTGGGAAAGGGCAAGCCCCATCGGGGTAACTATTTCAAGTAAGAATGTGTCAGCCATATTTAGAGAAACCTCTTGTATTTAATCTCACGCTGCCTGCCGCGAGTTTTTACAGTATCTATCATGTTGCCTGTGCGGCGGCCGCGGGGCGGGGCGCGGGGGGGGGCGGGCGGCGGGGGGGGGGG
>CBDUXY010000127.1:0-8870 GCA_965371305.1 uncultured bacterium
GGGGCAAGCCGAGTCAGACACAGAAATAGAAGCACAAGCAGAACTGAAAATAGAAGCGGAAGAAAAAGCACCGGAATCGGAACAGGGAAAAGAAGTATCAGAGTTGCAACAAGAAAAAGAAGTACCAGAACCTGAAAAACTTCAGCCCTGGCTCTTAGACTTTAACCATGCGGGGTTAAATACGCTTGTAGCCGAGGCCCTGAAGGGCAGTTACGACTTGAAGGCTGCCGCAGCCCGCATGGAGGCGTCGCGCGCCAGGGCGCGCATTTCTGGCGCGGACAGGCTCCCTGAAGTTGCCGCCAGCATGAATGCATGGAGAGATGACTACGGTAATTCACTTGTTGCCGCGCCACCCAAAAGCGGCATGGACCTTGCGCTCTCTATTAGCTGGGAGCTTGACCTGTGGGGAAAATTAAGAAACCAGGCAAGGGCGGCGTACCACGATTATGAAGCCGAGCGTGCACGTTTTAAAGCAGCCCGGCTTTCTCTGGCAGTAAACACGGCAAGGTTTTATTTCGACTCTATTGAGTTGAAGCGTCAGGTCACGCTTGCCATGGAAACGCTGGAGAGTTATGAACGCACGCGCGCGGTTATAGAAGACGGGTTTCGGAGCGGCATATACGGCGCGCTTGACGTAAGGCTTGTCAGGGCCGACGCGGCGGTTGCAAGGCGTGCGCTGTTTTTAGAAAAGAAACGCCATGACGAGGCGGTAAGAACGCTTGAGGTCTTTATTGGCAGGCAACACGGTTTGAAAAAACTCTTTATTCCGGATACTCTTCCTGAAGTGCCCCTTAACGCCGTAGCGGTTGGCCTTCCCTCAAGTTTGATTTCAAGAAGGCCGGATATTATTGAGGCGCAGAATATTCTATTTGCGACCGACGAACGTCTGAAAAAATCGGGGAAGGATTTTCTCCCGTCGATTACTCTAACTGGCATAGGGCAGACAAGCTCGAATTCCATGCAGGAGCTGCTTGACCCTGATTTTCTGATTTCCACAATTACGGCGGGGCTTGTGCAACCCCTGTTTGCAGGCGGACGTTTGCTCGGAAGGTACAACGTGGAGAAGGCAGGGAATAAAAAAGCCGTCGCTTTGTATGCAAAGGCCGTGTTAACTGCTTTTAAAGAGGTTGAGGTGGCGCTCTCGGCAGAGTCCTTTTTGCAGGAGAGCGAGCAGGCACTCCTCATCGCTCGCGATGAATCCAAAGAGGCCGCAACGATTGCCCTTGAGGAGTATATAGACGGGACTCTCGACGTTACGGACTTGCTTGCCGCCCGGAGGCGTTTCTCTCTTGCCGGAAGCTCGCTTGTAAGGGTGCGCAACGAGCGTCTGCAAAACCGTCTTAACCTCTATCTTGCCCTTGGAGGCGAGGCCGGTAAGCCTGAAGACGCGACGGTTGAAAACAAAAAAGACCTGAAAAAATGATTTTAAAAAAACCGAAAAAATAGAGGAAGATTAACGTCATGAAGTTGGATAATAAATACCTTAAAGTTTTGCTGCCAATCATAGTGCTTGTTGTCAGCCTTGTAGCGGCAAAGATAATTATTTCAACGAAGAGCGGAACAAAGCGCCACGCCCCGCTGCCTGTTACGACATCTGTTGAGGCTGTGCGGCTTAAGGTGCAGGACTACCGGGTTGTGCTTGAGACACAGGGTACTGTTCGTGCCCGCACCGAAAGTGAACTTATACCGGAGGTCTCGGGTCTGGTCGTAAAGGTGTCTGAAGATTTCAGAGAGGGCGGGTTTTTTGAAAAAGGAGATTTTCTGCTTCAAATAGATACGAGAAACTACGAGGCAGGGGTTGCAGCGGCCCGGCACGAGCTTAAGAGGGCGGAGCAGGAGCTTATCGAGGAGACGGCAAGGAGCGAGCAGGCAAGGCGTAACTGGGACAGGCTCGCGGCGGACCGGGGCGAGGAGCCGGGAGAGCTTACTCTTAGAAAGCCGCAACTGGCAACGGCAAGGGCAGCGCTTGACGCGGCAGAGACGTCACTTGTAAGGGCAGAGCTTGACCTTGCGCGGACGACTATCAAAGCTCCCTATGCCGGGCGCGTATTAACAAAAGCAGCCGACGTCGGTCAATACGTCTCGCCAGGCGGGGGAGGTGTGATTGCGCAGATATACGCGGTTGATTACGCAGAAGTGAGGCTGCCTCTTTCCGGCAGGCAGCTTGAGTTCCTTGACCTTACAGGCCTTGGCCAGACTTTCAGGGGCAGCAAGGCAAAACAAAATTCACGGCAACCGCGCGTTACGCTCAGTCAAAGGGCCGGGAACCGAACGCATAAATGGCAGGGCCGTGTGGTGCGCGCCGCAGGGGCCATAGATTTGAGGAGCAGGCAGTTGTTTGTAGTGGCCCGGGTAAAGGACCCTTACGGGAAAAAAGCAAGCGGCGCGCCGCCGCTGAAAGTCGGTAGTTTTGTTACGGCACGTATTGACGGACGGTTACTGAAAGACGTTGTGGTTGTGCCAAGGCGCGCGCTCAGAGAGGGCAGCGAGGTGCTGACGGTTGAGGACAACAAACTTCTGCGCAAGAAGGTTAAAGTCGTGTGGAAGGACAAGTCGAGTGTCGTGGTAAAGGACGGCCTTGCAAAGGGCGAGTTGGTTGTTGTGTCGCCGGTTGCTTTTTCCGTTAGCGGCACTCCTGTCAAGGTAACCGTGCAGGGCGAAGAAAAAGAGCCAAAGCAAAAAGAATCCCGAAAAAAACAAGTTTCGATTCCGAAGAAGTAGATTATAAAAAACAGCCAGAGCAAAAAAAACCGGAAAAAAACAAGTACGGAAGAAGAAAGATAAAAAGAAGTAGAGGTCGTTTATGAAGTCCATTATCAGCTACTTTGCGCGCAACAGTGTAGCCGCAAATCTCTTGATGATTACAATTATATTCCTTGGTTTTTATTCGTTAATAACCAAGATAGTGCTTGAAGTGTTTCCGGACTTCGAGCTGCAGCTGGTTACGGTCTCCGTGCCTTACCGCGGGGCAACTCCGACTGAAGCCGAAGAAGGCGTTACCATCAGGATAGAAGAGGCTATTTACGATTTAAACGGTATTGAGCAGATAACTTCAGAGTCGAGCGAGGGTAGAGCCGTTGTAAACGTAGAGGTCTCCAAGGGCCACGACCCGCGTGAACTATTAGACGACATAAAAAACCGCGTTGACGCTATAAGCACCTTCCCTGACGAAATAGAACGGCCTCTTTTCAAGGTGTCGCAGCACAGGTGGCAGGTCATAAGCGTCGTTGTCGCAGGCGACATGAAGGAGCGGGAACTAAGAAAACTCGGCGAGCAGGTGCGTGATGAACTGACCAACCTGCCGGGTATAAGCCAGGTGTTCCTGACCGAGGTAAGGCCCTACGAAGTATCAATTGAGGTGAGCGAAACCACGCTTCGCAACTATGGCCTTACCTTCGACGCGATAGTAAGTGCGGTCAGGCGTTCGTCCCTTGACCTTCCTGCCGGTACTATTAAGACCGACGGCGGCGAGATACTCCTGCGTACAATGGGGCAGGCCTACAGAAAAGAAGACTTTGAAAAAATCCCTGTTCACGCAAGGACAGACGGCACGTTTATAAGGGTAGGCGACATTGCAACGGTTGTTGACGGTTTCGAAGAAGAGATGATTGCCCCGACGTTTAATGGTAAGAGCGCGGTTATTCTTGAGGTCTTCAGGGTGGGCGGGCAAAACGCAATAGCACTTGCCAGGACTGTAAAAGAGTATCTTGAAAAAGAAAAAGACACCATGCCGCCGGGAGTTGAGCTTACTTTCTGGCGCGACCGGTCAAAGATTGTAAAAGGCAGGCTTAATACGCTGCTTAAAAACGGCTTGCAGGGCGGCATACTCGTGTTCGTCCTACTCACTCTTTTCCTGCGCCTTAAAGTCGCTTTCTGGGTGTGTATCGGCATACCCGTGAGTTTCCTTGGCGCCATCGCCGTGATGCCCATGCTTGGCGTTACGATGAACATTCTGAGCCTTTTTGCCTTCATCCTGGTACTCGGTATTGTGGTTGACGACGCCATAGTTACGGGCGAAAACATATATACACACGCAAGGCGCGGCGGAGATCCGGAAGAGGCTGCAATCCGTGGCACTCAGGAGATTGCCATCCCCGTGATATTCGGCGTGCTCACGACCGTAGTCGCTTTTTACCCCCTGCTTGTTATGGAGGGCAGGCGCGCAGTCATATTCGCCCAGATTCCTCTTGTGGTCATTCCCGTGCTCCTGTTTTCCCTTATTGAATCCAAACTCGTGCTCCCGGCGCACCTGAAAAACCTAAAGCCTGAAAAAAACGGCGAAGACCATCCAAATCGTCTTGTAAGGCTCCAGAACAGAGTTGCCGGCGGGCTTGTGTATTTCATCCATAACTACTACGAACCCGCCCTGAGGAGGGTTTTAGATCGTCGTTACCTTACCCTTTGCGCCTTTATCGGTTTTGGCATTATACTTGCGAGCCTTGTGTACACCAAACTCCACTATATGCCGTTTCCAAGGGTGCAGAGCGAGGTGGCGCGAGGGACCCTTGTTATGCCCCCCGGGACGCCTTTTGAGATAACGCAGGAGTACGTCGGGCGTATGAACAAGGCTGCTGAAAAGTTAAGAGAAAAGTACATAGAACCGGGCGGCGGCAGGAGCGTGATACTGAACATCCTTGCCACCCCCGGTTCTTCAGGCGGCACGCGCGGCGTGTCCAACATAGGTAGGGTTATGTTCGAGATAGCTCCGCCCGAGGAGCGGGGGGTGGACGTTACCAGTTCCGAGCTTGTAAAGGAATGGAGAAAGTCTATTGGCCCTTTTCCCGGAGCGCAGGAGCTTAGTTTTCGCGCCGAGATCGGGCGCGGTGGAGACCCGGTCGATATAGAACTTTCAGGGCCGGATATTGCGGTTCTCTCCGAGATAGCTGTTCTTGTAAAGGAGCGGCTTTCTCAGTACCCTGGCGTCTTTGATATAACCGACAGTTTTCAAGAGGGTAAAGAGGAGATAAAACTGCGCCTCAGGCCGGAGGCCGAGTTCCTCGGCCTTACCCAGTCCGACCTTGGTCGGCAGGTAAGGCAGGCGTTTTTCGGGGCCGAGGCGCAGCGTATACACAGGGGGCGCGAGGACGTGCGGGTGATGGTCAGGTACCCGAAGGAGGAGCGAAGGACCCTGGCGAGCCTTGAGAACATGAGGGTGCGTATAGGAGGTTCCGTTGTGGCCCCCGGAGAAGTGACCAGAGAAACTGATAGGCAGTCTGTGGTGGAGGTGCCGTTTTCCGACGTTGCCGACGTCGAAGTGGGGCGCGGGTTTTCTACCATTAAACGAGTAGACAGGAGGCGCACCATTAACGTGCGCGCGGACATAGATAAAAAGACCGTAAACATAATAGACCTGAACAAGGAACTGAAGGTGTTTGTCGCCGAGACCGTTGCAAGGTACGCGGCAGTAGATTTTAGTCTTGAAGGCGAGGCAAAGGAGCAGCGCCAGTCTTTCGGAAGTCTGCTTGCCGGAGTCGCCGGGGTGTTTTTTATAATTTACGTTTTGCTTGCCATACCGTTTAAGTCGTATTTGCAGCCCTTTATAGTCATGTCGGTAATACCGTTCGGGCTTATCGGGGCGTTTATAGGGCACTTTATAATGGGTATGAGCCTTAGCATGATGAGCATACTCGGCATGCTGGCCCTAATCGGCGTGGTCGTTAACGACAGTCTTGTTATGGTGGATTACGTAAACCAGCGCCTGCTTGAGGGCATGAGCATAGATGAAGCCGTACCAAAGGCCGGGAGCGCGCGTTTTCGCGCAATCATACTTACGTCGCTTACCACGTTCGCAGGGCTCCTGCCGCTTATGTTCGAGAAAAGTACCCAGGCCCAGTTCCTCATTCCCATGGCCGTGTCCCTTGCGTTCGGCGTGCTCATAGCTACGGTGTTTACGCTCTTTATGGTGCCGATAAATTACCTGATACTTGAGGACGTAAAAAAGGCCTTTAGAAAGGTTGTCGGGATTGAGAGTAAAGTTACCGACCATTAATTGTACCAGGATTTTTTTTGAAAGTATTTTATTGTCATTGCGAGGGACGTTTCGACAAAGCTTCGGATAGGGTCGCGCCTAAACACCTCCAAGCTTTATCCCTTGACATGAAAACTCTGAGTTGTGATAATATTTAGATAATATTAATTCTTAATCACCGCGTAAAAAGGCCTGCAACCACGAATGATTCAATTCTTTCATGTCACCAAAAACTACGACGGCAACGTCCCGGCCCTGGTGGACGTATCTCTACGCATTAAAAAAGGCGAGTTTATATTTGTAACCGGCTCAAGCGGGGCCGGCAAATCAACCTTGCTTAATTTGATGTTCGGCTCCGAGATACAGAGCGAAGGTCAGATCATAATCGACGGGCGTAATTACAAGAAAATCCCTCAGAAAGAAGTCCCTGAACTCAGGCAAAAAATCGGTTTTATATTTCAGGACTTTAAGCTCATCAAGAACAGGTCGGTCTTTGAGAACGTCGCCCTTGCCCTTAAAGTGAAGGGGGTGCGTCCGGCCGAAGTGAGAAAGCGCGTGCAAAGAGCGCTCTCCTACGTCAGGCTTCAGCACAGGGCAAACTTTAACCCCCTCACCTTATCCGGCGGAGAGCAGCAGCGCGTTGCCGTTGCCCGCGCCCTTGTGAAGGAGCCGACCATTTTACTTGCCGACGAGCCGACCGGAAACCTCGACCCCGACCTTGCCATAGAGATGATGAAGCTCTTTAACGACGTTAATTCAAAGGGCACGACCGTTGTTGTTGCCACTCACGACCATGCGATGATTGAGAGGTTCAATAAAAAGACCCTCACGCTTCACAAAGGGAAAGTGGTGCTCTGATGGCAGGTAACGTAACTCTTTTATACACCCTTACGGACGCTGTTAAAAACATCAAGGCCAACCGTACGACAGCCGTGCTCTCGGCCCTGACCGTTGCCTTTGCCCTTGCCATATTCGCGCTCTTCATTATTATATTTGTTAATTTGAGTTCTGTCCTTGACACGTGGGGCGATAAGACGAGCATCGTTGTGTACGTGAAGGATTGGGGGGTGAAACACGGGGCGCCGAACCTGAAAGACAGGGTCGAGAAGATAAAAGGAGTTGAATCGGTTGTCTACATTTCAAAAAAACAAGCATTTGAAATACTTGAAAAAGAACTCAAGGGGCACGAAGAGGTGCTTGAAGGGGTAAGCAAGAACGTGCTCCCGGCCTCTCTTGAGATTAAAATCTCCGAGACCTTTCTGAACCCTGAAGGCATAAACGCAATAGTAAAAAATCTAAAGAAGATCGAATGGGTCGAGGACGTTGAGTACGGAACGGAGTGGGTTGAAAAATTCTCCGCGTTCGTGCGTTTTATGGCTATTGCGGCAATCGGCATAGGGTTTTTCCTGACGGCCGCGACCATATTTATCATCTCAAATACGATACGCCTGACCGTGTATGCAAGGAAGGACGAGATAGAAGTAATGCGTTACCTGGGCGCAACCGACACGTATATCAAGATACCGTTTTTCGTGGAAGGCATGATAGCGGGCGGCGGCGGCGGGGTGATAGCGCTTTTCATCCTGCTCCTTGGCAGGTATGTCCTTGGCCTCTATATACCGGCGTATTTTGCTTTTATACTTGAAAGCCCCTTTACAACGGTCATGGTGCTGATCGTGCTCACTATTGCTGGTCTTGTGATTGGCGGGGTTGGAAGCCTTGTTTCACTCGGGAGGTTTTTAAAGGTATGACGGGCGAAGCAGTGAGGGCCAAAAGACGTTTTCCCGGGTCCATGTTTGCCCTGTTGTGCGTGAGCGGTTTTTTTGTTCTGTTTTCGTTTGTTTTGTTTGCCCCTGTTGCCACAGCCGCAGACTCAGACGTTGACAAAGAAAGAGAAAGGCTCGAAGACGTTAAAAAGAAGCTTAAGGAAACCGGAAGCTCGATTGAACGTGTGGAGAGGAAGGAAACGAGCGTCCTGGATGAGCTATCAAGGATTGCAAAATCGCTTAAGACAAAACGCAGCGCTCTTAGGAAACTCGACGGCCGGATAAAGGCAATTGTAAAGAACGTAAAGGTGGCGGACAGGAACATAGGCGAACTTGCTAAAGAAAAACAGGGCATAAACAAGCGGCTTGAAAAGCGGCTCAGGGCCATGTACAAGATGCGTTCCGGGGGCATGGCAAAGGTTGCTTTTTCAATTGATTCGTCGTCTGATTCCGGCCGAAAAATACGTTATATGACGCGCCTTATGGACTACGATAAGGGGCTTATAGACGAGGCAGAGGCGAACCTCGCAAAAAGCAGGAGCGAGAAGGAGCGGCTCTCAAGGCTCGAAAAAGACCTTCGCATCTCAAGGCAGACAGCCAGTGTAAAGAAGAAAGAAGCAGAAAGCACCCGGAGGAAAAAAAGGAGCCTGCTTGCAAGCGTTAAGAGAGAGAAAAAGGCATATCTGAAGATGGAGGCAGAGCTTACTCAGGCCCAGGACGACCTGCTTGAGTTGATAAACAAGCTTACTTCGGGCCAGGTGTTGCCGGGTGTGCCTGCAAGCGGTTTTGAAAAGAAAAAAGGCCGCTTGAGCCGTCCGGTCAGGGGGCTGATTGTTTCGAGTTTCGGCAAGGTCACTCACCCCAAGTTCAAGACGGTTACTTTCAATAACGGCATAGTGATTAAGGCTAAATACGGGACAAAGGTAAGGAGTGTTTATCAGGGGCGTGTTGTGTACGTCGGGTGGCTCAGGGGGTACGGACAGGTGATGATTGTGGATAACGGGGGAAGCTATTATACGCTTTTCGCCTACCTCTCGGAGATACTCAAGAAAAGAGGGGACAATGTGGAGGAGTCGGAAGTGGTGGGGCTTGTCGGGGACTCGGGGCCCGAAGAGGTGACAGGGCTCTATTTCGAG
>CBDUXY010000128.1:0-8850 GCA_965371305.1 uncultured bacterium
TCATGGAACACAAGATTTGGAAAAGAAATTTTATCGGCACGGCATTCTGGATCGTAATGCTGGTCCTTGTGCTTACGCCGTTTCTTGGGGCGATTGCGGCTGCTGAGAACCAGTGGCAGGGGGTTGTGAGACCAGGCTTTATGGCCGGGGACAGCACAAACGAGACAGATTCATTTCTGGACGTATTCATACCTGTATTGGGAAACGAGAAGGGTTTGATCTTCTTTAACCCTAATCTAAGGGTGGACGACAAGAGCTCTAAAGAGCAGAATATAGGCTTCGGAGGACGTTTGCTTGTGGATAATAAGTTCATACTTGGCGCAAACCTTTATTACGACGCCATGGAAAGCTCCAACAACAACCAGTACCAGCAGTGGGGCGTGGGGTTTGAGGCACTGAGCAAGTGGTTTGATTTGCGCGGCAATTATTATAAGCCCTTTGGGGAGACCAAGCACAAGGTTTCTTCCAAGGATGTCTTTGAGTTCGGCCCAACGTCGCTTTTGCAGTTTAAGAAATATGAAGAGGCATTCGCAGGGTATGACGCGGAGGCAGGGGTACTTGTCCCCTTCATTTCCAATTATGTTGAGACCAGGGCTTACGCCGGGGCTTACTGGTACGAATCAGACCTTATTGACGATAGTAAGATATCGGGCGAGAAGTTCCGGCTGGAGGTCAGGCCGCTTCGTTTTATCGATTTGAGTGTGGAGGTATGGCAGGACGACATGAGGGGTACCGACACCTTCGCGGGTGGTTACGTAGAGATACCCTTTGACCTTGGTGACCTGTTTGCTTTCAAGAACCCTTTTAAGGTATCGAAGAATATGCTTGAACGCGGCACAAGGCCTCTTAGGGACAGGATGACTGAAAAGGTCCTGCGAGACCGCCATATCCGGGCGCGTGAGCACCAGGAAGACACAGGGAGTCGTTATACCGACGTGATATATGTAAACTCGGATAACCCGGACGGCTCAGGCAGCGGAACGTTAAATGACCCCTATACCGATATAAACGACATAGAGTCGAACTCACGGTACGATGACGGGGCGTGGATATACGTGTTCAGCACAGACGACGAAGCTGACGTGTATGATAATACCAACATCACACTGCTTTCCGACATGGTGCTCTGGGGGCAGGCCTTTGAATTCAACGGGCTTGGCGGAGACGGCCCGATGCCGGTACTGGACGGCGGCGGAGCCGGTAGCGTCATAACACTTGGGACAGATGACTATGACCGCGGCTTCACGGTAGCGGGTCTTGCCATTCAGAACGGTGAATACGGCATATACGGCTCAAACATAAAGAGCGCTAATATATACGACACAGCAATACGCGGCAACGGGACGGGCGTATATATAGACAATAGTTTTGCAGACACAAACATATCCGCTTTGAACCTGAACTTCGTTTTTGCAAATAACGAGGTATACGACAATGCAGGTAGCGGCATACATGTTGCAAACTCCGTGGTGGGAACCGGCAGTGTAAAGGACGTGCTGCTTACCACGAACTTTGAGAACAACCTGACCCACGGTAATGCAGGCAGCGGCATATACGTAAACAACTACGTTGAGGCCCCGCTTGTAGAGAACGTCGTAGTAGCGAACAGTCTCTCACATAACAGTTCGGCCTTGAATGGCAGCGGAGCTTTCTTGAACAATATGATTTACTCATACGACTTTTCCTCGGAAAAGAGTCTGCTTGCTGCAATAAATAACTCTTCAATCACAAACACTTTTGATAGTAATATCATTAGCGAAAATAGCTCAAATGGCGTTGAATTGGACAACATGATCTTTGCCGAGGTGGACGGCGGCGGCGCAGGAGAGAAGATAGAAAAAATCGAATCTGTCATTACTAACTCTAATATAAGCAATACTTTCTTAAGCAACACGGTAGAAGACAACCTGGATAATGGCATCTACTTGTCAAATAATCGTGTGTTTGCCTTCGCGACAGTTGGCGCAGACACGATTGTGAAAGACGATGTGTCTTCAACCATAGACGCTTCTTCCATAACCAACACCTTCACGGGCAACTCGGTGAACGGCAATATGAGCGACGGCGTCAGGATTCAGATGAACGCCCTCTACACCGGCGTGTTCGGCTATGCCGGCTCATTGGTGGAAGAAGACATGTTGTCGAGTATCACAACGTCGTCGATAGCCAACAATTTTACCGATAACACGGTAAACGGTAATGATAGAGACGGCGTGTATATATTCAACAATGTCATCGAGGCGGACGTCTTTGCAGAAGGCACGGAAGTAAACGGGAATGTAATGACCGAGGTGCTTGATACAACAATAGATAACACCTTCGCTTCCAATGCTTTCGAACATAATAAGGGTGACGGAGTTGAAATGGTCTATAACGGACTTTACTCCTGGGTCTATCTTTATGACTCGTCAAATGTCAAAGGAAGCGTTCAGGCGAACAATGACACAGGCTTGAGCAATACTTTCGACACCAACATGATGAATGCAAACGGTGGATACGGCTATAAAGTTAAGCTTAACTATGAAATGGCCGAGGTTGACCTGTTTGGTTCAAACGTGGATGGTGACGTGAGCTCAGTGATAGTGAACACGGATATATTGAACACCTTTAACGCAAATACAATAGACAGCAATACGCTTGGAGGTATGAGTCAAAGCAGACAGAGTTACCTCTATGCCCTTAATCTCATATTTTCCTCTACAGTAGGAAGTAACGTGCTTACAAGTGTTGAGCAGTCGGGAATATCCAATGTGCTTGAAGCAAACCATATAACAGGTAACGGCGGTGACGGTGTGTTCAATGCCGGCAGTTTAATCACGGCTGACTTTATGTCATACGGTGGCAGCGTAAGTGGCGCTATTAGTTCAGATGTATCCGGAACGAGCATAGACAATACTTTTGAAGGTAATACAATAGACAGTAACCTGGGTGATGGCCTTGAAGCAAGGGCTAGCGAACTCAGCTCCTTGGTCTATGTTCATGGCGACAGCTCAGCTGGAATTGCCGACATATCGCAAAGTAGTATAAATGAGAGCTACAACAAAAACACCGTAACCAACAACGGAGGTAACGGAGTGCTGACTACTACGCTGACCAGCGCTACTACGTCAGACGACTCACTGGTTAATTTGTTAATGAGCGGCAATACCGTAACCGGTAATAACTTTGACGGTGTTGACGTAACTTACTTCGGTGGCGGTACGTTTACGGGCGACCTTGGAGGTGGCTCTCTTGGATCTACAGGCGAGAACTCCTTGCACGGTAATAACCTGGCAGGCGGTTACTTTGATGTAGATAATAACACCGGCGTTGGCATCATGGCCGAAGGTAACTGGTGGGGTATGGACGCGAACCCAGTGGCAGCAGGTCTGATCGATGGGAATGTTGGTGTGCCCTCCTGGGTGAGTGTGCAGCCTTAAACCGCTAAACTTGTATTTCAACATGGGCCGGCCCCTGGGGCCGGCCCATTCCTCCCCAACGGAGCCCTCAACGTGAGGGCTCCGTCCCTTTTTATCTACTTACTTAACACGGGCTACCCTCACACGGTTTGATTTGATTGTTTTTTTGTTTTTAATAACGTCAATCTATGTGGGTTTCGTATATCTCCTCGAACTTCCTGTGTGACGCCTTGAATATATCGAGTATCTTTGGGTCGAAGTGTTTGGGGCTAGTCCTTCCGTCTCCTTGTGTAATTATTTTACACGTCTTGTCGTGGTTGAAAGCGCTCTTGTAGGGCCTGACGCTCCTTAGCGCGTCATACTGGTCGACTATGCTCATTATACTGCCCTCGATGGGTATCTCTTCTGCCTTAAGGCCTTTGGGATATCCCGTGCCGTCCCACCTCTCGTGATGCGAGAGCGCAATTTTTTCGGCCAGTTGAAGGAACTCCGAGCCGGAATTTTTTAGTATTCTTTGACCTATCGTGGTGTGCGTCCTCATGAGGGAAAACTCTTCGAGGTTAAGTTTGCCGGTCTTCAGGAGTATCTCCGAGGGGATCCCGATCTTGCCGATGTCGTGCATGGGGGCTGCGTATAATATGGATTCCTGGTCCTCTTCGGACCAGCCAAGTGTTTGTGTTATAAAAGCGCAGTAAATGCCAACTCTTTTAATATGGGAGGTGGTCTCTTCGTCCTTGTATTCCGAGACCACGGTCAATCTATAGATGGTGTCGAGGTAGCTCTTCTTTAATAACTCCTTAGAGTGGCTTAACTGCTTGGTCCTTTCCTTGACCTTTTTATCAAGTATCAAGTTCCGGTCGGCAAGCTCCTTTCTTGCAAGAGACAGGGACAGGTGTGTCTTGACCCTTGCCTTTACTTCGGCCGTGTCGAACGGTTTTGTAATATAGTCCTCCCCCCCGAGTTCAAACCCAGCTCTTTTGCTCTGAATCTCGTCAACCCCGGAAATGAATATGATGGGTATTTTATTTGTCTCCGGGTTCTCTTTTAACCGGGAGCAGACTTCATAACCGTTCATTACCGGCATCAGGACGTCCAGTAGTATCAAGTCCGGCGGGTTCGCTTTGACCACCTTGAGTGCGTTCACTCCGTCTTTGGCAACACTTACTTCGTACTCTTCGTCCAGCGCCTCGATCAGTATATCGACCATTGCTTCGGTATCGTCTACGACAAGTACCGTGTGTTTAAGCTTATCAACCATTTTGCCATACCTCTCTTGTTGATTGTTTCAATATCTCTCACAGAAGGGACTGCGTTTCCACTAAAATTAAAATAAATTTTCTCGTTAATCTTTGTGATATGGCTTACCCACCACTTACGGCGAATAGCTCAATGTTTATTTGTGTGTTTTTAGTACCGTAAACCTAAAAGCCAATTGTTAAATCCGCCCACCGCAGGTGTGCACGGCAGATTACATAATATTTATTTGTATTTTTTTAGTTCAGTAATTTTAAAATCTAATTGCTAAATACGCCCACCATCCGCCCACCGCAGGTGTGCACCTCTCAGGTGTTTTTATTTAGACAATCTTCTTTGAAACAACAGTCCATTCTGTCGCAATAATTCGTTGCCGTACCGAAACATGGGAACGAGCCTTCCCTGGTTTGTATCTCCAGTATGAGCTCCTGTTTCTTAATCCTGTCAGGCTTTATGCCCAGTGCCGTGGCTTTTTTTCTCACTTCCGTCAGGTTCATGACACCACCTCCTAATCTTTGGTATTGTACGTTTTTGTTATTTTTTTCAAAAGTGTTCTTGCTTCTAAGAAATTGAATTTTTCTGTGTGCCTCACCACTTGGTCGATATCTTCCTGAAGGCTCGGCGTCCATTTTGTATTTTTCATCTGTTCTATTAGCGGAGCGCACTTTTTTGGTTTGTGTGTCTTAAGGGCCGAGTCAAGCTCCTTGAGAAGCTTTTGTGACGGTTCCTCTGTTGGCGTCGGTGTGCCGGTATGGTCATTGCCATTTGCCTTATCCCACCCAAGCGCTCCGATAGAGTCGGTTACTTTTTTAAGCGCTGCTGAGTAAGTCTTTAGAAGGCTGTCATGCACGTCCGAGCCGTGTTCTTTTATACCGGCTTCGAGCTTACCGGCGGCCTCATAGACCTCTTTTGCGCCGATACTTCCTGCAACGCCTTTCATGGAGTGTGCCATAAGCAGTGCGCCCTGAATGTCGTTCTTGTCCAGCGCTTCTTTGATCTCACTTGCCGAGTCTGTATATTCACGTCTGAATTTTTTAAGAAGTTTCTTGTACAGGTTGATATTCCCATCCAGCCACTTCATGCCGGTTTCAATTTCGATGCCTGAAAGGCCTGAGAGTTTCTGGAGTTCTTCCATCGTAGTATCGGTTGCTGTATCAACAACGGCGGAGGCGGAGCTTTCTTTTAATTCCTGCGGCTCGGAAGGCGCCGAATCGCGCCCTTTCTTTCTAATCCATTTGAGTACCGAGGCGTAGAGTTCGTCAGGTTCTATGGGTTTGGTAATGTAGTCGTCCATTCCAACGTCGAGGCATTTTTCACGGTCGCCGGACATTGCCTGGGCCGTCATTGCGACTATGGGCAGCGTGTTGAAGCGTTCGTCGGTCCTGATAACTTTTGTGGCTTCATACCCGTCCATCACCGGCATTTGCACGTCCATTAAAACGATGTCGTAATATTTATTATCCGAAGCCGTCGTCACCATACTGACCGCTTCTTCGCCGTTGCAAGCAATATCAACATGCAGCCCGGCTTTTTCCAGCAGCTCCATGGCCACCTGTTGGTTAAAATCGTTATCTTCCACCAGAAGTACCTTCTTGCCTGATATCTGGTTGAACACTCGGGTTTCTGCTACTTCCATGTAGGGTTTGTGCGGGTTTTCGGGGGTTTTACCCAAGACCTCCATAATGGTGTTGAACAACAGAGAAGGGCCTACCGGTTTTATCAAAAACCCCTCGATGCCGGCATTACTGGCCTGCACCATCACTTCTTCACGTCCGTAGTTTGTTACCATTATGATGGAAGGTACATGGGAGATATCCGTGGCCGCGTGTATTTTGCTGGATAACTCCACCCCGTTCATGCCAGGCATCTTCCAGTCGATGATCACGAGTTCAAACGGCTTTGCCCACGTCTCGGTGCAAGCCGTCTTAAGCTGTACAATGGCTTCCTTGCCTGAGTTGACCGTGGTAACATTGAAGGTAAAGGACTCAAGTGTTTCCCTTAAAACCCTTTGCGAGAGCTTACAGTCGTCCACAACAAGCACCTTCATTCTTTTCATATCGACAGGGGGAGTAAAGACCCTGTTATCTTTTTCCTGGACTCCCATCGGGATAGTAAAGCTGAAGCTGCTCCCTCTTCCGTAAGCGCTCTCAACTGTAATTTCGCCGTCCATGAGTTGCACAAGTCTCTTGCTTATGGCAAGACCCAGGCCCGTTCCGCCGTATTTTCTGGTAGTCGAGCCGTCTGCCTGCATAAAGGTCTCGAAGAGTTCCCCTATCTGTTTTTTCGTCATTCCGGTTCCGGTGTCTTTTACGATAAACCTTAAAGCAATCCTGTCTTCATTTGTCTCTGCCTCGGGAGCTGGTTCCGGCAGGTCTATGGAAACCAGGATCTCACCTTTATTCGTGAACTTTACTGCGTTGCCAACGAGGTTTATAAGGACTTGTCCGAGTCTCAGGGGGTCTCCAACAAGCGCAAGCGGGACTTTTTCAGAGATTGAGTATATAAGCTCCAACCCTTTTTCTTCGGTCTTTAGCGTGATAATGCTTGAGAGGTTATAGAGGACCTCTTCAAGGTGAAAGTTCGTGTTCTCGACAGTTAGCTTGCCGGCCTCGATCTTGGAGAAGTCCAGTATGTCGTTTATTATGCCCAGGAGCGAGTGCGAGGCGGTGTTGATTTTTTTTAGATAATCACGTTGTTTGGGGCTTAGTTCGGTCATGAGGGCCAGGTTTCCAAGACCTATGATGGCGTTCATCGGGGTCCTTATTTCATGGCTCATCCGGGCCAGGAAATCACTCTTGGCGCGGCTGGCCTTTTCTGCCTCTATTGTAGCGCTCATGAGTATCTCTTCGGTCTTCATCTGGTCGCTAAGGTCGTGTATTATGCCGGTGAAGACACGCCTGTCCCCGTAAAACGACTGGCTCAGGGCAAGACGGATGGGGAAGACGGTGCCGTCCTTTTTCTTGGCTTCCACCTCCCGGCCTCCTCCTAAAATCCTGGCTTCTCCGGTACGGACGTATCTTGCCAGGTACTGGTCATGCCTGCTGCGGTGAGGTTCCGACATGAGGATGTTCACATTAATGCCAATTACTTCTTCTCTTGCGTATCCGAAGAGTTCCTCGGCTGCGGTATTGAAACTTTCAATTATTCCATCTTCGCTGATTACGATGATAGCGTCGGCGGCGTTGTCCTGGATTGTTTGAAGGTAGACCTCGCTTTCCTTGACCCTTATCCTGCTCCTCCTGATTACAAGGATCATGAATGCGAGGAGGGCTGCAATGGAAATGCCCCCGAAGGTAATAAGGCGCAGGTAGTAGTAGACTTCCAGCGCTTCTGCCTCGTCTACCTCCGTTGTAAAACCGATATTAAGAGTATCGTCCCACAGCCATGTGCCGAGCACCGGCACTCCCCGGTAATCGCGGTAGGACTTAGCGCTTGAGCCGGTGCCTTTATTTTTGATGGCGCTTTCGGCCATGCGGGTCAGGGGCTGGTCGCTTTTGGGTATGCTTGGTTTGTAGCCCTCCGCCATGTTTACGCCGGGGTCCCGTATTTCGATTGACAGGATTCCATTGTCGCCTTTGCCAAGGAGTCCTATCTCGCGCAGATGGCCGTTAAAACGGCTCTCGGTTATGAGTCTTGCCTTATCATCGAACAGGTAGGTTTCGCCGGTTTGTCCAAAGCGCCCTATTTGAGCAATGCGGGTGAAATTGTTGAACGGATCTATTCTGACAGCCAGGGCGGCGATCACCGATCCTGCATTGTCTCTTATGGGGACTGCCACAAACATAGTCGGATAATTATCAACAAGTTTGCCGGATGAATCAGGCAGAGGTACGTCGGAGCGTATGGGAGGGATAAGTTCGTAATTCCCTTTAAATACATGATCAAGGTAGGTTTTTCTCTCACGGATTATTATGTTTGTTTGTCCTATGTTTGAATCGCGCATCGAAGCGACATTGATGTAGTCGGGAGAAATTATAAAAATTCCCTTGTATCCGCTCAGCTCCAGGCTTTTTTTAAAGTGCTTTCTTACATCCGACAGGGCGCGGCTTTTTAAGATCGCGTCTGGATTTTTTGATAGAATTAAAAGTTTTTTGGTGTCCTCTACTAATTCAGGTGTTATTTTTTCCGAGGCCCATAAAGCGTGGTCCATAAAGAGATGTCCGACCCATATTTCAACCACAGCTCTGTGGGTGGATTC
>CBDUXY010000129.1:0-8723 GCA_965371305.1 uncultured bacterium
AAGAGGCCTATTGACGACTGGTTAAAGATGCAGGGCCGTTTCAAACACCTGTATAAGCCGGAGAACGAGCACCTTTTAATTGAGTTCCAGTTAAGGGTGGACAGGGCCTGGGAAAGGTTGCTTGAGTTTGATGGCAAGTACCTTTTCTAAACAACGACATTAACGGTTGTTACACGGGCCCGGTTAAGGCCGCTTTTTTTATAGTTTACAGTGGCGTTGTTTCTTTGCATCTAAGTTGTTGTGTTATGTTGTGTTTTCTGTTACGCTAAAAAGCGTTTTGTAACGAACTATATAGCCGCATGCAGCGGGGTATCAAAAGGTAATACGTATGTAAAAACCACGCAGCTTGGCTTTGGGGCATTAAACCCGCCATGCGGGACTTAATTTTTTTTAGGGGGTTTGCATTATGGCTCAGTCCTCTTTGGAGATGTTCGAAGAGGAATACAATGAGATGTCAGAGACCATTGGTCGGCTTTTGAAAGAGGCTAACGCCAAGAGCGTGTATCTGGTCGATAAAGACGGACAACTCATTGCATCAAGCGGCGATACCAAAGGTATCGACGCTACATCTCTTGCTTCTCTTACAGCAGGCAACATCGCGGCCACTGGCGGGCTTGCGCAGTTGCTCGGTGAAAAAGAATTTTCCATCCTGTTTCATGAGGGGGAAAACGACAATATCCACATCTCCATTGTTCAGCAAAGGATAATACTCGTCGTTATCTTCGATGGTCGTTCCTCGCTCGGTCTTGTAAGGCTTCGCGTTAGGAAGGCAGGCGAGGAGCTTGGTACGTGTATAATGAAAATACTCACGCGTATGGAGAACGCTACGCAGGACAGTTTGCTCGAAGAAATATCGGATGACGATATAGAAGACCTGTTCCGTTAATCGAATGTAAGGTGCGTTAATGCACAGACCTGTTCCATCAACTAATAAGACGCTTAAGAAAGGCTTTCTCGAAACTTATGTCTTTTATAAATTATTCAGCACGTGAGATTAACTGTAAGATCGTATATTATGGCCCCGGCCTATGCGGGAAGACGACTAATCTCAACCACATATACAAGCGGACTAAACCCGATAGCAAGGGTAAGATGATCTCGCTTGCAACCGAGACGGAGAGGACTCTGTTTTTTGACTTCCTGCCTATTTCGCTTGGCGAGATAAAGGGGTTTAAGACCCGTTTCCATCTCTATACCGTGCCGGGGCAGATATTTTACGACGCATCGAGAAAGCTGATTCTAAAGGGTGTTGACGGTATTGTGTTTGTCGCCGACTCTCAGGTCGAGAGGATGGACGCAAACATGGAAAGCCTTGAGAACATGGAGATAAACCTTGAGGACCACGGTTATTCGATCGAAAAGATCCCGTATGTAATACAGTATAATAAACGCGACATCCCTGACTGCGTGCCTGTTGACGAGATGAGAAAAGTGCTTAACCCTTGTGGTGTGCCTGACTTCGAGGCAATGGCTCCTGACGGTGCCGGGGTTTTTGAAACACTTAAGGCAATAGTGAAGCTCGTTTTGATAGAGCTTAAAAAGGGCGGCTGAGTTGGAGCGGGTGAGTTGGGGCGGGTGGCTCTCGGTATCAGAGCTTTTACTGTAAATTAGAAAATTTGTTATATCAATTCCACACACACACAGCCTGCTTTAGTTTCTAACGGCAGGTTTTTTTAGATTCAAAGCCTTTTAAAGGGAAAAAAGGGGAGAGTAAGTCTATGGGTCTTAAACAGGAAGTTAGCTCGGGCATAACAAAGGCCATGAAGGCTGGAGACAAACTGAGGTTATCGACGCTCCGGCTCTTGCTCTCGGCCATTACGTATAAAGAGAAGGAAACCAGGTCGGAACTTACGGACGATGATATATTAAAACTCTGCTCCACCCTTGCAAAACAGCGGCGCGACTCTATTGAGCAGTTCAGACGGGGGGGGCGGGAGGAGCTTGCCCAAAAGGAGGAGCAGGAATTGGAAATCCTACTCGCCTTCCTTCCCGAGCAGCTTTCACCGGTTGACATAGAGAAAATAGTTAAACAAACGGCTGCCGAAGTTGAGGCAACGACCATGAAGGATATGGGGCGGCTTATGAAGGCGGTCATGGGGAAGGTCAGCGGCAAGGCCGACGGAAAGCTTGTTCAGCAGAGCGTTAAGGCGGTTTTGTCTTAACGCTTTTTTTTTGTGTTATAATTTATTTGCTTTGTTTAGATTCTAAAAAATGTACTCTCTCTCTCTCTCTCTAAAAAACTCTTGAAAAGGAAAAATTCGTTATGAAGATTAAAGACATATACAACGCAGCCGTGGAAACCGGCATCAAGTTTGACCCGAGAGGGGTGAAGGAAGTATCCGAGGAACTCAAGCAGGCCAGGAAAGAATATGAAGCTTTAAAGGAAGAGGACAAAAAGTGGTTCGACAAGGAGCGTCTTACAAACCCTTATTCCGACACCAGGGTGCTTTACGGAGACCCGGAGCGGGAGGTGAAAAGAATCCTTGTCGGAATAGACATGGAAGTCGGCGAGATAGTGCTTGCAGACAGGCTCAGGGAAACCGGCCGTCCGATCGACCTTATTATAGCGCATCACCCCGAGGGCAAGGCCATGGCCGCGCTTTATGACGTAATGGGCATGCAGTCGGGCATACTTGCCAAACACGGCGTACCGATTCACATTGCAGAGGATTTAATGGCAGACCGCATATCGGAGGTACAGAGAAGGCTCCTGCCGGCAAATCACACGAGGGCGGTTGACGCGGCCCGGCTCCTTGACATACCCATCATGTGTATACACACGCCAACCGACAACGCAGTAGCAACGTTCCTTCAAGATATGTTCGACGATAAGGACCCGCGTTACTTAAGCGATATTATAGACGAGATAAGAAAGATGCCCGAATATGAAAGCGCCATGCACGTAAATGCCGGACCAAAGGTTGTTGTTGGTACGGAAAAAAGAAGGGCAGGAAAGATATTCGTAGACATGACGGGTGGTACTGGGGGAAGCAGCAAGATATTTAGCGGGCTGTCTTCGGCAGGGATAGACACGGTACTCGGTATGCACATATCCGAGGAGCACAGGAAAGAAGCCGCCAAGCAACACGTTAACGTGGTAATAGCAGGGCACATATCAAGCGACAACCTTGGAATCAATTTATTGTTTGACGAGATACTTGAAGACGGCGTTGAAATAGTGGAATGTTCTGGATTTAGGCGTTTCACACGGAAGTAGGCGCCAGTCATTCTCCAAACTTCTTTGATCGTATGTTTTCGTGGCATTCATGTACCTGTGCATGGTATAATTAATCCTATTATTTAAGCTCTTCACTAACTCACGCTAAAGATGGGGAGATTAGCAGGGCTATAGGCTATAGCAAGCGGATAAGTAGGAGACAGACGGGAACCGGGGGGACGCGCTCAGTCAGGGACGCAGGGGCAGTGTGGCAGTACAGCAGGGAGACGCAGTCTTATTGGCAGGGCATTTCAGCCGCTTTTAGCAATCACTTCTTTGTTCCTCACATAAGTTCGACCTTCATTTCGTTTCTATCACTTCATACCGAGCCTATTGGTGTTTAAGGAAAAGTTCGTTTAAGCGGACTTGAACCAGTATTAATCTAACTTGGCCTTTGGCTGTTGTCAGTCAGGTCTTAACGGGGTTTTGTGGACAAGACAACTCTTGAAGCTCTTGAATGGACGACGGTACTTACCGAACTTGGCCGTTTTTCGTCTACCGTCGGGGGTAGTGTGCTCTCGGCCAAACTTGGTCCGTGCAGGGATTTAGACTCGGCCACGAACGCCTACGACGAGCTTAAAGAAGCAACGTCTTATATCGACCAACACGGCAGGCTCGACTTCTCTGGTATTGGAGACGTGTCGCCAAGGCTCGCTGCCCTGAGACCTTCCGGCATGCACCTTTTGCCGGACGAACTGCTTGTGGTAAAACAGACCCTCTCCACCATACTTACCCTGAAAGGCCTCGCGGCTGACCCGGTCAGACTTGCCTATCCGTTGCTTTCCCGGAGCCTTGATAGTCTAAAGACACCTGCTTCTGTTTATGAAGAATTAGATAGGGTTATAGACGATAAAGGCAGGATCAGGGACGACGCGAGTTTTGAGCTTCGTGAGATACGCAAGTCCCTTAACGGTCTTAGAAAGAGCGCAAGGAAAACCCTTGAAGCCATGATAAGCGACGAAACCGTAAGGGAAAGCCTTCATGACGATTTCTTCACTATAAGAGAGGACCGTTACGTGCTTTGTGTCAAGGCGGCCAGTCAGTCGCGTTTCCCAGGAATCGTGCATGGACGCAGCGCAACTGGGGCGACGTATTTTATTGAGCCTTTTTCTATTGTCGAGTCTAATAACCGCGCAGCCATATTAAAAAAAGAAGAAGCAGCGGAGGAGATTAAGATACTTAAGCGCGCGACGCTCTCCGTGCTTGAAGAAAAAGAGGTCATACTCGAAGACCTGGAAATTGTATATTCGCTTGACCTTATTCAGGCTAAGGCACTTTTCAAATGCCATATAAACGGTGTTGTGCCTGCATTAAAAAAAGGCGGCCGTGTTAATATCCCGGAGGCAAGACATCCTATAATGGTGTTTAAGGAGCTTCGCCTGGCTGATGGTCAGTCCTTGTCTACAGAGGGTAGAGCGGGCAGGGTTGTACCAGTGGACGTCATACTTGAGGCGGATAAAAGCGTGCTTGTTGTGTCAGGGGCCAACGCCGGAGGTAAAACGGTAAGCCTTAAAACCCTTGGCCTGCTTACTCTTATGGGCCTTTGTGCTTTACCCGTGCCTGCGGGGGCTGATACCGAACTTGTATTTTTTGAAAAAATATATGCCGACATAGGCGACAGGCAAAACATAACAGAAGACCTGTCCACGTTTTCCGCACACCTTAAAAGGACGAGCGTTATTTTAGAAAATGCAGGTCCGAGCACGCTCGTATTGATTGACGAGATAGGGGCCGGAACGGACCCGAGTGAGGCAGGTGCGCTTGCTCTTTCCGTGCTTCAGGCGTTAAGCGACAAAGGAGCAAAAACCGTCGTCACCACGCATTTGAATTTGCTTAAGGCAAAGGCAGAGTCAGACGCGTCTTTTGAAAACGCCTCTGTTGTGTTTGACGAGGCAACACTGAGGCCGAAGTACAGATTGAAATACGGAATGCCGGGGGCAAGTTTTGGCCTTACGGTTGCAGAGAGTTACGGGATCCCAGCTTCAGTGATTGAGAGCGCAAGGGCTATGCTTGGCGGGAGCGAAGGCGCATTTATTGACGCAATGAAGGTTATCGAGCAGGAAAAGGAAAGGGCCGTTACCCTCACTGAAAAGCTGCGAGAGGCCCAGGCGGACAAGGAAAAGGCGTTAAAAAGGCTTCGCGACGACCGCGCGAAACTCCTGTCCGGGGCCAGGAAAAAAGTAGAGTTGATTGTAGATGAGGCAAGAGGGGAGATAAGGACTATTGTTGAGAAAGTAAAGGCTCAGAGCAAGGCAGACCTTGACGCTGCCGTCGTTACCGCTTCTGCCGCCGCTTCAACTGCCGGTCTTGCCACAGCGAGTCTCAAGCAGGTCTCTAACGTCGGCCTTGCAGTTACCTCTACTTTTGAAAGCAAAAGAACGGAGTATGTGCCGTCACCAGGCGACAGCGTTATTATCTCGGGCAGCGGGGTGAGGGGGACCGTGCTTAAAGTGGACAGGGGAAAACGCCGGGCCCAGGTAGGTCCCGGTAATTTGAAAGTATGGTCTCCGTGGACTGGCCTTGCCTGTAAGGGCGTCGGCGCAGCGGTTGTTAATGATATAAGGTCTGATAAAAAAACAGTCGACAGGAAATCAAAAGAAGCCGCCTTTTACACTGTTGACGCGGACACGGAGGCAGTGTCAAGCGTGTTGCTCCTGGGCATGAGGGCGGAGGAGGCCATAAAAAAGGTCTCAAGAATAATAGACAACGCCCATCTTCAGGGACTTGATCGGGTAACACTGATTCACGGTATAGGCACGGGGCGCCTTAAAAAAGCCCTGCATGAATATCTGAAAACAAACCGGTTGGTCCGGAGTTTTGAGGCCGGCGATCCTATGCTTGGCGCTCAGGGTTCAACCATAGTTGAGATCTTGTAAGATAGTTGTGGTTTTATGAGAGAGTTGAGATTTTGTATAATAGATGAGATACTGTTGTAATTAATTGACCATGATACCTGACGAAAAAATAGAAGAGATAAAGGCGCGCGCCGATATAGTGGAGGTCATCTCCGGCTTTGTGCAGCTTAAGAAAAAAGGCCGGAACTATTCCGGCCTGTGCCCGTTCCATTCCGAAAAGACCCCGTCCTTCACAGTGAACGAGGAGAAGGGCATATTTTACTGCTTTGGCTGTCACACGGGCGGAACGGTTATAACCTTTATTATGAAGCACGAGTCAATGAACTTTCCCGAGGCTCTGAGGACACTTGCGTCGCGTTACGGCGTAACGATTGAAGAGGGTAATTGGCGCGGCGGCTATAATCGTGGTGGTGAGAAGGGCAGCAGTGAAGTCGAAAAAATGCGCGCCCTTAACAAGGCGGCCTCGGATTTTTTTACCGCCGTGTTAATGAGTGAGCAAGGTAAAGATGCAAGGAACTACCTTAAACAAAGGGGTTTTGGGCGCGAGATATGCGAGAAGTTCTCGGTCGGTTACGCCCCGGACGGATGGCAGGGGCTTACGGATTATTTAAGATCAAGTAAAGAATTAGACGAAAAAAACCTTGCTCTTGCCGAAAAAGCAGGTCTTGTGGGGAGCAAGAACGGGCGTTTTTACGACCGGTTCCGTGACAGGCTTATTTTCCCGATAACAGACGCGCAGGGGCGAGTCGTTGGTTTTGGCGGCAGGTGCCTTGACGGCAGTGAACCGAAATATCTGAACTCCCCGGAGACACTGCTTTTTAAGAAGGCCGAAACCCTTTACGGGTTTTATCAGGCCAGAGGTGAACTGAACAAGCAGGACTCGGCCATTGTGGTGGAGGGTTATTTCGATCTGCTTGCCTTGCACAAGAGCGGCTTTGAGAACACGGTCGCCACTATGGGCACAAGCCTGACGCCCGGACACATCAGGCAGCTAAGACGCTACTTGGGTGGAGTGTATACTCTTTTTGATTCGGACGAAGCAGGCAAAAAAGCTGCCCTTAGAAGCCTGCCCCTTTTTCTTGAGGCAGGGGTACGTTCCAGGGTTATAATGCTACCCGAGGGGACAGACCCGGATGATTTCCTGAAAGTTAACGGGCCGGAGGCAATGGAGCGCGCGGTTAAGTCGGCCCTGACCGGTATGGAGTTTTTCCTGCGTGAGTTGGCCTCACGCTTTGACGTTAAGTCCCCTGAGGGCAAGGCAGGCTTTTTCGATGAGTCGGTGCTTATGATGGGGCAGATCGACAACCCGGCAGAGAGAAACCATTACGCCACACTTGTTGCAAGAACGCTGGATTTAGGCGTCAAGGTGGTTTATGATGCCGTAGAGGCAGGAAGAAATAATAAAGCCGGGGGGGGACGGCGGCCGGGCGCACAGTTGGCCGGACAGGCGGGCAGGCATGGGGGCGAGCCGGTATTTCGTAAAGCCGGGCAGGACGCGGCAGGCGGCACTTTGGGTAGTGCGCCGAATCTTACCGAGGCGACTCTTTTAAAGCTGGCGCTAAGGCACCCGGGACTTTACGATGACAGGCTTAAAAAAGCCTTCTCCATGTTTACCGACGAGTTCTTAAAAACGGTAGCTCTTTATGTTGAACAGATTTATTCGGCCCCTGCGCTGCCGGGGCCGGAGAAAATAATCGAAGGCGCGGCGGACGACGAGCGTCTCAGGGGATTTCTGGCTAACGCCCTTTTAAAAGACGAGCCGGAGTTCGACGAGAAACCAGAAAAAGCGCTTCAAGATTGTATTGATAAGATATTCAGTAGAGGTAAGCCAAGTGCGGCAACTGTAGAGCTTCTAAGACAACTTGAGCGAAGCGGTCGCGGCGATACGGCAGAGTTGATACGCCAGAGGTTGACGGAGAAGTGAGTTGCCGGTGTTCGCAGTAAAGGAGAGACGTATTTGTCAGATAAGAAAGTCAGGGGCAGTAAATGCAAGACCTCAGGATCAGATCTTAAGACCAGGGATAATTCATCAATCATGACGGTTTACTAAAGGAGCTTCATTATGGCCAGGGACGTAAATTCAAAAACTGAGAATTCGCATCAAGAGTCTACGGAGAAAAAGCGTGCCATGCGCAGGCAAGCCCGTGAATCGGACAGGGTCACTCTTACGCCTTTAACGCAAACGTCAAGTTCAAGGGAACAACTGGATTACCGTCCGTCAGCAGGCGGCGTGCTTGACCTTGTGAAAACCTATTTTAATGATATAGGTAGGGATAAACTTTTAACAAAACAGGACGAGGCAGAGCTTGGCGCATCAATAGAGCAGGGCAGGCTTCAGGTCATTACCGAGGTGATGGGTTCTCCGATATTAATAGAGGAGCTCCGGGAACTAAGGCAAACTATTGAGCGCAGAAGTCCGGATTCACCGGCTGAGGTTAAGGATAATGTTAAGGACTTGCAGGGAGCCGGTGGCGATAATACAGATGAGTGTGAGAAGGCAAAGCTTTTAGATGTAATAGAAGAGGCCGAGTTATGTTTAAAGACCTTTTCAGTTAACTCGAAAAAGACGCAAACCCCGAAAGAGATACAACGCGTTAAGGAGTTGCTTTATATCGTTGGCAGGAATACGGATATGTTAAAGCGCTTGAAAA
>CBDUXY010000130.1:0-8451 GCA_965371305.1 uncultured bacterium
CAACTATCCACAAGACCTCCACAATCCCAAGCACTCCCCCCCCAGGACAAAACCTGAAATACATGGTATATTCAGAATATACTGAACATACAAAAGTCATTCGCGGTAGTAGGAGACGGCAACTGGTAGATAATTTTTTCACAAAAAGGTTCACAAAATACTGAACAAACAAAATACAGAAATGCGACTCGCCACATAAAATAGAGATAAGGAGGAGAGGGCCATGAAAACTCAAAGCAAAAACAACACACAAAACAGCACAAATCACGATACAAGGCACCATGTGTCAGAACCAAAAAAATCAGAACAAACAGGGTTTGATGTGGTGACAGGGGCTTTTGGTTTTACAGGCAGGTATATAACCGAGATACTTCTCGACAAAGGCGTTACGGTAAAGACCCTTACAAACCACCCGGACAGAGCTGACCCTTTCAAAGGACAAGTCGAGACCATGCCTTACAACTTCGACGACCCCGGTCGTATGGTGGAGGCGCTCAGAGGCGCTCGCGTGGTTTACAACACCTACTGGGTGCGTTTTAATTACGGCCAGACTACATTCGGGCAAGCCGTTGCAAACGTGCAAAATCTAATAGCCGCTGCAAAAGAAGCAGGGGTCAAGCGTTTCGTACATATAAGCATTGCAAACCCGGACATAAACAGCCCGTCCGAGTATTACAACGGAAAGGCAAAGATGGAGGAGACTCTCAGGCAGAGCGGACTTTCCTACGCAATTTTGAGGCCGACCGTACTTTTCGGTACCGGCGACGTGCTCTTTAACAACATCGCATGGCTGCTCAGGAAACTTCCTGTTTTTGCCATACCTGGCAGAGGCAGCTACCGCATTCAGCCAATCTACGTTGGAGACCTGGCAGAACTTGCAGTAAGAGCAGCAGACAGCAAAGAAAATATCGAATGGGACGCAGCCGGACCCGAGACGTTTTCATTTGAGCAACTCGTAAGGCTTTTGCGCAATACCGTAAAGAGCCGCTCGCTCCTGGTTCGCCTGCCCCCGATGCTTAGCCTTGCCCTGACAAAGTTGATGGACCCCTTCGTAGGCGACGTGGTGCTTACAAAAAGCGAGGTAGAGGAACTTATGGGTGAAAGGCTCGTAACAATGGGTCGGCCCCTTGCCCCTACCCGTTACTCGCAGTGGCTCAGGGAAAATGCAGACCATATAGGCGTGAAATACGCAAGCGAACTCAAGAGGCATTTCAGCTGATTTGAGCTCAAATTGCACTACCCTAAAGGGCAGGTTTTCTGATGAAAACCTGCTCTTTTTAAGCTGACGTAAAGATTTAAAACCAACCTTGTCTGCTTTTTAAGTTGCAATAACTGCTTAAATTTTATATAATTATTTAGACCTCTTTAAAAATTTCATCATGGAAAAGGTAACATCAATGAAGGGTCTTTTTAGCCTCCCCTTAAGACATAAATTTTACCTGTTTTCAACGATCTTTCTAATCGTTGGCGCTGTGGTATTCTATTTCTTTTTTCATACGACCGCTGAGGTTAAACGCAACATCACGATGGTCAACGTAAGCGGGTCGGCCAGGATGCAGATGTACCGGCTGCTATACACCCTCAAAGACCTTGAAAAAAAAGGCTCTTATACGCTCACGGAGGAAAAAACAAAAAAGCTCAGAGACAGAATGGTTAAGTATGATTCAACGCTTCATACCATTGAAAAATACTTAAACGAAGGCCCTATTTCAATGGGCCCTTACATAAGCAACAGTAATAAACTCATTGGAACACTGCTTGTAAAATGGCCTGAATTCAAAGGACCTCTTGAAACCTTTCTTGCCGACCCGAGAGACTTTAAAAAACTCGTTGATAATATCGGGCCTCTTGGCGAAGAGATGGTCGTTACAACAGATAAGCTTGTCACCCAGATAGAGCTGCATAATTCAAGAGAACTTGACATTGCTAATGTAGTACTGGTTATACTTTTAGTTATCTCGGTTGTATTTATCGCAATAATACTTTATCTCTTGATAAGATACCTCATCTCGCCCCTTGCAAGAATTGAGATATTTGCCAATCGAATGGCCGCAGGCGACTTAACCGCAAGACTTGACTATAAAAGCAACGATGAGGTCGGCGCCGTAGTTGACACCATGAACAAGATGGCCGCCGAACTTGAAGACCTCTACGCAACAATGGAAGTGAAAATCGAAGAAAAAAGTACACAACTTGCCAGGGTCGAGAAGTTTGCCGAGATGGGACACATTGCCGCGGGCGTTGCCCATGAAGTAAACAACCCGCTTGCCGCAATACAGGTGTGTGTCGAGTCCCTGCTCAGAAAGCTTAAGCCCGGCGACATGAAAGACAAGGACAAGTTCTCCTCACTTAAAAGCTACCTTGAGATTATAAATAACGAAGTCGTGCGCTGCGGCGCAATAACTATGGGACTTTTAGACTACAGCCGGGAAAGGGCCCCGACTACAAAAAACGTAAATATGCGCAGACTGCTTGAAGAAGCCACAAAAATCCTGAAAATGCAAAAGGCCTACAACATAGCCGTTGTTGAATACGACATCGTAGACGACAATATCGATGTGAGTTGTGACGAAGGGCAGCTTACGCAAGTCTTTATGAATTTGATTAAAAACGGCCTCGACGCCATGGGGCGCAAAGGCGTACTTAAAGTATCTACTACTCCTGTGACCAGGAACGGAGCGCAGATGCTCGCCATAAAATTCAAAGACACTGGGAGCGGTATCGACCCGAGAGATATGGAAAGCATATTCAAGCCATTTTTCACTACAAAACACAATGAAGGCACAGGGCTTGGTCTCAGCGTATGTGAAAAAATAATACACGCGCATAACGGCACAATAGAGGTCGAATCCGTATATGCCAAAGGCACTACTTTTACAATCTATATACCGCTTGAAAACATAAAACTTAAAGCAACTGTACAAAGCCCGGCTCTATACTCTAATTGACCACAGGCGCCTGCAGAAGTGTAACGTTTTCAGATTCACGGTAACGCAAAATATGCCAGGAACCCCCTCAACACAGAACATAAACGTGCTTATAGCGGACGACGAAGTCAACTTCGCAACCGTTTTAAAGGACGAACTGACTGACGCCGGCCTTATCGTGTTCACAGCGTTTAACGGCAAGGATGCCGTAAAAATGCTTGAGAACAAAGAGTTCGACGTTTGCCTGCTCGATATTACCATGCCATACCTTAACGGCCTTCAGGTGCTTAAACAAGCCGCCATGAAGGACATACCAACCGAATTCATAATGCTCACGGCACATGCCACGATAAATACGGCCATTGAATCAATGAGGCTTGGGGCATACGACTACCTTACAAAACCAAGTAATTTCGAAAAAATATTTTTTCTCATCAAAAAGGCCTACGAACGCCGCGTGATGAGACAGGAAAAACTTATACTGAGGAGACTGAAGGGAAGTAAAGGGAAGTTCTCCACCAAAAACCCGTTATTACTGCAAATAATAAAAGAAGCCGAGAAGGTTGCAAAAACCGATGCTACCGTCCTGTTGCTTGGCGAGAGCGGCTCGGGCAAAGGTCTCTTATCCGAACACATACACAACCACTCAGCCCGCAGCGCCGCGCCGTGCATTAACCTTAACACCGCAACCGTTCAAGAGACCCTGCTTGAAAGCGAGCTGTTTGGACATGAAAAAGGCGCCTTTACCGGTGCGCACGCGTCAAAGACCGGGCTGTTCGAAATGGCGGACAATGGAACCATCTTTCTTGATGAAATCGGGGAAATACCGCCACAGACCCAGGTAAAACTCCTCAGGGTCATTGAAAACGGAAGTTTTTTCAAGGTAGGCGGAACAAAAGAAATACACGTTAATGTTCGCATCATTGCCGCCACCAACCAGAACTTAAAGATAATGGTTGACCAGGGCACCTTTCGCCCGGACCTCTACTACCGCCTTAGTATAATAACATTTACCATCCCACCGCTCAGAGAAAGAAAAGAAGACATCACGCTGCTTGTAGAAGATTTTCTCTCTACCTTGCCGGTAGGATACAAAAAAAAGATTTCCAAAAAAGCCCTTCAACTACTTACCGACCACGACTGGCCCGGCAACATCAGAGAGCTGCACAACGTCATATCAAGGGCCGCTATTCTGTGCGAATCGGACAGGATAGAACCGGAGAACCTGCCTGAAGACGATCTTAAAACACGCAGCAATCCTTCCGAAGTGCCGGTTGGCGCTCCCGCTCAGGCTTCAAGCCCTGCTTCCGCCACCGTCGCCCATGCCGGCTCACACCAACCAACAACACTTAAAGACATGGAAAAGGAACATATCAAAAACACCCTTGAACAAACCGGCGGACACAGAAAAAACACAGCCGAACTGCTTGGAATAGACGCAAAAACCCTTTGGAGGAAAATCAAGGAATACGGACTTGAATGAACCACTCAGGGCGGCCATTGCTCACCCGAACTTAAAGCTCGGCAACATGATATTATATAAAAGTTTTCTGCCCGCGTTTATGAAGAGTCTCACTTAATCCGTGCCTGTAAAGCCAGGCCTGCCTGGCAATCCGGCACACATAAACCTTAATAAAAAAAACGCTATATAACTCCCCAACACGCTACTGCGTAATTCGCAATACAAACATGCGCACAGATTACTCTCAACCTTTTATTTTAACTATTATGACTTCCTGCAAAAACTAAAACCGCTCAATCAGGCACTTAGTTACAATTGTATTAACTATTTGAGAGCAATTTTTTTTCTAATTATATACGCCTTATTGTATTTTTTTACATAAATATAGAACCTATAAACCTTCCGGTCGATATTGACAAAGCATCAAAAATAGTTTATAATTTACGCATACGTTAATAATAAGTGGTTAAACATATTGCTCTGGCATTTTCACTCTTTCACGGCTTTACCATAGAGTAACAACAACTATCTAACTCATCTTACGCCAGAAAACTTTCTTCTTGTTTTTCATCAGGCGCCACGTAATCTTTTATTGATGTTAGTTACAATATAATACAAAGAACAGCATCAAGGCACCGGCGTCCTAAATAGCTTCGAATCCTGCTCAGGAGTCTTACAGTGGACAAAACCAGCCCCTCGGACAGTGATGCCATTCAACGATTGATCTTATCCTCCGTTGGCGAAGGCATCTACGCGACCGACACGAACCTTAAAGTAACAATGTGGAACAAGGGAGCCGAGCATCTTTCAGGCTTCAGTGAAAAAGACGTGCTTGGAAAGAAATGCATGGATTTTGTGCGCCACATGGACTTATCCGGCAATATTCTGTGCAACACAACCGAGTGCCTGATTAAGGCCGCTATAGAGTCCAACTGTAATATATCCATAAAACAAATCACCATACAGAGTTCGACAGGCAAGCGGGTACCTGTTTCCACCTCATCCGCTCCTCTCATAAACGACAAAGGGAATACAGACGGCGGGGTGCTTGTATTCAGGGACACAAGTACGGAGATAGAACAAAAAGGGCTTCGTGAAGGTCTTTCCCGCATGTTAGTGCACGACCTTAGAAGCCACCTGAACGTAATCTCTGCCGTGCTGGAAGCGCTCAAACTGCGCAGTATAAAAGAAGGCAGCTCAAAGGACAGCCGGTATCTTGCCCTTGCCTATGAATCAAGTCTTGACATGGACAAGATGATTGTTAACATTCTCGAACTGTCCAAACTCGCCGACGGCTCGCCACTTGATAGCAAACCCTTTTCTATCGACAAGGTACTCAATGAAATCAGCATAAAAACAAAACTCAGGGCCTCGGTTAAAGGACTCAAGTTCAACACAGACCTCCACGCGCCGCTACCTGAGCTTACAGGCGACAGCTATCACATAAGCCGGGTAGTGGACAACCTGATTGACAACGCAATGAAGTTCACGCCATCCGGAGGCGAGATAAGCCTGAGTGCGGAATTAAAAAATAGCACCGTAATAATATCTGTCAGCGACACCGGCCCTGGCATACCCGAGGCGCTCCGCGAGCGTGTTTTTGACAGATACTGGCAGGGTGGAAAGTTTAACGAGAGGCTGGGAAAGGGGTTTGGCCTTGGCCTTGCGCTTTGCAAAATGGTCTTAGAGGCGCACTCCGGCACAATAACGGTTGAAAGCAATCAAGCCCAAGGGTGCAGGTTCGTCTGCACTCTTCCATACACACACCCGCAAGCTACATAAATGCGTAAAAAACCTGCGCGCTTTTTCCATATTACACAAAAAAACAACAAGTTTTCACAGCACCTCCTCAACTCTTTGTTGATTCAGTACAAACATATCCTAAACTCAACGTAACAACCTGAAAACATTAGATTTTCCGCTTTTTCTGCCTGTTTCTGCCTGTTGACTTTTGCTAATATTAGTAGTATAATTATTGTAGTCTTTTACTATTTTCTCTGACCATTTCAACCTATTTGCGTATAACCCAAAGAGGTAAATGGAGAAATGTTTTTTACTTATCTTTTCAATCAAACGACTCAAATAACAAAAACCGGCATTATTGTGCGGGTATGACCTGTAAGGCTTAAGCCTTACAGGTTTTTTTTCGCCCCTGCAACTTAATTTTCAACTGCGGCTTCATAATATCATTACATTCAGCTCTTGGCATGAACTTTATTCGGAACCGGGAGTTACTACAATTATTCTAAAATAGAGGGGGGGTCAACAATGAAGTTGAACATCGCTTCAAAACTCATAGGCGCATTTCTGGTAATGATTGTACTTCTCGTCATAGTAGGCGGGGTGTCTTATTACGGCTTAAACGACATGAAAAAAGGTGCCGAGGGAATCAGGTACTCCGCCAAGTACGATGAAGCCATAATGAGCACCATCATAACCACATTAAAACAACAAGACGCCATAACTGATTATTCTCTGACTCTTGAAGATGAAGTTCTTGACGAAATTGAAGGGTTCAAAAAGGAATTCAAAAAAAGAATCGCAACGCTTAACTCAATAACCAGGACCGCCAAAGAAAAAGAGACTGTAAGGAAAATAGAGACCTCATACGAGAACTTTGTAAAAATCGGCATGCAAATGGCTACCGCCTACAAGGCAGGGAACAGAGCAGAGGGTAGCCGGTTGATGGAAGAGTTCGATGCGGCCTCATCGTCGCTTGAAAGCGGTATGGATGATATCGAGAGCATAGCAATGGCCATTGCAGACAAGAGCATTAACGACGCAAACAACGCTGCAAGCAGCGCAAACAAGAAAGTCGCCATCTTTACGATACTGGCAATCATAATAGGTTTTGCGATTGCGATACTTATTTCCCGCTCTATTTCGATTCCTGTAAAGGCAATGGCGGACGCGGCAAAAAAGATAGCCCTGGGCAACCTGAACGTCGACATAAATGTCACCTCGCATGACGAAGTCGGGGTTATGGCAAAGGCCTTCAAGGATATGATTGCATACTTAAAGAACCTGGCAGGCACTGCCGACTCCATAGAGCAAGGGGATTTGAGCATAGATATTTCCCCCATGTCCAGCAACGACGTACTTGGCAACGCATTTAAGAATATGACCGAGTACCTCAGAACAATGGCGCTTACCGCAGACTCAATTGAACAGGGAGACCTGGCCGTTCAGGTCAACCCCAAATCAGACGAAGACGTGCTTGGCAACTCATTTAAAAACATGACCGAGTACCTCAAAGGTATGGCCAAAACCGCTGACTCTATAGAGCAAGGCAAGTTTAGCGTTGATGTAGAACCAAAGTCATCCAGAGACGTACTTGGCAACTCGTTTAAGAACATGGCCGAGTACTTAAGAGGTATGGCCGATACGGCAAACTCCGTTAAAGACGGAGACCTCTCCGTCGATGTAAAACCAAAATCAGACGAAGACGAGCTTGGCAACGCCTTTAAAAACATGGTTGAATACTTAAAGGAAATGGCCGGTGTCGCAGACTCAATTGAGCAGGGAGACCTGTCTGTAAAAATAGAGCCAAAAAGCGAAAAAGACGTGCTTGGCAACGCATTCAAGAACATGACCATATACTTAAAGGCCATGGCCAATACAGCCGAAAATATTGCCAGGGGAGATTTAAGAGAAGATGTAACGCCAAACAATCAACACGACGTGCTTGGCAATGCATTTAAAAACATGCTCCAGGGTCTGCAAACAATCGTTGGAGAAGTAAGAGTAGGCTCGGAACAGATTGCCACGGCTTCAAGCGAAGTTGCAGCCACAAGCGAAGAGACAAGCCGCAACAGCGACAGCGCGTCAACCGCGGTCGAGCAGATCACCACAGGCATACATCAGATGAACGACAGTACCCAGACTGTAGCAAACTCCATTGAAGAGCTTGTCATTTCCATACAGCGTGTAGCCGAAAACTCAAAGAAGCTCGTCCAGATATCAAACCAGAGTGCTGAGATGGTCTCGTCCGGCAAGGACGCAGTCACCCGTTCCACGGAAGGGGTCAAAAACATCACCGAGGTAATGAACGCCTCGGCCTGG
>CBDUXY010000131.1:0-8296 GCA_965371305.1 uncultured bacterium
ATACGAACCTTAGCCGCGGCGAGATCAAGGATATAGTTTCGCTCAAACTTGCCCTTGTGGGTCTTGCCGGGTTCGAGGATTATTATCCATCGGAGATAAGCGGCGGCATGCAAAAGCGCGCCGGACTTGCCCGTGCCATGGCGCTTGACCCTGAAATCCTCTTTTTTGATGAACCTTCGGCAGGGCTTGACCCGGTAAGCGCAAGACTTCTGGACGACCTTATCTTAGAGCTTCGCGACAGTCTCGGTGCAACCGTGGTCGCGGTGACGCACGAACTGGCAAGCATTTTCGCTATAGGCAACAACTCCGTCTTTCTCGACCCTGATACGAAGACGATGATAGCGCAGGGGGATCCGAATAAATTACTTGCCGAGTCTGAAGACCCCAAGGTACGAAAATTTCTCACCCGAGGTGCGTCATGAGCAAAAAGGCAAAAACCACGGTTATCGGCGCTTTCGTTGTCGGGGCAGTGGCGCTTGCCGTTGTCGCCGTTCTGATCTTCGGCAGCGGCAAGTTCCTTAAAAAAAGCATTACTTACGTGGTATATTTCGATGGCTCTATTGCGGGTCTGAACGTTGGAGCGCCCGTGGTTTTCAGGGGCGTAGAGGTAGGTTCTGTAACGGATATACAGGTGGTGGTCGACCCCGGTGACATGTCTGTTCGTATACCGGTGTTAATCGAGCTTGAGCCGGACAGGATTACCAGGGTCAGCGGTAAGTCGGAACCCCGAAAAAATTTAGAACTGTTGGTGGAACGAGGGCTGAAAGCTCAGTTACAGTTACAGAGCCTGGTAACGGGTCAGCTGATGGTGGCGTTTGATCTTCATCCTGACAAGCCAATCAGATATGTCGGCGTTGACGACAAATACCCGGAGCTTCCGACTATTCCGACGAGCCTGCAGGAGATATCCAAGACTATTGAAAATCTCCCGATTGACGAGCTTTTTAAGAAACTGCTTTTAACAGTCGAAGGGATGGAAAAGGTCGTTAATTCTCCCGAGTTGCTCGAAAGTGTAAGCACCCTTAACCAGACACTTAAGGATCTTCAGATACTACTGTGGAATTTGGATAAAGAGGTTAAACCGTTGACATCCACCATCATGGAAACCTCCGAGGCGGCCAAGGCCACACTTGAGCAGGCCGATAAGACACTTTACCTTGTCGAAGACATCCTGGCCGAGGACTCGGAACCGCGCCATGAGCTTGTTAATACCCTGAAGGAGCTTTCTGCTGCCGCACGTTCGGTCAGGGCTCTGGCAGATTATCTTGAACGACACCCGGAAGCCTTGATACACGGAAAAGGTGGTGACAAAGGAGGGAGCAAAAATGATTAAAAATCGAGTTCTTTGGCTCTTAGTACTCTTGCTTGTGGTTTCCTCGGTATCTATAGCAGGGTGTGCCAGTACCGGGGCCACAAGGTTCTATGTCTTAAGTTCTTTGTCAGGAGCCAGTACAGAGACGGAGGCCTCCGCAGCCGACCACGATCTTGTGATCGGGATAGGTCCTATCGAACTTCCTGATTACCTTGACCGCCCGCAGATTGTGACCCGCGCCTCCCGTAACGAGCTGCGAATTGCCGAGTTCGATCAGTGGGCGGAGCCGCTGAAAAGTAGCCTCTCCCGCGTTCTTGCTGAAAACCTCTCGAACCTGCTCCACACAGATCGCATTGTCATTTTTCCCTGGAAAAGATCTACGCCGGTCGATTATAAAGTCACCGTGGAGGTTATCCGCTTCGATACTGGAACAGATGGACAGAGTGTGCTGGTTGCCCGCTGGAGCGTCCTGGAAGGTGATAAGAGGATCTTACTGTTAAGTAGCAAGTCAAGCTTCAGCGAGCCTGCCACGGCACTGGATTACGAGTCGATAGTGTCGGCCATGAGTAAGAACATCACGCAACTAAGTAACGAAGTCGCTGCCGTGATCAAGGAAGACTCGAAGTAAGCGTTATTCACATAATTGAGTGATTGTATAAGAGCAACTGCACAAAAACTTCACAATTCAAAAGAAAAAGGGGTTACACGAAATCGTGTAACCCCTTGATTTTATTGGTGGAGGGTATCGGGACCTGACCGAAAATCTATTGGCTGCGTAGTCGTTGCTTTTGTAATGTTGTTAGATTAATGGTAGGGAGGAAAATGTTTTTGTTAATGGAAAATATTGGTGGAGGGTATCGGGATCGAACCGACGACCTGCTGATTGCGAACCAGCCGCTCTCCCAACTGAGCTAACCCCCCTTTGTGATAAAAATCTATATGAAGACGGTATATGAGTGATTTTTTTGTAATGTTTGCGGACGTCAGGTGTCTTTTTGAAGTACTTCTTTTACCTTTTCCTTGAGCTCTTTTAAGTCGGACGATTTCACCACGTAGGCATCCGAGGCCCAGGTGCCGAACTCCTGCTTGTAATGCGGGTAGGCCGTGCAAAGTATTACAGGCAGCCCCTTCCACTTCTCCTTGACTTTCCTTAAGACCTCGATCCCGTCCATTCCCGGCATCTTTATATCAAGAAGCACCAGGTCTACTTTTTCATGCTCAAGCTTCTCAAGCGCCTCTTCGCCGCTTGCCGCAAGCACGACCTCGCAACCCTCTTCTTCAAATTCTTCTTTATAAAGAAGTCTTATGCCTTCTTCGTCGTCTACTATAAGGAGTCTGGTTTTCATAGTGTGTGTGTTTCCGTATAAAAAGTTTTAAATTAACTGCAGGGCAGTTTTATAACAAAGGTCATACCGTTTCCGAAGTCGTTTGTAACGTCGATATGTCCCTTGTGTCTTGTAATTATCTTCTGTGTTATGGGAAGTCCGAGCCCCGTACCGGCTTTTCTGGTCGTGAAAAAAGGGTTGAAGATATTGCCGATAAGACGCGGCTCAATTCCTCCACCGTTGTCGGTTATGGTTACGATTCCCCAGTGTTTTACCTTTTGAGTGCTTACCGTTAATAAGCCTCCTTTTCTCATGGACTGTATCGCATTTGATATGATGTTGTCAAAGGCAATCTTAAGCTGCGACGGGTCGGCAACTACCTGAATTTTTTTATTGGTCATATCTTTTTTAAGTTTGATGCGGCGAGAGCGCCGCGCGTCGTCGAAAAGTTCAAGCACGTCGTCGATCATAAGGTTTAACTCCTCCTGGGTAAAGCTACTTCCTTTATCTTCAGTGAAGTTCAGGATGCCGTCAATAACACCCTCGAGCCGTGCTACTTCCTTGGAAATTTGAACGATATAAGTCTGGAGTTCGGAATTCGGCCCTATGCGTTTTGCGAGTCTTGAGGCAAGGCCGCCGATGCTCACAAGGGGGTTTTTGACTTCATGGGCGAGGGTGGCTGAGAGTTCGCCAAGCGCGAGTAAGCGCTCTGAGTTTACAAGTTTCTCCTGCACGCTTTTTAGCTCGTTAAGAGTGCCTTTTAGTTTGAGAAGGCTTTGATCATATCTTATGTTCGAGGCGATCTGGCGTGCTCCGACCATAAGCATTCTTTTTAACTTGAGGGGAAGGGCTGGTTTTACGCATGCGCTTAAATACATAACACCGTAAAATTTTCTGTCGTCTTTCAAAGGGTAAATCCTTGAGTACCTGAAACCCGTAAGCCCTGGGTCGAATATGGCGTGACACACCGGGTTGTCTGGATTTCTTATGGTCGATTCCAGGCACTTGCTCTGTTCCTTTACCAGTCCGGCAAGTGTGTTGCGGGCAGGGTAGGTCTTAATCATAACTGAGCTCTTACCATAAGAGGCGGCAAGTGCGAAACGTTTTTTCTTTGGCTCCCACAGGTAAATGGAGCAGTGGTCGAACGCAAGGGTACGTACAAGCAGCCTTGATATTTTTTGAAGTTTTACCTTTAGCGGTTTGCTTGTGTCGGTTATCTCTATAATGCTGCCAAGTACGTCATAACCCATTGTGAAGGTCCTGTCATCAAGTGCTGTGAGTAAGTAAGCTGGCCTTGTGAGCCAGGTTGCGGGGCGAGAAAAGGGAATATGTTGATAAAGACATCTAAGCCTGGTTGTGGTTATTAAACCCGCCATGCGGGTTTAATAAAAAAAAGGGTCTTGAGTCGCACAGCTTATTTACTCCTTAAGGAGTGATAAGTTCTGTTAAGTTACCGGAACAAAAATATCTATGCAATAGTACCTGAAATATGTCGAGTGAAACCTCTTAACTAATCAAGACCCTTAAAAAAAATCTATATTTTTGCTTCCCTTAAAAAGGAAGCAGCTTCCTCAGGCGGCGTGGGGTTAATGTAAAAACCCGAGCCCCATTCGAATCCGGCCATCTTACTTAGTTTCGGCATGAGTTCGAAGTGCCAGTGGTAGTGAGGGATGCAACTGTCGCTTTTAATCGGGGCAGTGTGGAGTATAAAGTTGTAGGGCGGATAGTTCAGTACCTTGTCTAATCGCTTGAGTACGTCGGAAAATATCAGGGCCAGGTTTTCGTAGTGATGTTTTTGTGCGTTTTCGAAGTGAGAATCGTGGAACTTCGGCAGTATCCATAACTCAAACGGGGACTTGGGGGCGTAGGGGCAGATTGCGAGAAAATCCTGATTTTCCGTTACTACCCGTGTGTCTTCGGAGATCTCTTGTCTTACTATGTCGCAGAAAACGCAACGTTCTTTATAATTATAATATTCAAGCGAGCCGTCAAGTTCCTCGGCCACGCGTTTCGGGACGATGGGAAGGGCTATTAATTGCGAGTGGGTATGTTCGAGCGAGGCGCCGGCCTGCTCGCCGTGATTTTTGAATATCAGTACGTAACGCAGCCGGGTGTCTCTTTTTAGATCGATTATTCTATCCCGGTAAGCCCAGAGTACTTCTTCGAACTGCTTTGGAGACATCAGGGAGAGCAGGTCGTTGTGACTCGGCGATTCGATTATGACTTCGTGGGCGCCAACGCCGTTCATCTTGTCGTAAACGCCTTCACCTGCTTTTTCAAGTGCGCCCTCTATCTTAAGCGCGGGGTACTTGTTCGGCACTACCCTTATATGCCAACCTTTGGTGTTTGGTTTATCGCCATTGGTTCGGTAAGCGATTATCTCTTTTGGCGTCATAGCCTCATTGCCCACACAAAACGGACATTCCCCGCTCCTTCTCGGTGGCGGAGGGACCATGAATTCGGACGGACGTTTGCCGCGCTCAGTGGAGATAATTACCCATCTTCCTATAATTGGATCTTTTCTTAGTTCCGGCATTTTTTTAAGTGAGTTTTTAAGCGTAAGTGGCTTGAAGGAATCTATAAGACCGAAAGAATTGGACAAACAAACAAGGGAGGTGACACACATATTACTTTAAATCTTTGTCCAAGTCATGGTAGGCAATCTCGACTTGCTTGTGGGGCCTTGTTTGTTGTGTGGTTCGTGTGTGTGTGTTATTGCCCGATTCTTTCCTTACGCAAAAAAATGTTCCGTTCGTGTTGTTTTATGCCAGCATGCAGGGCACAATGAGCCCTTCACGCGGGTTTAATTCTCTGCCCGGTTGGCTGGCAGAGGCGTTGATTATTGTTCATGCATGTTTAAGCAGTTTTTCGGATTCCTCTTCGTCCTTTTTGCACTCAATACAGAATGTCGTTACAGGACGCACCTCAAGTCTTTTTATCGAGATGTCCTCGCCGCACAGTTCACATTCGCCGTAGGAGCCGTCTTCGATCCTTTCAATGGCTTCTTTTACCTTGGCCACAAGCTTGCGTTCCCTGTCCTTAACGCGAAGCGTAAAGTTCCTCTCCGTCTCATGGTAAGCGCGGTCGCCGGGGTCAGGGTAGTGCTCCTCGTCAGTACGGTTCATGCCGCTAACGGTCTTCTCAGCGTCGTCTAAAAGGACGTCGAGCTTTGAATCGAGTATCTTTCTGAAATGCTTGAGTTGTTGTTTTTTCATCATTTTAGTATAACGTAAATAGATTTCAGGTGCAAATAATAATTTTAGCCGGTGTCTGATTTCACACAAAAGCGGCTTGGGTTTAATTCTCTATTACACGCAGCTCATTTTGCCCTGTACAGGCTTTAAGCATACCATAGAGTCAAGAGGCCGGTACCTGCTAAAAACACATTACTTGATCTCGACTATCTTGTCTTTTTCTACTCTCAGTAAAAAGAGTTCCTTTACAGCCTCGCCGCTTGGGTTAAAACTGATTCGCCCGGTTGCCCCTTCAAAGTCTTTCGTCTCTTTAAGGTTCTTCTTTACCAATTGGCGCGATGGAGAATCACCTGTGATTGCCTGCAATAAAATAAGGGTCGAGTCATAGGCCTCGGCTTCGAGAATGCCCGGTGTGTATCCATAGGCTTCCGTAAAGTTACGGACAAACCCGGCTGTCTTGTCGCGTTCACTTGTTTGGTGAAAACCGTCAACGAATACGGCCCCGTTAACGTTTCTTCCGGCAAGCTTGGTAAGCCGCGCTGAATTCCACTCGTTTGAGCCGAGAAGCTGTACGTCTTTTATGTTATAGTAGGCAAGGTACGGGGCTATCTGGGCAACTGTAGCGTAGTTGTCCGGAATGTAGAGCGCGTCCATCTTGGCCGTAATCGTGTATTTTGCTTCAAAGCGCCTTCCTATTCGTTTTTTTTCAACTTCTATACCGAAGAATTTTTTAAGCTCCTGCCCGAAGTCCTTTTTCCCCGGAGGGTATGACTGCAAGCGCGGGACCGAGCCGCCTGCGGCAAGCACGGCCTTTTTGAAGTTGCGGGCAAGGTTTTCTCCGTATGTGTTGTCAGGGTAGAGTATGCCTATTTTTTCATGTTCCATGATAGTTACCGCGTGTTCGGCGATTACGCGGGCCTGACGCGCGGCTGTCATGAAGTTCCTGAATACGTAGTCGCCTGTGTTCGGGATTCCTTGCTTCTGGGACAATACGATTGTGGGAAGGTGAGTGCGCTGCGCCGTAGTGGCAGCGGCCTGTGCGGTTGTACTTAGCAGAGGCCCTATCATTCCCATGACTTTTTTATCTCTGTCCAGGCGCCTTACCGCGTTGCTTGCTGTTTTGTCGCTGCCGCCGCTGTCTTCTACTCTTAGTTCTACTTCCCTCCCGTTCTCAGAGCCGAAAACGTGTGTTGCAAGCATGATGCCGCGCAGCGCGTCCTCGCCAAAAGCTGCGAAGGCCCCTTTAAGAGGCAACACGGCTCCAATTGAAACGCTGTTGTCGTCCCGGTCAAGAGAGGTTGAAAGGGCCGTGATGGTGTCAATTAAGAGCTCGCTTTTTACTTTGTAATTTAACGATATCTCGGGCCTTGAGATGGCCGATTTAAGCGTGCGCCGGGCGTCGTTGATATTGCCGGATCTGTACAGGCTGTAGCCAAGGCCGTAAAAGGCCTGGCCGATAAGTTTGCTCCGAGGGTAGTCTTTAACGAGCAGCCCGTAACGCTCGGCTGCCTTGTTGAAGTTCTTTTGCGCCGTGTGTAATTGGGCGGATTTTAAAATCGCTTCGTCCGCTGATTCGGAATCAGGATATTTTTCGATCAATCGATCAAGCTTTTTAAGATTTGACGGGGTCGGTCCGTTCAGTTCTATGTCCTGAAACACAAGCCACAGTAAGTCGGTCGAGCTTGTTTCCGACCAGAAGGTAATAGCGCTTGAGCTGCGCGCGGTAAAGGTAGCAGCAAGAAGTATCACCACTATAATTGCCAGTACTTTCTTCATTCAAACAGCTCCTTTACCTTGCTGAAAAAGGTGTTTTTCATTGGGAAAACATCGTCACCGGTGATGGCCGCAAACTCCTCAAGCACTTCACGCTGTTTTTTGTTCAGCTTCGTAGGTGTTTCTATCTTCACGACAACGTGCTGGTCTCCGCGACGAGAGCTGCCGAGTATCACGACACCTTTTTGTTTTAGGCGGAAGATCTTACCCGTCTGAGTGCCCGGGGGAATCTTAAGTTTTACCGTGCCTTCTATGGTGGGCACTTCAATCTCAGCGCCAAGTGTGGCCTGGGGGAAACTTATAGGTACCTCGCAGATAATTTCTGCTTCCCTCCTCGAAAATATTGGATGTTTCGTTACGGTCAGGAAGACGTACAGGTCTCCAGGTGGGCCACCGCGAACCCCTGCCTCTCCTTCTCCGGACACCCTGAGTCTTGAGCCGGTATCGACGCCCGGTGGCATGTTAATGCTAAGGGTCTTTGTAATATTTACCTTGCCCGCGCTCCTGCACTCGGGGCATGGGCTCTCTATTATCGTGCCGCGTCCCCGGCATCCGGAACAAGGGCGCTGGATATGGAAAAGTCCCTGCTGTATGGTCTCCTGCCCCCCCCCTCCACACCTGGCGCATCTCTTTGGCGAGGTGCCGGGCTTGGCCCCGCTGCCTTTGCACTTCTGACATTTAACCGTATTTGG
>CBDUXY010000132.1:0-8280 GCA_965371305.1 uncultured bacterium
AAGAAACCCACGCCAAGGTCAACGTAAGCCATACGCGAGAGATTCATAACAACAGGGGTTGAGATAAATAGCAGGAAACCGAGCAAGGCGTAAGCGCGAGAAAGCTTTAAGTGAAGGTAGGAGTAAATTATGCAGCCCGTAAGCAGGGCGAATAGGAAATGAGTGAGTCTCGGCAGCACGTCGCTTCCAAAGACCAGACCTACCAGATACAACAAATCTATGTTCATTGGAAGGTATGAATAAGGCATGAAGGAGATCGGATGAGCCTGCCCTGTCTTTATATAGAGCGCTGGTATGGCAAGGTGGTTAATCAACTCGTCCCGGACCGAAGGAGGACAAAGAGAGAGGGGCAGGACCAGGAATATGAAAATTACGATCAAGGCGAAAAGCAGCCATTCGACCTTGGTCAGTGGCTCCTTTGGTCTTATGTCCTTAATACTTCCCTTGAACACAAGGTAGAGGAAAAAAACAGCCAGAAAAAGAGGCAGCGCCATATAGCCGGGACTCAGAAGTCCGGCGTGGGCCATAAAAAAAACCAGGAGGCTTAAGCCTCCTATTATAAAACCGGTAAAAATTATTTTTTCGAATTTAAGCATTTTTAACGCAAATTTTCTTAGTATAGAAAACAAGCACGTGGCCTATTATTATATACCAGTCCCTTTGATATTTACTGGTCTTTCCTTTTAATTCCTTTTAGTGCAAAAAAGATAAAAATTGTTGCCCCTGCAACAGTACCAGAGCGCATTAGGATTTGTTTTAGACTCCTTTGAGATGCTATAACTGGTGCTGATTTACTTTTCCTGTTTATATTAGGTTGTTTATTGACCTCGTATGTTACCCCCTTGTATTTTACATATTCAGGAGATGTCCAAAAGGCTATGACAAGACCAATAGCTCCCAATACAAGAACTACTCTCTGGTAGATATTCATAAAGACCTCTTGATTAAGAATAGCTGAGATGTTTCGGTGCTACCCTGTCCTGAGCTACGTCGAAGGGCCGCGCCGAAACTACTCACCCTCCCCGCAATCCCCTCCCATCAAGGGAGGGGAAGTGTTAAAACCCTGGATTCCAGCTTTCGCTGGAATGACAGACGAGACTGCTTCGTTCTGAGCTAAACCGCACCGCTGGCAATGACGAACACAGGAATACTAATTCCCTGATTCCCCTAAGGCATCCAAATGTACATGAATTTAAAACCAAGCCCGTCCGTAAACAACTCTCCAACGTCAATATTCAGGAGATTAATCTGCGTCCCCGCCCCCCCCGCGCGCCCCGCGCCGTAGCCGGAAGCCGCTGAATATATGTTAGAGCGGTACTCGCCCTGTCTTGAATAAACAATAAGGGTCGCGTCGTCTTTGATTCCAGAGCGCTCCTTCACGACCTTCACCGCGTCGTCCATATAACCTATAGAATCAATAAGCCCAAGCTCACGAGCCTGCGTGGCCGTAAACACCCGGCCGTCGGTTACAAGTGCCGTCTCTTCGTCGCTAAACCCCCTGCCCTCTTTTACGACTGTCCGGAAACGCAAAAAAAGCTCGTCGATCAACTCCTGCATAACGGCGCGTTCTTTTTCTGTTGTGTTTCTAAAAGGAGAGCCCATGTCTTTCATCACGCCGGACTTTACGGTCTCATTCGTAAGCCCTATTTTCTCTATAAGCCCTGTTGCGTTAATGCGAAAGGCAACAACACCTATGCTGCCTGTAACGGTCGTTGGATGGGCCGAGATGGAGTCCGCTGCACTTGCTATATAGTAGCCGCCGGAGGCTGCAATGTCCATAAGTACGGCATGCACGAAAACGCCTGTTTCCTCTTTATAGCGCTCTATCTCGTGATGGATTATATCGGTAGTCGTAACCTCTCCTCCGGGAGTGTTGATGCGCAGGATAATGCCTTTTACCATTTCATCTTCCTTTGCCTTATCAAGCTCTTCCCTTATCCTTGCGCTAAGTAAAGGCTCGGTCGGAGCAAAGGCGCGTTTCCTGACCTTCCCTCTTATTATGCCTGAAATGTCGATGATAAGAATTTTTTCCTTCCCCTCTCCGCCAATCTTTTGTTCAACAAGCGGCGTTGTCCTGGGTAAAGAGATAAACACGCAGGAAGTTAAGAGTGCCGGTAAAAGGAGGACAATAAATATAATTTTTAAAAAAGTTTTCAGGTTCATAACGGCCTCAGGTGTTGCATTTGTAAGTTGTTTATAAAGCGTCTTTTAAAAGCTACGTTAGTTGTTCCGGGGTTGTTCCTGCGTAAATCAGGCTTCACGTCCGGTCAGGCTTCTTTTATTATGCGTCTTATTCTTTTCTGGCTCTCTTCGACCGACTCTACCCCTGTGTTAAGTATGTGGCATGTAGAAGACGAAAATAGTTGTCTGAAAAACCTGCGTTGCATCTCAGTGCGCCTCACAAGCAAATACGGGTTATAGTAGGATTCATATGCATAATCACCAATCTTCCCCCCTGCCCCCGAGAGCACCTGATACTTTCCTTCTTCAAGTATCTCAATTGCCTGGTCCGCGTCAAGGCTGAGTTCAGGCTCGCTTTCGTCGTCGCGCCTGAGCAGTATGACCGAACGCACCACGGCAGACTGTACGGCCTTATCCGCCCCGTCTATCCACTCGGGCTCTACCAGAGCCCTTGAGTTACCTAATTTTAAATAATCCCCGTCCTCAACGTTTTCACATTTAGACCTGTCAAGCAACGGGGTCAGGTTTGGAAAGCTCTTTACCATGTCCGTGCGCAGGTAGAACTTTCTCTCTGAGATCTCAGCCGTTGCAAGGCCTTTTTTATATGTCAGGAATATCCAGTCGTCCGAATGGATCTTACCGTCAGGGAGCTGCATGAGCCCCCACGTGTGGGTGCTTTTCCCGGTGCCGGTCGGAGCTATGATTACGACACCTTTACCCTGCACCACGGCGCAACTGCCGTGTATTGAGTGTACGTCATGCTGGGTCTCAAGTATGTCGGCGGCTATGCCAAGGGCCCAGCTCTTGCACTGCCCGTAGTACTCCGTATTAATGAATACGGCGGTCCTTGTCTCGTGGTTGTAATAAGCGTGAGGCTCCATTGCGGGTATGCCGGTTACGGCGTATATCTTTGCATGAGGAAGTATGCTGTGAGTCCTGGGTGCGGGGAACCAGTTATCTACCCAAAAGTCGTAGAGGTGATGGGAGTTGGTGCGTAGCCTTACTATTATGCCGCGTATGTTCGCGTTCCAGTGATAGAACTCAAAATCGGAGGCGAGTTTTTCTTCGGCAAGATCGATCAGCCTTTTAAGCTCGGGCAGGTCGATATCTTTTGTAGACGGAACTCTTTTCCTGATATCTGTCATGTAGTTGGATATCATTATTCAACACCCTGCTTAAGATTCATGATTCAACACCCCGCTTAACATTCATGATTCAACACCCCTCTTAACATTCACGGATTAACACCTGTCTCGACATTCCTTAGGTGTAAAAGCCCCTGGTTTACACTCCATTAACGTCTGCAGCGCAAGATTATAGAAGCTTTTATATACTTTTCAAACGGTCGCAATCTTTTCCACTGTTTTGCACCTCAGGTGATGCGTCCCATCTTGGTAAGCAGGTCTCCGCAGGCAACCCGCAGGAGCGCGCTGATGCTCCACCTTTGCCCGAGCTTATCTGTGTATTCCTTTGCCAGCTCGCGAAGGTGCTCTATGTGTTCTTCTTCAAGTGTTACGGAAATTTTTACGAGTTTTTCGTGGTGATCGTGCTCTGCGTGGTTTTCGCTATGATCTGTAGACATGTTTTATTTTCCTTTTGTTTTGTTTGTATTTTGAAACATATAAAAAGCACCTGCGGTGGGCGAATTCAGCAATTGGCTTTTGTGTCAAACGAAACTTAAACAACGTAAATAAATCTTGCGACTTTTGCCGTGCGCAGCACCTATATATCCTGCCCTATAATATGCCCTGCCTGCTCTACCTGCTTTTCCTTCCACTCCCTGTGTTTGTTTATGATATCAACAACTTCATTCGGGTCGTCGGTCAGGGTGATCAGACTCATATCGGACTTCGCAATGGTGTTGTTCTTAACCATTGTTTCTTCCATGAAGGTTATTAAATTTTTCCAGAAGTCCGAGCCGAAAAGTATCAAAGGGAACGGATAGATCTTTAACGTCTGAATCAGGGTAAGGGCTTCGAAGAACTCATCCATCGTACCGAACCCGCCCGGCATACACACGTAACCTATTGCGTATTTAACGAACATAACTTTTCTGACGAAGAAGTAACGGAAGTCAAGGCCCAGGTCCTGGAATTCATTGGGCGCCTGCTCCATAGGAAGGTTAATGTTAAGCCCAACCGACTTGCCCCTCTCTTTTCCATTTTTCTTAAGGGCGTTATCCTTAGCAGCCATTGCCCCTTTATTTGCGGCCTCCATAATACCACCGCCGCCGCCTGTGATTATCGAATACCCGTTTTCCGCAAGCAGACGGGAGACGGTCACGGCTTTTTTGTAATATTTATTAGAGGGCTTAGAGCGGGCCGAGCCGAAAATACTTACTGCCGGGCCAAGGTCGGAAAGTTCCTCAAAACCCTCGACAAACTCGCTTATTATGCGAAACAACCGCCACGTCTCACGTCCTTTTAGATCATCAATTGGCATTTTTTATTACTCCTGTATATTTAATCTCGCAGATGCAGTACACGTTAAATAGTGCAATGTTTATATGTAAACCTCTGGCTTCGTAAACACAAAAGCCAATTGCTATATTCGCGCTGCGCAGGTGCTTGCGCACTTTAAACTGTATAATATTTTTTTTACGATTCTTGAGCTTCCTGAATCCAAAAGTTTATTTCTATATTCGCGCTGCGCAGGTGCTGCGCACGGCAAATAGTGCAATGTTTATTCGAGAAACTTTATCTCCGTGAACACAAAAGCCAATTGCTAAATTCGCCCTCCGCAGGAGTTATTCCCACTCAATCGTGCTCGGAGGTTTAGAGCTTATGTCGTAAACAACCCTGTTAACCCCTTTTACCTCGTTAATAATCCGGGAAGAAATACGCTCCATCACGTCGTACGGGAGCCTCACCCAGTCGGCCGTCATGCCGTCAACACTCTCGACCGCCCGGAGCGCAACCGTGTTTTCATACGTCCTTTCATCCCCCATCACGCCGACACTTTTTACCGGCAGCAAGACGGCAAAGGCCTGCCAGATATCATGGTACAGGCCTGCGTCTTTAATGACTTCAAGCACTATTGCGTCGGCTTCTTTTAGTATGGCGCAATGTTCCGGCGTTACCTCGCCTATTATCCTGATTGCAAGCCCAGGTCCCGGGAAGGGATGGCGGTTAATCAGCTCATCACTCATACCAAGCTCCCTGCCAAGTGCCCTGACCTCGTCCTTAAAAAGCTCACGCAGCGGCTCAACAAGCTTAAGCTTCATTTTCTTAAGCAACCCACCGACGTTATGGTGGCTCTTAATGGTTGCAGACGGGCCTTTGAACGACACGCTCTCTATAACGTCCGGGTAGAGCGTACCCTGGGCAAGAAATTTGACGTTTTTTATCTTTGCCGCCTCTTCGTCAAACACCCGGATAAACTCGTTGCCTATAATTTTTCTTTTTTTCTCGGGGTCGGTCACGCGCTTTAGTTTTTTGAAAAAACGTTCACTTGCGTCTACCTTCTTTATCTTAACTTTAAAATGGCGCTTAAGCGTTTGATAGACCTTATCACCCTCGCCTTTCCTCAAGACCCCGTTATCTACGAATATACAGGAGAGCTGATTACCGATTGCCTTGTGCACAAGGGCTGCGGTAACGCTTGAGTCAACCCCGCCGCTAATGCCAAGCACTACCCTGTCTTTACCGACTTTTTCTCTTATTTCAGCAACCGCTGTTTCTATAAACGACCCCATTGTCCACGAAGGTTTGCACTTACATACTTTAAACAGAAAATTCTTTAATATTTTTGCACCCTTAGGGGTATGCACTACTTCCGGGTGGAACTGCACGCCGTATATTTTAAGTTTTTCATTTTTGATGGCGGCAATTACTTTATTACCCGACCGGGCAATGACTTTAAAACCTTTCGGGACCTTTTCCACGCGATCGCCGTGGCTCATCCAGACTTTTAACTCTGTCCCCGCATTACCTCGCCCAAGGGCTGAAAAAATATCGGTCGTGTCTTTTACAGTAATCGTCGCAGGCCCGTATTCTCTTTTTTTGCTGCGCTCCACTTTGCCGTCAAACGTCTTTGCAAGTAACTGCATGCCGTAACAGATGGTAAAAACAGGAATACCAAGAGCGAAAAGCTCTTTTGGCATCCGCGGCGAGCCTTTATCAAACACACTTGAAGGGCCGCCTGAAAGTACAATGCCGCGCGCGTTAAATGACTTTATAAAGTCCATGCTGGCCGTGCACGGGTGTATCTCGCAGTATACCTTTGCCTCGCGTATGCGCCTTGCTATAAGCTGCGTATACTGGCTGCCAAAATCCAGAATAAGAATTTTTTGAGCGTGAATGTCCATATAGGTTTTCCTGTTTTGTTATTTATTGTTAGTCGCGGTTTGTATCGAGAAATCTTTTCTTATAATCCTTAAACTGAAAAAAAACCGAGTATTCCGACTATTATAAAAACAACTCCCAACACCCTAACGAATTGCAATCTGGCCGTCAGTTGTTTTTCACCGGCATATCTAACAAAAGGATAGTTACTGTAAAACCTTTTTATTCTTTCTGCAACAGTAGCAGGATGTGTCAAAACATATACACCCACACATACAATGATTATAAAGACTAATCGGGGTAAGATATTCTCAAGCATGTTGTTTCCTACCTTTATTGACTCATGCTACCATAAGGATCAACCATGTTACCCACAGCCCTACCCCATCTGATAATTAGGCGCTTCTTTTGTGATCGTAACGTCGTGCACGTGGCTCTCTCTTAAACCGGAAGACGTAAGCCTGACAAACCGTGCCTTCTTGTGAATCTCGGCAACACTCTTGCACCCGATATAACCCATGCCCGCTCGAAGCCCGCCAATTAGCTGATACGTGGTTGAGGACAAAGGCCCTTTATGCGGGACCCTACCTTCGATGCCTTCGGGAACAAACTTAAGCTCACTCTCAACATCTTCTTGAAAGTACCTGTCTTTACTGCCTTTTTTCATGGCAGCAATTGACCCCATGCCGCGGTAAAGCTTAAACGTACGGCCTTGAAGAAGTACGGTTTCACCGGGGCTTTCCTCTGTCCCTGCAAACAGCCCGCCTATCATAATTGAACTTGCGCCCGCGGCAAGGGCCTTTGTAATGTCGCCTGAGAACTTAATTCCCCCGTCCGCTATGACCGGAATACCTTTTTTAGAGGCTACACTTACGGCCTCCATTATAGCGGTTATCTGAGGTACCCCTACGCCCGTAACTATCCTTGTCGTGCATATTGAACCGGGCCCGACACCGACCTTCACAGCATTAACCCCTGCTTTTATAAGGGCCTCTGTTGCTCCTGCGGTTGCAATGTTACCGGCTATTATCTGAGCGTCCTTGAACTTCTTTCTAAGTGCTTTTACAGTATCGATAACACCTTTACTATGACCGTGGGCGGTATCAACAACTATACAATCCGCGCCAGCAGCAAGCAGGGCCTCGGCCCGCTCGTCTCTGTCAAAAGAAACCCCGACCGCGGCGCCCACCCTCAGGCGTCCAAGACTGTCCTTGCACGAGTCAGGAAACTTTTCGCGCTTCTCTATGTCCGTCATGGTAATAAGCCCCTTCAGGCGCCCCTTGGCGTCAACAAGCGGGAGTTTCTCTATCCTGTGCTTGTGCATGGTCTGTTTGGCCTTTTCTATAGACACGCCGGGGCGTTCAGTGACCACTTCCTTCGTCATGATCTCAGATATCCTGGTCTTCAAATTGGTCTCAAAACGAAGGTCTCTGTTAGTGACAAGCCCCACGAGCACGCCGTCCACCACAACGGGAAAACCGGATATCTGCTCTTCTTTCTTAATAATCACCGCGTCCCCCACCCGGTTATCCGGATGAAGCGTCATCGGACTTGCTATAACCACACTCTCGTACTTCTTCACCTTATCCACCTGGGCTGCCTGCTCGGCAACCGTGAGGTTCTTGTGTATTATGCCGATACCTCCTTCAAGGGCAAGGGTTATTGCCATTTTGGATTCGGTAACACAGTCCATTGCCGCACTCACAAGCGGCATGTTAAGTTTTATCTCACGCGTCAGATAAGTAGAAACGTCAACGTCGCGAGGCAGCATCTTTGAATACCCCGGCAAAAGCAACACGTCGTCAAAGGTAAGGCC
>CBDUXY010000133.1:0-8247 GCA_965371305.1 uncultured bacterium
AATTTTCTTAAATTTTTAAACAATTATAAAAGTATTTTTCCTGAAAATGCTCAAAAGTTACTAGCAATAAGATTTTTAATAGGACTTTACCGTAGCATAAAGCAAAATATTGATCAACTTGTTGAGGAATCTATTCACAAATCAAAAACAGATAAAATTTCAGAAAAAGCTTTAAAAAAAATTGTTAGAGATATTGTTGGAACAAGCTTTACTGTATTAAATGAAGCAAAAACACTTTCAACAGTTCAAAAAAATTTAACAGGATCAATATTAAAAAAGTATGACAGTGAAATTAGTAGAGCAATCAAACACGTTTTTCAAAAACTACCATTAACTAAAACCAGTATTTCTAAGTTGAAAAAAATAGGTGCTGATTTTTTTGTTAAAGAACTAGAAGCACCTTTTCCAACCGAAACTGGAGTTGTAATATCAGGTTATGGTGAGAAAGAAACCTTCCCTTCACTGATATCGTATACCATACGAACAGTTATAGCTAATAAACTTATTTATAGTATACACAGTTCTGGTGCCGTAGATTTTGAAAATGGATCTTTTGTTCAAACTTTTGCTCAAGGGGATATGGTTACAACTTTTATGGAAGGAGTCGACCCAATTTACGACTTACAATTAGATGGTTTTTTAGGCAACCTTATAAATACATTACCAAAGCATTTCGTTAAAAATATTATCAAATTAACTGACAAAGAAAAAGATGCATTGAGGAAAAACTTAGCTAAGGTTTGCGAAAAAACAATGCTAGATTTAAGAGAGTCTTTAAATAAATACAAAAAAAAATATCATATAGATCCTATTACTAGTGCAGTTGCTGTTCTACCAAAAGACGAGCTTGCTGCTATGGCAGAATCTCTCATTCATTTAACTTCACTTAAAAGAAAAGTCTCCATGGAGATTGAAACAGTCGGCGGCCCTATTGATGTAGCAGTAATTTCAAAAGGTGAGGGATTTATTTGGATTAAACGAAAATTCTACTTCAAACCAGAGCTAAATGCGCACTTTTTTGCAAATTATTTTAAGTTATGATATATTTAATAAGGAGGTTAATATGAAAAAAGTTGCACAAAAGAAATGTACTTCTTCCAAAGAATATACATATGAAGAATATAAGAAAGTTTTTTTTCCAAACGAACTAAATAATACTGATTTGACAGAAAACGATCCATTTCGTTTAGGTGTTAAACTGGCTGAAGAATCTTTAGAGAAACACAAACACATACTATCTAATAGTACAACCTAAAATATATTCAGGTGGTTTCGGTGCGTCCTCGCGCCGAAACATACCTGCCCCCCCCCTACCCCCTTTTAAAGTCGTCCTTGTACCTTGTTATGTCGTCCTCTTCCACGTACGCGCCGCTTTGCACCTCGATGATCTCAAGCGGCAGCATGCGTGAGGGGTTTGCAAGACGGTGCCTCACGCCTTTTGGTATATACGTGCTCTCGTTTGTCTTGATTACCACGACCTCTTCGCCGCGAGTAACGCGCGCCCTGCCCGATATTACGACCCAGTGCTCGCTCCGGTGGCTGTGGGACTGCAGGCTCAGGCGTTTACCCGGAAGCACGCAGATTTTTTTTAACTTGTACCCGTCTCCTTTTTCAAGCACCGTATAAGTCCCCCACGGACGCTCGACGGTAAGATGTTCTGCGTGTTCTATATACCCCTTTTTCTTAAGCACTTCAACCGTTTGTTTTACGTCCTGCGCCCTGTCCTTCGGACACACAAGGGTTGCGTCCGGGGTGTCTATGACCAGCATGTCTTTGAGCCCGATTGTTGCCACAACCCTGTCGGAGCCGATTATGAACGAACCCTCGCTCTCTATATCAACAACGCGGCCTTGTTTTATATTGCCGTCCCTATCGGCCTTGAATATCTCGTCCATGGAATTAAGAGAGCCCATGTCCGACCAGGTAAAGCCTGCCTCTATTAATGCGACGTTACCAACTTTCTCAAGCACCCCGTGGTCGATTGATATGCCGGTCATCCGTGAATATGCCTTTTCAATTTCAGCGCCGTCCCTTATGGCCAAAAGTTCCTTATGGACTTTTGGCAGGTGCTCACCTATTGCGTCGAGTACGTCCTGCGCCCTCCATACGAAAATGCCGCTATTCCAGAAAAAACCGCCGTCTTTAAGGAACCTTTTCGCGCGTTTCAGGTCCGGCTTTTCGACGAACCTGACGACCTTCCGTGCCTTAATACCGCCTACTTTTTTAAAGGCCCGCGGCGCTGCCTTTATATAGCCGTACCCTGTCTCGGGCCTGTCCGGCTTTATGCCGAAAGTCACAAAGTATCCAAGGCGGGCCACTTCAAACGCGGCTTGCAGGGTCTTTTGAAAAGCCTTTTTATTGCCTATCAGGTGGTCGGAAGGGAGTACGGCCATAACCGCGTCAGGGTCTTTCTTTAAAAGCTCTATTGCGGCAAGCCCGATTGCCGGGGCCGTGTTCCTGCCCATCGGCTCTACCACAAACCCCGGCATCTTTTTTACACGCTCACTCAAGTGAAGCCTTGTGAGCTCGGCCTGCGTTGAGTTCGTAACGATGGAAATGCACTCAGGTGCGATCAGCGGCGAAAGCCTTTTTATGGTAGCTTCAAGCAGCGTGTCGGCCCCCGCCATCTTAAGGAGTTGTTTCGGTGCGCTTGCCCTTGATAGAGGCCAGAACCTCGTGCCTGTGCCGCCTGAAAGTATCACGGCATAATTATGCTTTTCAGCCAAAAATTTATCCTCCCTTTTCTATGTATTGCACTTTTTTAATTTTTTAATTTTTAAAAAATCAAGCTCTATAACATGATACAACTTATTCACCACTCTTACCAAACAGACCAAGCAGGGTATAGACCGTACATATACCAAGGTTGCTCAGGTAGTGCAGCAGGTCCAGTGAAAAAGTCGAATGACCGCGCGCCACTTCGCGCTGTTTTTTGAAAGACTCAACAAACCCCTTGGAAGTCTTTGAGTTGCCGTGCACCCTGAAGGCCGAGAGGTCCTGGTTTATTATCGCCGGGTCGTATTTTTCCCCTGCCCTTAACCAGTACTCGTAGTCCATCACAAGATGGTGGCTCTTGTCAAACAACCCGCACTCGTCTACAAGGGCGCGCCTTAGAAACGTCGCAGGCTGGGAGATAAAATTAGTCACGAGCAGCTTGTTATAGCTGTACCTGGCAAGGAGAAAATTTTTATAGCTCGCTATCAAACCTCGCATCTTTTTACCATTTATATCAATAATCCTGCACCCCCCGGTAAGCCACATGGCCTCGGGCGAGGCCGCGAAATAACCCGCAACCCGCTTTAACGTGCCCGGCAGGTAAAGGTCGTCCGAGTTGAGATACGCCACGATTTCACCGGTCGATATTCCTATGCCTTTATTAATCGCGTCCGTTTGCCCCTCGTCTTTCTCCGATACCCATGTGAGCCTGTCTTCATAACGCTTAAGTATTTCAATTGTTCTGTCCGTAGACCCGCCGTCCATTATTATAAATTCCAGATTCGGATAATCCTGCGAGAGCACGCTCTTGATCGTATCTTCTATAAATTCACCCTGGTTAAGGGACGGAGTTATAATGGATATTTTTGGCATTGGAAAATTATCTTGTTCATGCGTTATTGGTTTGCCGCCGCCTTTAAACGATTCAAACACGCGCGTTGTTTTCTCAGCCGTCGCCTCCCAACTGAACTCAGTAACCCTTTTAAGACCTTTTTTAACGAGTCCGGCAGCAAGTTTTTTGTCTTCAAGCACCGAGAGCAGCCCGTTAGCTATAGCAGCGACACTATAAGGGTCAACAAACCTTGCCGCCTCTCCTGCTACCTCTGTAATAGGCTCTATGCCGGAACACACAACAGGCACGCCGCATCCCATCGCCTCAAGCACGGGCAGGCCAAAGCCCTCGTGCAGGGACGGGAACACAAATATACTTGAGGCGTTATAGATAAGGGCAATGTCTTCGAACGGCAGCCACCCGAGTACTACGACGTCGCTCTCTATTTGAAGTTCCTTTATCTTGCGAAAAATCTCCTCGTGCCCGTAGTCCCTTGTGCCTGTGAGCAAAAGCTTAGTGCCTGGCACCTTGTCTTTCACTGTTTTAAAGGCCTCAAGCAAACGGCCGTAGTTCTTGTGCGGAAGGGAGGAGGCCGGGTAGAGTACAAAACTCTCCGGCAGATTATACTTCTTCCTTACCCCTGCGATTTTCGCCTTGGTCTGTTTTCTGAAAAGATTCGTATCAGACGCAAGGTAAGTAACCGTCACACGCGCGGGCTTAATCCTGTATGAGTTGACAATATCGGTTTTTGATTTTTCAGATAGAGTAAGAATATGGTTTGCTGATTTGGCGCTCAAGTAGATAATGGTTCTCAGGAAAAACAACTGGAGTGTTGAAAAATTCTCAGGCAGATTTACGTGCTGGAGATCAAATATCATCAACACGGAAGTTACGGGACACAGAAAAGGCGCTGTCATGCCTGCTGAAAAAAGCAAGTCCAGGCGACGGCGCCTTACCTGAAACGGGAGCACGCACTGCTCCCACAGTATCCTCGCTACTCTGCTTTCAGCGTTTACCGCACACTCTACGACTTCAATGCCCGGCGCGATATCTTCAAACACCCCGCGGCATTCCCTGTTTACAAATATAACGTACTCGTGCCCGGCGTCGCACCCGGCATCAGGCGCGGCAAGGCACCTCACGAGATTCCTTAAATATATCTCACTGCCCCCGACCTTTCCGGGAAGCAGAAAAAGGGCATTTATGCCTATCTTCAAACCCTGTTAGCTCCGGCTAAATATACAGACTGCTTCCTGGAAATGACAGTGTTCATGTCCTTCTTATACCTCCTCAGTACTTAACGCCTTTAAATCAGCCTGCACCATCATCTCAATCAGCTCGTCGAAACCAACGGCAGGCTGCCAGTTTAGAACTTCCCTTGCCTTTGCCGGGTTCCCTACAAGCTGTACCTTCTCAGGAGGCCTTACGAACCGTGGATCAATTTTAACGTACTGACTCCAGTCAAGTCCGGCCGAGGAGAACGCCTTTTCAACAAACTCCCCGACACTGTGAGTAGTGCCGGTAGAAATTACAAAATCGTCCGGCGCAGGCTGCTGAAGCATCAGCCACATAGCCCTTACGTAGTCTCCTGCAAAACCCCAGTCCCTTTTCGTATCAAGACTGCCAAGATAAAGTTCCGTTGAAAGCCCAAGCTTTATGCTTGCAACCGAGTGGGTAATTTTTCTTGTGACAAGCTCAAGCCCGCGCCGTGGCGACTCGTGGTTAAAAAGTATTCCCGAGCTTGCGAACATCCCGTACTTCTCGCGGTAGTTCGCCATCACGTGATAGGCATATACTTTTGCGGAGCCATAAGGGGTTCTGGGATTAAAAGCAGTAAGCTCGCTCTGTGGCGACTCGCTTGCATTGCCGAACATCTCGCTTGAAGATGCCTGGTAAAATTTAACGTCAGGCTTTAACCTTCGTATAGAGTCAAGAAGCATTACCGCGCCAATGCCGTTTGCGTTACCTGTCAACACGGGCTTTTCCCATGAAGTCGGTATAAAAGACTGGGCCGCGAGGTTGTAGACCTCATCCGGCCCCACCTCTCCTACAACCCGGTCAAGGACCGCCTGATCGGTAATGTCTCCCTTAAAAAGCTTTAGCTTATCCCTTAAGTGTTCTATCCTGCCCTGGTTTTCTATTACCTCGGTCCTGACGAGTCCATACACTTGATAGTCCTTCTCAAGCAGGAGTTCTGCGAGGTAAGAGCCGTCCTGGCCTGTTATGCCGGTTATAAGAGCTTTTTTTGTCATATCATATTATCCCAATTCACCCCGGCCGTCTCAGCCGTTAAGGGCGTTGTTTTGCGAGTCGTCATTACCGCCTGCCTGCGTGTTAACGCCGTCGTCGTCATTAATATCGCCGCCTGCGTCAGAAAAGAAAAGATCCTGCTCATGCGTATCCGCAGCGTCTTTCGATGCAAGCAATTTTTTATAATGCGACCGGCGCGTGACCATCCTGTAGAACTCTCTAAGACAAAATATCGGATGTTTGAAACCAAGGAAAAAAAGTTTCCGTTTCTGAAGTTTTTTAAACTTCATGTAAAGAGCATAGAGATCTTTTCTCGACAAGGTCTCGGACATCAAGACGTGTCTTTCCGAGACCTCGTTAAACTCTTCCCTTAAAATACTCCAGTCCATAAAATCCGAGACGTAGCCTTTTTTCTTTGCAAGCTCCCACACTGGCGTACCCGGAAGCGGCGTTAGCATGAGCGGGGAAAACCCGTCTATGGACGAGCTGCGTATAAAATTATACGTATCCATTATCTCTTCCCTTGTCTCGTCAGGAGAGCCGATAATGAACCCCCCGTAAGTAACGATGCCGTGTTTATTTAGTATCTCTATTGCCTTGTAATTCTGCTCAACCGTGCAGGCTTGTTTTTTTAGATACTGCAATACGCGCTGGTTGCCGGACTCTACTCCAAGGAAACAATGCGTAACGTTCATGCTCTTCAGTAACCCTGCCACCTCGTCGTCCACTTCGTTTGGGCGCAGGTTGCAGTTAAAGGTGATTTTCTTATGAAGCCCGTTTTCTACGATTAACTTTGCAAGCTTTCTAAAACGCGGCTTGCTTGCGGTAAAAAGATCATCGTAGATGGCAAGCTGGTCTATGTCGTAATTCTCCACCAGGTCTATCATCTCTTTAATGACGTAGTCGGCGGAAAAGAACCTTGGCTTCTTGCCCCAAAAAGGTTTTGAAAAACAAAACGTACAATCGTAAGGGCATCCCCTTGAAGTAAAAATGCCGCGTCTCGGATGATGGTAGAGCTCCCTTGCGGGCATGGGAAGTTTATCAAGGTCCTGCAGCCGCTCCCTTGGACTCGTCCATACAAGCTTCTCCCCGTCACGATATATAACACCCTTTATGTTAGAGAGGTTTTCCTTATTAAACTCGCCGTCATTCATAAAGGCGCGCACAAGGTCTATTATCGTATACTCGCCCTCGTTTATAACCCCTACGTCCATAGAGCTTGTAAGGGTATGGGGCAGGGTTGAGATATGTACGCCGCCTATAATAACGCTTATACCGAAGCTCTTGCACACCCGCGCGTACTTCTTTGCCACGTGGTAGTTCTGCGAGACCGAGGTAAGGCCGACTATGTCTGGCTTAAACTCATGTATTGCCCAAGGCGGCAGGCCATAAACGACTTTTATCTCAAGCTCGTCTTCGTTAAAGACCGAGCGCAGAGATGAGGCGAGGTAAAGGATGCCGAGCTGCTCGGCAGAATCCTCCGCAGCCCTCATCCCCTCGTCAAGGTTCAGGCAATTTACGATTAAAAGTTTCATAATTTAAGAAAAACCCTCCCTTACAAACTTAACTCCCTGAAATTCTGAAATAGGCTGCCGGGCTTACGCGCCCGTCCCGGCTCCTCCTTACCCGTCTCATCCGCCAAGCCCTTTTTCCTCGCCCTCCCAGCCGATAAGAAGCTTTTTTATGCTTGATAGCTTGAGCAACTTTAAGTCCCTAAGGCTCCCGCCCCTGTTACGCGCTACGTACATGAAAAAAGACATTGCCAGAGAAGCCGCAATCACAAAAGGCATGAAGCGCGACAACACGCCCGGAGACTTTACTTTTATTACCTGGTAACAATATCCGTACACCCGGCTTGCCGGAGACCACCCGTAGTGCCTCGTTGCAATTTCAAGCCCCTCTCTTGCATTTTTTATGGCATGATCGCCTGAAACAGACTTAGACCCTCCATGAAGCCTGAACAGGGACAAACAATCCGGAACATGCAAGATGGAAAACGCCCTGCCCATCCTTACCCACAGGTCGTAGTCCATGGAATACTGAAGCGAGCCGTTAATGCCTCCAACCGCGTCATAGGCCTTTTTCGTAAAAAACGCGGACGGCTGAGGCACGAAGTTGAACATGGCAAGCCGCGTCAGGTCAAAGTCTTCTACCGGGTACTGCCCTATCCTTACGCCTGCCTCATCCGTGTAATAAGAGTTGCCATATACCATGGCAACGCCGGGCGTGCCTTGAAGGGCGCTGACCGCCGTGCTTACGGCTCCGGGCAGGTACGTGTCGTCCGAGTTAAGCCAGGCTATTATCGCACCTCTGGCCCTCTTAAACCCCTTTGCAATGGCGTCACTCTGACCCCTGTCCTTCTCAGACACCCAGGAGAGACGGTCCTCATATTTCTTCAAAATGTCAACGGTCTTGTCCGTAGACCCGCCGTCCATGACTATATATTCAAT
>CBDUXY010000134.1:0-8124 GCA_965371305.1 uncultured bacterium
AAATAATCGAAATGCAATGTTTATCAGGCACTTTGCGACAGAATATCCGGTTTTTTTTTGAATTATTTTGCAAATTAAAACTCAAGCAAAATTCTTTACACAAACAGCCAAATTTGGTACTATTGGCACTTATGCATACCTTAAGACTTGCCATGGCCCAGATTAATTCAACTGTAGGCGCGCTTTCAGTCAACTCTGATAAAATAGTCAGATTCGCTGAAAAAGCCCACGCGGAGGACTGCGACCTGGTGGTTTTCCCTGAGCTTGCACTTACCGGCTACCCGCCTGAAGACCTTGTGTTGAAACCGGGTTTTGTTGATAACAACATAGAGGCTATGCTTAAGATTGCAAAGGAGATACACGGTGTAACCGCTATCATCGGCTACGTGGACAGGCAGGGAGATGAGATTTACAATGCTGCCGCCATAATACACAGGGGGAAGATCGTAGGTGTTTACCATAAGATGTTTCTGCCAAACTACGGGGTCTTTGATGAGGAAAGATATTTTCAGTCAGGAATCAGCGCCCTTAATCTTACGATGGAGTTTGGAGACGGCGGGGAGGTGACGGTGGGGCTTGGCATCTGTGAAGACATCTGGTACCCGGACGGTCCTGCAACCTTGCAGGCCCTTGGCGGTGCGCATGTGATAATAAACATAAACGCCTCGCCGTACCATTATAACAAGGTGCGGCTGAGGGAAGAGATGTTAACGACCAGGGCCGTTGATAATAACGTGATGATTGCCTACAACAATATGGTCGGGGGGCAGGACGAGCTCGTGTTTGACGGTAACGGCATGATTATAGACGAGCGTGGCAGGCTTATTGCAAAGGCAAAGTCTTTTAAGGAAGACCTCGTGGTTACGGACCTGCACCTTGAGGGTGTTGTAAGGAGCCGCCTGGAAAGTACAAGAAGGAAAAGGGAAAAACGTCAGGGGCAGGTGCAGTTGCTTGACCGTGTTAAGGTGCATGTGCCAAAGAGGAGAAAGAAGAGAAAGCCTCTTCTGGCTGCTTCTGATAATGATGTGGCAAAACACGGTAATAATCATGACTCCATTGCCGAGGTCTACAGCGCCCTTATACTTGGCACAAAGGATTACGTCAGGAAAAACAAATTCAAGCAATGTGTTATCGGCCTTAGCGGAGGGGTGGATTCGGCCCTTGTAGCCGCAATTGCCGTGCAGGCTATAGGTGCGCAGAATATAGTCGCGGTCTTTATGCCGTCGCGCTATACGTCGCGCAGGAGTATTACCGACGTAAGGGTCATTGCAAAAAACCTCGGCATAGAGCTCTTCAACATACCGATAGACCCTGTGTTTGACGGGTATTTGAAGACCTTTGGAAAGATATTCCGCGGCCTTCCCCAGGACGTTGCAGAGGAGAACATGCAGGCAAGGATTCGCGGCAACATACTGATGGCCCTTAGCAACAAGTTCGGCTGGCTCGTGCTGACCACCGGTAATAAGAGTGAGATGAGCGTTGGTTACGCGACCCTTTACGGGGACATGGCAGGCGGATTCGCGGTTATAAAAGACGTGCCGAAGATAATGGTATACGAGCTTTGTCAGTATATAAACGACCTGAATAATCACCCTCTTATACCAAGCACCGTGCTTACAAGGGCGCCGAGCGCTGAGCTTCGCGCGGACCAGACGGATCAGGACTCGCTGCCTCCTTACGAGGTGCTTGATCCCATCTTGAAGGCCTATGTGGAGGAGGACAGAACGATCGAAGAGATTGCGGACATGGGTTTTGACCGGCGAGTTGTGAAAAAGATAGTTGAGCTTGTAGACAGAAGCGAATACAAACGGCGCCAGGCGCCTCCCGGCATAAAGATAACCCCAAGGGCCTTTGGTAAAGACAGAAGGATGCCTATTACAAATGGATACGCAAACCGCTAAGAAAAAGAACCCGACAAGGGCCGATGCAAAACGCATTTTTAACCATGCCCTTAAGGCCGCCTCGTCTTACGACGCGGTGCTTAAAAATATTACACTTACAAAAACAGGTCTGCTCAAGACGCCGGGGCAAAGCTACGACCTTTCCCGCTATAAGAACATATGGATGGTTGGCGGGGGTAAGGCCGCCTGCTCCATGGCTAAGGCGGTTGAAGAAGTTCTTGGTCCAAGGCTTACCCGCGGCGTGGTGGTAACAAAATACGGTCATGCTTTAAAGCTTAAAAAGACAGAAGTTTTTGAGGCCGGTCACCCGATTCCCGATGCAAGCGGAATCAGTGCCGCAAAGAAGGTCATTAAGGTAGTTGACGCGGCAGGCAGGCGAGATTTATTGATATGTCTTATCTCCGGCGGCGCTTCGGCCCTGTTGCCTTCGCCGGTGGAGGGTATTACACTTAAAGATAAAAAAGCCATCACAAGGTTACTTATCAACTGTGGTGCGGATATAGAAGAGATAAACGTGGTAAGAAAGCACCTTTCAGGGTTGAAAGGCGGGTGGCTTGCAGAAAGGGCTTGTCCGGCCGATGTGCTTTCTCTGATCATTTCCGATGTGGTTGGTAACGACCCGTCCGTTATCGCCTCAGGCCCGACCGCTCCTGATGAGTCAACATTTGAGGACTGCCTTGAGGTGGTGCAGAAATACGGACTTGCAGGAAGGATCCCGAAACCGGTCTTAAAGCGGCTTAGTGAAAAACTTCCCGGCACGGAGACGCCCAAACCAAACGAGCCGTTTTTCAAGAAAGTAAATAACGTCATCATAGCGTCCAACCAGGACGCCCTTCGTGCGGCAAAAGAAAAGGCAGGGGAGCTTGGTTATAAGTCTCTTATCCTTACCTCTTCTCTTTCAGGTTCGACCAGGGACGCGGCCCTTTTTTTAACGTCCATAATAAGGGAAGTCAAAGAAAGTGCAAATCCTTTTCCGACTCCTCTTTGCATATTGCTTGGCGGTGAAACCACGCTTGAGTTAAAGGGCAGGGGACACACGGGCAGGGGCAGGGGGGGCAGGTGCCAGGAGTTTGCCCTTTCCTCGGCAATAGAGCTTGACGGAATAAAAAAGGTGGTGCTGCTTTGCGCCGACACCGACGGACGCGACGGGACGACCGAGGCTGCAGGGGCCTTTGCCGACGGACGCACGGTAGACCGGGCCTACGCCAAAGGCCTTGAACCAAAGAGCCACCTTCTTGATAACGACTCTCACGGTTTTTTCAAGGCCATGGGAGACCTTCTTATCACAGGCCCGACCAGGACGAACGTAATGGACATGGTGGTCGCGCTTATCGGGTAAGCCGTGTGTTCATTAATCACCGCCTCTGCTCTTTGCTCTGTGAGCTACTTCAAGTCGTAATGTTTCTCCATTCAAAAAAATCTGCCTTAAAATTTTTAAAAAACAATTAAACCTTTGCAAATAACCGCTGTCTTACATTAGTAAGCTACCTCATGCAGGACTTTAAAGCGCCATGCGGTATCATCAAGCAATCTTTACTTATTACGCAAGGCCTTAGTTCAGCGCTGTTTGGTTTGTTCTTTATGTTTTGTTCTGCCCCCTTTAAAAAGACTGCTATACTTAAAAGCATGAAACAGTCAGGAGGGCGGGACAGTGGACACAATAAAGAAAAAACTCTGGGGCGGTTACGTGTTGAACGACCCACTAAACGACACAGATGATGTTGTTGCCAGCAATGTAGATTACGACCTTAATAAGATTCCCCAGACCATGCTCTCGTCCATAAAGGATTTAAAGAGTGAGTTCTACACGGACGAGGGCACGGTGGACTATAACGCAATGAGGGAATCGGTCAAGTACGCCGAGTACAAGAAGCTGACCACGCAGCTTACCGGGTTCAACCCCTTGTTGCTTAAAGATAAAAACGAAAGGCTTGCTTTCTGGATAGACCTCTATAATACGATTGTGATTGACGCTATAATCGCCCTTGGCGTGAAGGAATCGATAAAAGAAGTAAGCGGGTTTTTCTCGCGTGTTAAGTATAACGTCGGAGGCGAGCTGTTTTCTCCTGACGATATTGAGCACGGAATACTCAGAGGGAACGCACGGCACCCGATGAGTCCATTTAAGCCTTTCGGGCCGCTTGATAAAAGACGCGGGCTTATATTAAACAAGAGTGATATTGACCCGCGAATTCACTTTGCCCTTGTCTGCGGCTCCCGCTCCTGCGCCCCGATAAAGTTCTACACACCGGAAGGCATCGACACGGAGCTTGAATGGGCGGCAACAGGGTTTATAAACAGCCCGGAGGTGAGTGTTATCCCGGAAGAAAAAAAGCTGGTTATGTCTAAAATTCTCAAGTGGTATGAGGCCGACTTCGGCGGCACAAACGGAGTAATTGAGTTCATAATCAAATACCTGACAGACGAGAACAAAAAGGAATTTTTACGCAGTGCCGGGCGGAACTTAAAGATTGAATACCTTGAATACGACTGGAACCTGAACGGTTGATATTTTTAAATTCGCTTAACCTGTTTTCATGGCAGTCGGATCATTATTATAAATCAGGCGTAAATTGACTGAACGGCGCTTCTTGGCGTCAAGTAAGTCGTTTAACTAATTAAAGCAGCCCTGGCTGCCTGGATGCTGCTGCAATCCTTGACAAAACCCCTTTATAGACCTAAATTATTAGTATCACTTGCGGTGGGCAAATTCATAAACAGTCTTGTTTAACGCACGGAGCTACGGAGCTAATGACTGTTACACTACCAGCTTTACGCAAGCTTTAAGGACGTGTAACACCATGGTGGGGTTAATCCCCCTCCCATATAAAAAAATTGGAGTATATTAAAATGCGCTTAGACAGGTTTACGATAAAATCACAGGAGGCCCTTAACGAGGCCCAGTCGATTGCCGAGAGCAATAAGCAGCAGCAGGTGAAACCCGTGCATCTTCTTCTTGCCCTTTTAACACAGGAAGGCGGGACGGTAGGGCCGGTGCTTGAGCGGCTCGGCGTCAGTCTTTCTTCCATAACCGGACAATTGAACGAGGCCATATCAAAGGTGCCGCGTGTTGAAGGAGGCGGCGAAGGGGCGGCCTACGCTACGGCTTCTTTTAAGAGTATCCTTAGCGACGCGGAGAAGAAAGCTACGGAACTAAAGGACGAGTTCCTCTCGACCGAGCATATACTTCTTGCAATGGCCTGTGATAAAAAATGCGAAGCAGGCAAGATACTCATATCAAACGGCGCGACCGGGGAGAATATCCTGAAAGCCCTGGCCGATGTAAGAGGTGTGCAGCGCGTAACGGATCAGATGCCCGAGGAAAAATATCAGGCAATAAGCAAGTATACGCAAGACCTTCTCTCTCTTGCAAAAGCAGGCAAGCTTGACCCGGTCATTGGACGCGACGAGGAGATAAGGCGCGTCATACAGGTGCTCTCAAGACGCACTAAAAACAATCCAATACTTATTGGTGAAGCCGGGGTCGGTAAGACGGCCATTGCCGAGGGGCTTGCCCTGAGAATCCTTGCAGGAGACGTGCCCGAGTCCTTGAAGGACAAGCGGCTGCTTTCCCTTGACCTTGCAGCCCTCATTGCAGGTACGAAGTACCGGGGTGAGTTTGAAAACAGGCTGAAGGCGTTGCTCAAAGAAGTAACAAGTGCTGCTGGTGGGATTGTTTTATTTATAGACGAGCTTCATACGCTTGTCGGAGCCGGCGCCACAGAGGGGGCGATGGACGCTTCAAACATGCTCAAACCGGCCCTTGCAAGGGGAGAGCTTAAATGTATCGGGGCTACGACGATTGACGAGTTTCGTAAACACATAGAGAAGGACGCGGCCCTTGCGCGCCGCTTTCAACAGGTCTATGTCGGCGAGCCAACGGTTGAAGACACAATCTCCATACTCCGGGGACTTAAGGAGCGTTACGAAGTGCATCACGGAGTGAGGATTGCGGACTCGGCCATTGTGAGCGCTGCCAACCTGTCCAACAGGTACATAAGCGACAGGTTCCTGCCGGACAAGGCAATTGACCTTATTGATGAAGCGGCCTCGAAACTCCGCATAGAGATAGACTCCATGCCAACGAGCATAGACGAACTCGACCGCCGCGCCTTTCAGCTTGAGATGGAACGAGAGGCCCTGAAAAAGGAAGAAGACAAGCTTTCTAAAGAGAGGCTCTCCAGGATTGAGGGCGAGCTTAAGGTTTTGAAAGAAGAGAGCACGTCTCTTAAAGTCAGGTGGAAGACAGAGAAAGAGATGATAGACCACATAAGGTGGCTTAAAAAAGAAGTAGAAGAGGCAAAGGCCCTTGCACTGGAAGCCGAGAGGCAGGGTAACCTTGCCGAGGCCGCAGAGCTCAAATACGGACGATTGGTTGGGCTTCAAAACGACCTTGAAGAGGGGCAGTCGCACCTCTCGGAGCTTGAGGGGACACGAAGGATGCTCAAGGAAGAGGTGGACGGCGAGGACGTGGCAGAGGTCGTAAGCAAGTGGACCGGCATACCTGTAGCAAGGATGTTGGAAGGGGAGCGCGAAAAACTTTTAAGGATGGAGGACGTGCTCAGGCAAAGGGTTGTCGGACAGGAGAAGGTGCTTGAGGTTGTATCCAACGCGGTAAGGAGGTCTCGCGCCGGGCTTCAGGACTCCGAACGTCCGGTAGGTTCTTTCATATTCCTTGGTCCTACCGGAGTCGGTAAGACAGAAACCGCAAGGGCCTTGGCTGAGTTTCTGTTCGACGACGAGCGGGCAATGGTAAGGCTTGATATGAGCGAATTTATGGAAAAACACACCGTAGCGCGCCTTATCGGGGCGCCTCCGGGGTACGTCGGATACGAAGAGGGCGGGTACCTTACCGAGGCGGTAAGGAGAAGGCCTTATTCGGTGGTGCTTTTCGACGAGATAGAGAAGGCGCACCCTGACGTTTTTAACGTGCTTTTGCAGATACTCGATGACGGGCGGTTGACGGACGGGCAAGGAAAGACCGTTGATTTTAAGAACACGGTCATCATAATGACGTCGAACCTTGGAAGCCGCCACATAGTTATGCTCGGTGAAAAGGGGTTTGATGAAATTGAGAAAACGGTAATGGAGGAGTTGAGAGATACCTTTAAGCCTGAATTCTTAAACAGAATAGACGATACCATCATATTCCATCCTCTTTCAAAGGACAATATGGCGACAATCGTTGATATACAGATTCGTCGTATAAGGAAACTCCTGGACGAAAAAAAGATAGGGTTAGAATTAACCAAAGAGGCCAGGCAGTATTTTGCTGAAAAGGGGTACGACCCGACCTATGGGGCAAGGACCTTAAAAAGGCTGCTTCAGCGAGAGTTGCAAGACGTGCTTGCGATAAAGATACTTGAGGATGAATTCACGGAAGACGACACGGTACTTGTGCAGATTAAGAAGGGAGAGGTCGTTTTTACTGTGACGGACAAGGCGAAGGCAGGCAAAGGGAAGGATAGAAAACCGGCAGTGGTATAGGTTGACGTATAGGCTGCGCGGTGACAAGGTAAGTCAGAGAATCTCATGAACAGGAAGACTTTTATAATATCTTATGGCTCAACGTGCCGAAGCTGGCAGTGGAGTTGGTCCTTTATTAACAAGAAGGAAAAGTTTATTATTTTCGGTGCTTGGGACAAATATACAGATGGAAACACAGCCTTAATCCTTGATGAGACATGGGAGTATAATACAGGGAGAAAAAAAGCAGGTTATCATGAAGCTAGAGAGCATATTCGCCTTGTTGAGGAAGAAGGATACGCGCTAAAAACATTTCCAATTATTTACTCGAATGAACGAAAGAATAAAAGCGGTAGTGGTCCTTCAACCATTAAAGAGTTTATACCAGAACTTACATCAAAGATTCTTAAAAGGGTTGGAGGGCAGTGGTACGCAACAGATGGTGTCCTCTCACCTCAATTGCCCGAGGAGGTAAGCCACCCCGAAAAATATATTGAAGGTGCTTCACGTACTGTATTTATTAATGCATACGAACGGAATGCGAGGGCTCGAGTTGCGTGTATAAAACACTACGGGGCAACGTGCATTGTTTGTGGTTTTAACTTTCAAGAAGTATATGGCCAAATTGGCACAGGATATATTCATGTGCATCACCTGGTACCGTTATCGGAGATAGAGCAACAATATGAGTTAGATCCAATCAATGACTTGATCCCAATATGCCCAAACTGCCACGCAATGATTCACAGTACACAAC
>CBDUXY010000135.1:0-8113 GCA_965371305.1 uncultured bacterium
TTGTCTTTAAACAACTGACGTGTTTCGGCAGGGTCGAGCCGGTACTGGTTAAAATCGGTCTTTTCGCTTCTCTTTAAAAGAGAGATCTTTCCGCCGACAAGCGTGTTGCCCATGGCGTAGACGTTTTTAACGCCCGGATGAGCGTCCTCTGTGGTGCCGTATACCCTGAGGGCTTCTTTTTCCTTATCGTGATGGAAAAGCTCTTCAACATGGATTATGGCAAGCGTCACGCCTTCCTGGTCTACAAGAGCAGCGTCCTGGCCGCCTTTAAGGGTCTTTGCGACCTCGTCAGTTACCGAGAGCGTTACGGGAATGGTCCAGGGCAGCCCGTTTGTAAGGGTCATCGTGTCCATTACCGAATGGTAATCGTCTTTACACATAAAACCTTCGAGCGGGCTGAAGCCGCCGATGGCTATCATCTCAAGATCGCTTATCTCTCTAACGCCAACCGTGATCTTTGGCAAGCTGTCTGCTTTTGCCTGTGCCTCTTCGCGCTCCTTACCCTCAAGCACCCTGTTAATAAGTGTGCCGCCGTGCGGTTCAATAAGTCCTGTCATATACTCGTTCCTCCTTTTGGTATGTGGATTCCACATTCTTTTTTATCGTCGTGTTCATTGAACCATCTCCAGCGCCCGGCTCTTGGCGGCTCACCCTCGTTAAGAGGGGTAGAGCAGATAATGCAACCAATGCTATCATATCCCATATCGAAAAGCACGTTATAAGGGACATTATTATCTTTAATATACTTACGTACCTCTGCCTCATTCCAATCGGCGAGCGGGGCGAGTTTTAAAATCTTCTGCTCCCCATGCTCCACAAGCTCGGCCTTCTTCGTATCTTCTCTGTGCCTGGATTGATCACGCCTGAGCCCTGTTATCCAGACGTCCACGCCGTTTGCAAGGGCTCTTACGTTGGGCTCAACTTTTCTCACGTAACAGCAAAACTCCTGCTCCGTCCTGCCGTCAAAGAAAAGAAACTCCCCGTAACGGTCGACCATGTCTTTAAGTTCCTTTTCACCCGGCTTAAACCTCTCGACCCCAATCCCATAGCGCTTCTCTACGGCGTCCATGATGTCATAGGTCTCTGAGTGAAGCCTCAGGGTGTCAACCGTAAAGACCCGAAAGGTGTCGGCAGCCTTACTTGCCATGTCTATCATTACAGAACCGGTAAGTTGAAAGCTCGTACCGATTACGACCCTGTCGGCAAAGTTGTCCAACGCCCACTTAATGAGTTCAGCGGCCTGCATATTGCAGAGCTTATCCGCGATGGCTTCTTCGCTCAAGTCAAGCAATGTCACAGGGTGACGTATCCTTTTTCAACAAGGTAAGCCAGGATGGCCCTTGTCGAGTCCTCAACCGAAAGCTCTGAGGTGTCAAGTGTAAGCTCGGCATTATCCGGCTCTTCGTAAGGAGCGTCTATGCCTGTAAACCCTTTTATCTCGCCGGCACGGGCCTTTTTATAAAGCCCCTTTGTGTCGCGCTCCTCGCAGACATCAAGCGGGCACTTAACATATACCTCTATGAACTCTCCGTCTGAGAGAAGTTTCCTTACCTCGTCCCTGTCCGCCTTGTATGGAGATATAAACGCGGTTACGGTTACGACGTTTGCGTCGGTAAAGAGTTTTGCAACTTCACCGATGCGGCGGATGTTCTCGGTGCGGTCTTCAGGTGAAAAACCGAGGTTCTTATTAAGGCCGTGACGCACGTTATCGCCGTCAAGTATATAGGCCTGGTGGTTGTTTTCAATCAGGGCGTGCTCAAGTTCGACCGCTATGGTTGATTTGCCTGAACCGGACAGTCCTGTCAGCCAGATGGTGACCCCTTTCTGACCCATTAACTTTTCCCTGTCCTCCCTGGTGATTTTGCCGTGGTGCCAGGTAATGTTGGTGCTTTTTGTCTGTGTCATGTTAGCTCCTTTCGTTTTTTTATTTTTAAAGTTAGTTAAGTTTGTTTTTTCCTGTTATTAACTTCGCATTTTATTTCAGTTTAATTTATTTTCTTCTGACTTTATTTATTTCAGAACAATCCTCTATTATTCCTCAAAAACCACAACGGTACAAGGGGCATTTTTTTTAAGCTCCTCGGAGGCCGGGGTGGAGAAATATTTCGAAAGCGTACCTTCTTTTTTCTTTGTAACAACGGCGAGGCTTGCTTGTTGCTCGTCTATTACTTCGAGTATCTTTTTCTGAAAATCCCCCTCCTCCATTAACGGGACAAAATCAACTCCCTCTTCCATGGCCTTTATCTGTACGACTCCGAGGTCCTCGTACCCGCGCTGGCGCGCGTCCTTCACCATTGCCTCGGAGAGTTCCGTCGAGGGTTTTTCTCCAATAAACCCCCTGTCAGTGAGTTTTTCCATAGCGTTGGTTGCAAGTGTAGTGTCGAGCAGAAACAATGCGATAAGCTGTGCGCCACAGCTCTTGGCCTCACTCACGGCATGCTCTATGGCTCTCTGTGACTCGACCGCTGCGGAAAGCACCAGCAGAATTTTTTTGTTTTCCGTACTCATATGAACTCTCTTGTTTAATCACTCTCAGGACTAACTTACTGAATTTGCAAAGTCTGTACAGTCCGGCTAAACTTTAAAGTTCAGCCGGACTGTACATAAAACGCGTCTATTTAGTTCCAACTCAGCAAACTTCGCTCCTGACTGTTTTCTCTCAGTAACCAAGCCCGATAAGTGGCCCATAAAACCTTGCTACAAGGTTAAACAACACCCAGGCCGTAAGGCTCATAACTATTCCGACCCTTGCCATGTCTTTGACCGTAAGAAAATTAGAACTCACGGCAATTGCGTTTGCCGGGGTGGAGATCGGCAGGGTAAAGGCAAGCCCTGCGGGTACGGCAATAGAGTATGCAACAAGCTTCGGGTCCATGCCGAAACTATTGGAAAGCCCTATACCGACGGGCAGGAGTATGGCTATGACGGCCGCGTTGCTTATGCCCTCGGTAAAGAGGAGCGTAAAGAGCGAGAACAGGGCTATTGCCATTAGCGGGCTCGTTACCCACTCGCCAATTGTCCTTTCGGCAAGCCACATGGCAGCCCCGCTTCTTTCAAGCGCCGCGCCAAGTATAATCGCTCCGCCGTACATCAAGATAATACCCCAGTTGACGTACTCCTCAATGTCTTTCCAGCTTACAAGACGGAACACGAAGAGCACGACCACGGAGGCAAGGGCAATAGTAGCAAGCCCTCTTGCATGGCCGAACACGGCCCATGCTATGACGGTCAGCACGAGTATAATGCCGACAGAGTACTCGCGCGCACTTAACTTGCCCATGCTACGGATACGCTGCTGAAACACGCCGTGCGCCTTCTCAACGCTATCAATGTCTATCTTAAACGACCTTGTAAGCACGAAGTAGCCTACAATGAGCATCCCTACCACTATCGGGAACACGGCAATACTGTACTTCAAAAATCCAATATCAGCGCCGGTTGTTTCTTTAAGTATCCCGGCTGCAAGCGCAACCCTTGCACCGCCGAGGAACGTCGCGACCCCTCCTATTACACAACCCCAGGCGAGGGAGAGAAAGAGCAGCTTACCGTAATTCGTCCTCCCGGGCCTGAGTCCCAGGGCCTTTGCTATTTCAAAAACAATGGGGAAAAGCATTGCCGCAACCGCGTGTTCGCTCATAAAACAAGAGAGCACGGCGGAGAGCAAATAAATGCTTACCAGAAGCTTCTTCGGCGTTCCGCCGAAACGCTCCATAATGGCAAGGGCGATCCTGCTTGAGATGCCCGAATGCATTACAGCGCCCGCAAGTATAAATGCGCCGAGTATGAAGAAGACGGCCTCGTTACCGAAAAGCCCGTAAACTTCTTCTTTGGGTAACACCCCTAAGAGCGGCACCAGCACTATTGCAAACAGGCTCGTTATAGCAAGAGGGATGGCATTCGTCACCCAGAGTATCAGGCACAGAATGAATATCGCAATCGCGTTAAGCCCTGCCTGAGTAAGTCCCTCGGGCACAGACCTTGACGCAACAAACCAGAACACTAATAAAAGCGCGAGGAAGAAAACCACCCTCAGGCTCTTAAGCGCAAGTAAAACCCAAATTGATCTTTTATCTATCTCAACAGGCACTGACCCGGTCCTATATTACGACTTACCGGAAGAGTCAAGCGGCCCCTTTGCTTCTTTCACCCTGAGCTTTCTCCTGAGAGTTGAAAGCCCCCACGCGGTCTTCACACCAAGTCTTGTCTTGTAAAAATTCTCTACAATTGAATCGAGCGGGCCGGACGAGTCGTCTGAAAGAAACCTTGCCTCCGTCGGAGTCGTCACGACACTAATGTCCCGCACCCAATTCATATTTATATCGTTTGTCTTAACAGCATTATAAAGCTTCTTGTATATCGGTATAATTACCTCTGCATTTAGCGGCTCAATCCTCAGAGCCATTCCTGAACGCGGCCTGTAAATGGGCAAAATAGGCACAACCCCCATACTTGTCAGAAAATCAATCCCCAGTACGGTCGACCCCGGCGGCTCAAGCCCGACTATCAGGTGCGAGGCCACAGTGCCGCTTGGGAAAATCGTCGCTGCGTATTTCAACGCCTCAATGTATCTTTTCCTGCCAATTTGCGTTGCTATGCCGGGGCATATTATCTCAAACAACTCCTGGTCGTATATCTCAAGATTATACAGGATAGAGTCGGCGCCAAGGGCGTAGGTCTCGTCTATCCAGTGGTTTTTCTTTGGCGGCAACGCCTCGACCGCAACAAGGAAGTTAAAATGTTTTTTTACCGCCTTTATGTATGGTGCAAGCAGCCCTATTCCCCCGTCGTCACCTTCGTTAAAACCAATCGAGAAGTATATTATATCGCTTACTTTTTCCTTTTGAACGGCCTCGACCGTTTCAAGCACTTCGTCAACCGTGAAGGTCTGACGCTTATATCCCTTACGGTTAAAGTCACCGGAGCAGTAACGGCATTCTATCTCGCGATTGAAAAAATCACATCCAGGAGACGGCCTTACGACCACGTAAGAACCGTGCACAGTTGCAATGTCCGAGAAAGGCACGCCGCTTGTCGTCTTCATGGATAAAAAACGCGGCGGCTTTACTACCTTTACCGGCATGTAGGTTTCACCGTCATTTATGACGTAGGACTTTTTACCTGTCTTTTTAAGCAGATAAGGCGAATCCTTTGTAAACTCCTCGCCGCTTGGCACGTTGACGAGCACGCCTCCTGAGAGTATCAGGTCAGTGCCCGCACCAGCGGGTGCGGAGAACTCGACCTCATCTTTAATGAGCGCCGGGTCTATACGAAGTCCCCTTAACATTAAATCTATCTTCAGAGTGCCGGGGTTTCTGAGGTAATTGTTATCCATAAACCTTAATCGTTATCAATTAATTAACCAAAAGTCCGTACATTAAATAAAACAGTATTTACGGTCTTTTTATCCTTTAAAAGGCTTTTTAGAAAGAGAGAGAGAAAAACAGATTTACTGTTTTACGTTAAACCTGTTCCAACTAAAACTCACAAACGGCCATCTCATAGGTCGTAAGTTTCTCTATCGTTGCCTTTTCAGAGCAAAGCGCGCACTCTGGGTCCTTCCTGACCTTGACTTTTTTAAAGGCCATGTCAAGGGAATCGAATATCAGGAGTTTTCCGGTAAGGAGCTCGCCAATGCCGAGAATGACCTTTATCGCCTCGACCGCCTGCAAAACGCCAATAACGCCTGCAAGGGCGCCAAGCACACCTGCTTCGCCGCAGCTCGGCACAAGACCAAGTGGCGGAGGTTCCGGGTACAGACACCTGTAACAAGGGAAGCCCTCGTGTGGCTGAAACACACTTAACTGACCGTCGAAACGGAACATGCTGCCCGATATAAGCGTCTTTTTTTCAAAAAAGCACGCGTCGTTCATCAAAAACCTTGTCGGGAAATTGTCACTGCCGTCAAGCACTACGTCGTAGTCCCTGATAATCTCCCTGATATTATCTTCGGTAAGTCGGCCTTCATGGGCTACGACGTTTACGTCCGGGTTAAGCGCGGTAATCGACTTCTTTGCACTCTCCACCTTTGGCATACCGATTCTGTCGTTGTTATGAATGATCTGTCGTTGCAGATTCGAGAGGTCAACCTTATCGTCGTCCGCAAATCCGATTGTGCCCACACCGGCCGCTGCAAGATACAGGAGTGCAGGAGAGCCAAGCCCGCCCGCGCCAAGCACAAACACACTGGAACCAAGCAACTTTGCCTGCCCCTTGCCCCCGACCTCGGGAAGTATTATATGTCTTGAATAACGTTCAATCTGCTCTTCTGTGAAATCCATCCTTTTAAATTCTCCGATAAACTATTTATTTTCTTCCTGCAGACATTCCGCCCCGCATTCAATCATATGGTCGCCGACGTTTAATTGCTCATTCCTGAATGGTTCGTCCATTTCTTTAAACGTCCAACACGTGGACTCTGTCTCTTTCCCGCCCTTTACCGCGACAATAACGTATGAATATTCGGGCCAGCCGCGTTCCCTGTCGAACTCGCTGGGTCTTGCCGGATGGTCCGGGTGCGAGTGGTAAAAACCGATCACGTCAAGGCACTTTTCAGCAAGCTCTTTTTCCACCTTCAAGAGTTCTGCCGGGTCTATCTCGAACCTGTCTGCTGCGCGCTCGACGTTCGTGTTAGTGAGCCTGACGGCTTCTATGGCAAGCTTACCGTGCGTTACGCCTGCGGCCTCGGCACACCCAACTTCAGCCCCCCTACCCCCAAGCACCCCGCAACATTCATGCGGGTACGCATCCTTGGCATGAGTTAATATGTTTTCATACGCATCTTCAAGTAATTTAAGCATTTTTTATAGCAACTCCATTTTCTGTAATTCACTATTTTTTGTCTTTAAAAAATCCTAATCTTCCCAGAGCCTTGTTGATAAATATTTATCCCCTCCGTCAGGGAAGATTACGACAATGAGTCCTTTTTGCAATGTCTTTGCAAGCTCAAGCGCGGCCCACATAACAGCGCCAGAAGATTGACCTACAAGCAGCCCCTCTTCCCTTGCAAGCCTCTTTGCCATATCATATGACACCTCGGTTGGAGCCGGGATCTTCGAGTCGTGCTGGTCTTCGTGGTAAATCCCCGGCACGATGGACGACTCCATGTGTTTTAGGCCCTCAAGACCGTGCAAGGGATCGTCCGGCTCTATCGCAACGACCTGGATGTTTTTATTAAACGATTTCAGATACCTTCCGGTTCCCATTATCGTACCGCCAGTCCCGATGCTTGCCAGAAAGTGCGTTACCTGGCCTCCTGTCTGATCTACTATTTCAGGCCCTGTGGACTCGAAATGCGCTTGCGGGTTGGAGGGGTTATTGTACTGATCAAGCTTACAGTACTTCTCCGGATTCTCAACGTAGAGCTTCCAGGCAAGGCGGATCGCCCCGTCGCTGCCTTCAAGCGGGTCTGAGAAAATAACGCTTGCTCCAAAGGCCTTAAGTGTTTTTTTCCTCTCGTCACTTACGTTTTTCGGCACCACAAGCTCAACCGTATAACCCTTGTATGCCCCTATCCAGGCGTAAGCTATGCCCGTATTACCGGAACTTGAATCAAGTATTATCTTATCTTTCGTAAGCCGTCCTGCACGCTCGGCGTCCTCTATCATCCAGAGCGCGGGCCTGTCCTTTACAGAACCGCCAGGGTTTGCGCCCTCGATCTTTGCATATATCTCAACGCCTGACGGCAAGTGGGCGGTCAGGCGCGTTATCTTCACAAGCGGCGTATTGCCGACAAGTCCCAAGACGTTGTTATTTGCCGGTCTGTAAAGCCGGGATGTCTCCGGCTCTGTATCCATAAGCTTTTGCCCTCGCATTATAAAAAAACCTCCAGGATAAAAAAAGTCTCCCCCACTTGCCCTACTACTCCCACTTGCCCCACTACTATGCGGAATACTTAAATGGTTTGAAACAGAAAAAAATCTGTATTAATCAGGATTCATGCGTCTTTAATTCAGACGCAAATCTCTGTAATACTTTATTCTACACACTCTTTTATGTGCCCGACTGGCGGAACCGTTTGAAATATAAACGGATAATACCCTACCAAGCCAGTCAAGTATAGAATACATTACTAAATTTGTCAAGAACTTTGACAAATAAAAAGCTTTGGTAACAC
>CBDUXY010000136.1:0-7925 GCA_965371305.1 uncultured bacterium
CCCCGTCTTTTGTCATGCTTATTGCGGCAGAAGACTTTTTTACTTTCCTCGTATTCAATCGCGGCGAACTTGATTTTTACAGAATGAAACAGGGCGAGCCCGGTGATCTGAGAGAGGTAGCAAAATCTTTTGCTTTTTACGCAGGAAAAAACCCTGATGTTGCATTAGATAAAGTCTATCTCTTTAATGATTATTCGGGCTTGGTTGCAGGTGCAGGGGCAGGTGTGAGTGACAGCACTTCTCAGGCGCAGGCGATAATTGACGCGCTCTCCGATGTGACCGACGTAAAGGTCGAGCATGTGAGGGCGGGTGACGTTTTAACCATTATAACAGGGGAGCAGGACAAAGACAGCTCCCTGGCAAGCGGCGTGCTGCTCCTTGCCGCGGCAGGCGCACTGCTTCACATATAACATGACCGTGCCCATACCAACTTGGAAAAAAACAGAGTCTGTTCCTGAATTTAAGAAAATGAAGAGATTGCAAGGATGAATGTTTTGTCAAAAGTAGTTTTTATATCTCAAAGGGTTGGCTGCTAAATTTAAAAAAAAATGAAAAGATTGCAAACATGAATGTTTCGTTAAAAGTAATTTTTATTTCTCAAAGGGTTGGCTGCTAAATTTAAAAAGATGAAAAAAATAGACATAAATCTTTCTACCTATAAATACCAGAGCACGGCCATTGCCTTGATCCTGGCGGTCTCGGTTTTTTTCGCTGCCGCTTTGTACAGCGTGTATAACGTCTATACCTATGGAGTCACCGGCAGGCAGGCGGCTATCTATGAAAAAGAGATCAAGCGCCTTCGGGCCGATGTGCCGAGTGATGTGCCCAGGCTCAACAGAGAAGAGGTGCAGGCCCTTGCGAAAAAAGTCGCTTTGGTTAATTCGGTAATCATCAGGAAGAGTTTTTCATGGACTGAATTCCTTTCTGATTTTGAACAGACCGTTCCGAAGCGAAATATTTCAATCGTTGACATTAGCCCGAGCTTCAGGGACGGGGCCATTCACGTAAAGGGGGCTGCAAGGAGAATGAAGGACGTACTTAAGTTCGTGGACATGCTCTCCGGCTCAAGTGAGTTCAGCGGCGCAACCCTTGAGAAGGTAACCGAGCAGAAAAAGCCAAAGTCGGGTACGCTTGAAAATTTAGTGTTCACTCTCTCCGTCACATACGTTGGGAGTGTGGACGAAGGAGGGAGGCCGTGAGGGGCCCTGTTGGAGGAGGAAGGAGTGGAGGGTTTTTTCACACATGCCTCATGTCAAAGTGGCTTAAAGGCCCGCGTCTTTACGCCGTCATATTCGCGCTCGCGGTTATTGCCGTTAACCTGGTTGTGACTTACGGCGTTATCGGTCCTGCACAGGGGGAGCAGCTTGGCTCGGCGACTGTCATACAAAATTTGAAGGACTTAATCCTAACCACAAGGACACGGGAGAGGGCGGTCAGGGACATAAAGAAGTTTGAAAAAAAGTTTCTCTCCGGTGGCAGGGGGGGCAGTGGTGGCATGACGTCGGTAATAAAAGACGTGTTCGACCTTGCCGGAAAAAACAGGCTCAAAATTCCATCGAGCAGCTATAAAAAGATTTCTTCAGACGGCGGTGAGGCCGGCGGACTTGCTCATTACACTATCTCCTTTCCTGTGCAGGGAAGGTATCGGAGGATAAGAAAGTTCATATACGGTCTTGAGACCCTGCCGTATCCGCTTGTCCTGGAGGAGCTTGCATTTTCAAGGAGCAGGGTGAAGGGCGCAAAAGGCGATATTGAACTTAAAATGAGGCTTTCGGTTTATTTGACCGGGTAGCAAATTTAAGCAGACGGCAAGAAAAGACAAATACTAATGGCTGACATTAACAAAAAGAAAAAGAGAAACATAACAATACTGATAGTTATATGGATAATCATTATTGCATATAACGTACCGGTGCTTTTAAACTCGGGTGGCAAGGGCAAGGATGGGTCGGTCCCTGTTGCTACTGGTGTCCGCTCTCGCGGGTCCGGGCTTAAGGACGTCAAGATTCCGGGCGTTAAGTTAAGTCTCCTTGTTGACAAAAAGTCAAGCAAGTTCGACACACGTAACATAAGGAATATCTTCAGGCCCCTTCAGGCCCCGAAGCCGGTAGTAATTAAAACACCCGGTCCATCTCCCACACCTCCGCCCCCGCCTCCACCGACCGACCTTGAGGTGTTTATCAAATCAACAAAGTTCGTAGGCTTCTTTGCGGCAGGCGGTGAGGGTAAGAGCATCTTTCTTGAAACAAAGGGAGACGTATCCATTGTCAAGCGAGGAGACCTTGTAGGCTCAAAGTTTCGCGTAGTGAAGTTAACAGACCTGGAGATTGTGTTTAAAGATGTGAACACCGGCGAGCAAGCCTCCATGGCTCTTGTAAAGTGATCTTAAGTTAAGCGCGGGAGTTTTTTTTGAACATGTCTTTATCTACCCTTAAGCTAATCTTCTTTCCGCTTTTCCGTTTTTCCTAACTTTTCTTTTTTGTTTCGCCCGTAGCCTCTACGCATTTACCCCTACTCATTACCTCTATTTGTTAGAAGATAAGCAGCCTTGGTTTTTTTCTTCTTTAAAAACAAACCGACCTTTATTATGCGGTTTTTTTGTTTGAAAAAAAATTCTGCCCCATCATTATTTCCTTGACACCTGATATGCCTTTTTTTGTTTTTTTGTTATTGAGAAATCAGCTATGTTTTCGTTTTTTTAAAACGGTAAAAACAACATTAAAAAAGACTAAAGAAGTCCTGTATTGTGGTGTGTGAATTCAAGATAGTTTTTGTCCTGTAAGAGGTTGTTCAATTAAATGCGCGTGGCGACGACGTCCTTTGTTTTAGAGGGTATTGCGAGTTTATGGTTTTTTTCAGGACGCATTATTTAAGGGAATTAGCAGCTCCGAAAATGGCTGTTTTTTTTTATTAAAAAAAATTTATTTTTCCTTGACATGCAGGTTGACTAATCATATAATGCGCTTCTGATTGGCACAGGTGTGCCTTAAACCACGGTAGGGGCATTTTTATGTTTATTAAGATGCCTCATTTTATTAATACGGAAGGAGGGCTATATGGTGCTACAACGTAATGGTCTCTTATACAAGGGGCTGCGTATGTGGCTTGTCGGAGCGTTAATGGCTGTAATGGTCGTTGCATTGCTCCTGACTCCACAGATCGCAGCGGCCGAAGGCGACCCAGCCATCGGTGAAGACTTATACACTGGAAAGCAGCGTCTTTCCAATGGTGCACCCCCGTGCATTTCATGTCACAACGTGGGTAATCCAGGAGCATTGGGTGGAGGTACACTCGGACCTACACTCTCAGGCAAGGAGGGATTCATTATGGATGTATGGATCAACTCTTCTGCCACCCCCGTAATGGGCTCGATGTTTTCCAAGAAACCCATTACCGCTGAGGAGGCGCAGCATGTGCAGGCTTTTGTTGCCCAGGTCAGCAGTCAACAAACGACAGATGGTCGTCCCAAACTCCTGATAGGCGGTGTCGTAGGCACAATTATACTGCTTATCATCTTTGCGGGAATTTGGAGCGGACGGTACCGAAGCAGGAATGGTGGCACTGCCCACGATGATCTGTGGAGAAACTACGGCGGAAAAGGAGGGCGTTAAATGGCTACATGGATTCAAGACATAATCGACCCGGCTACTAGAAGCTGGGAAGAATATTATCGTAACCGCTGGCAGTACGATAAAACCGTACGCAGCACACACGGCAACAACTGTACAGGTGGTTGTAGCTGGATGGTTTACGTTAAGGACGGTCTCATTACTTGGGAATTGCAGGCACTTGATTATCCGCTGCTTGACCCGAACCTGCCTCCTTACGAACCAAGGGGTTGTCAGAGGGGAATTTCTTCCTCCTGGTATGTTTACAGCCCGGTAAGAATCAAATATCCATATCTTCGCGGTCCTCTTCTTGATGCATGGACGGCGGCAAAGAAAAATCACGCTGATCCTGTTGACGCCTGGGCAAGTATCGTAGGCGACGCGGAACTTCACAAGAAAATAAAATGGTCTAGAGGTAAAGGTGGATTCCGCCGTTACAACTGGGACGACGCAGCAGAGCTTATTGTTGCCGCACACATACATGTCATTAAGAAGTATGGTCCGGACAGAAACATGAGCTTCTCGGTTATTCCGGCCATGAGTCAGATATCCTACGCCTCGGGCGCAAGGTATCATCAGCTCATTGGCGGTGTTTCCATGAGCTTCTATGACTATTACACTGATTTGCCTCCTTCTTCACCGGAAATATGGGGTGAGCAAACAGATGTGTGCGAGAGCGCCGACTGGTTCAACACCGGCTACGTCGTTATTACCGGTGCAACGCCTAACAGAACAAGAACTGCTGACTGTCACTTCGTAAGTGAGCTTCGCTACGGTGGAGCCAAGTGTGTAGTCATGGCCCCTGACTATTCAGAGGTCACGAAATACGCCGACTTGTGGATCCCGGTCAAGACCGGTTCGGATGGTGCGTTCTGGCAGGCAATTAACCACGTAATACTTAAAGAGTTCTATGTCGATAAGCAGGTACCGTACTTCGTACAGTACCAGAAGGAGTACACTGACTTACCAATGCTTATCAAGTTCAACGAGAGTAAGAACGGTAAGGAAATGGGTAGGCTTCTTAAGGCTTGCGACCTTGCTGACTACGACGATGGTGACAACCCCGAGTGGAAGTTCGCTGAGTGGGACGCGGCTGCAGACAAGGCAAGAGTTGTCTACGGCGGTATGGGTTTCCGTTATCCGAAGAAGCATGATAACCACGGCAAGTGGAACACCTTGAACAAGGATGCGTTGGATGATACCAGTTTTGATCCTTCACTTACCCTTCTTGACATCAAGGACGACACTGTCGAATGTAACTTCTACGAACTCGATACGGGTGAGGTCTTCAAAAGACACGTCCCTGTTAAGTACGTAGAGACGAAAACAGAAGGCAGAATTCCGGTTACAACTATTTTTGACATGCAGATGGCTCAGTTCGGCGTCGGTCGTGACGGTCTTGGCGGAGATTACGCAAGGGACTACAACGATGATAAGAGCTTTAGCCCGGCATGGCAGGAAAAGTACACGGGAATTGGTCGTGACACGATCATACAGGTCGCAAGGGAGTGGGCCGCTAACGCCGAGGTGACAAGAGGTCGTTCCATGATCATTGTCGGCGCCAGCATCAACCACTGGTACCATGCTGACCTTATCTACAGATCGTTTACGGCTGCTCTGATGCTTTGTGGTGCTATAGGACGTAACGGTGGTGGTATGAACCACTACGTTGGTCAGGAAAAACTGGCTGCGTTTGACTCTTGGGGCCAGGTTGCACTTGGTCTTGACTGGTGTCGCCCGCCAAGGTTGCAGAATACTCCGAGTTACTGGTATATCCACACTCAAATGTGGAAATATGACGGTAGACTTCAGGATTACCACAAGGTTCCAATCGAAGAAGACCTCTCCTACGACCATTGTGCTGACTACAACGTCAGGGCCGTCAGGATGGGAGCACTTCCGTGGTACCCGCAGTTTGACCGCAGCAACATTGACCTTGTCGATGATGCAGAAAAAGCCGGTGCAAAGAGTGATGCGGAAATAATCGATTACGTTGCGGACGCAATCAAGACAGGCAAGATTGAGTTTGCAATAGATAACCCGGATACGGAAAGCAACTATCCGAGAAATCTGTTTATATGGAGAGCAAACGCGCTTGGATCAAGTGCAAGGGGCCAGGAGTACTTCTTCAAGTACCTTCTCGGAACCCATAACAACGTCGGGGCTGAAGAGGCTGCAAAGCCGCACGTAAAGGAGATAAACTTCCAGGAGTCACCGCTTGGTAAACTCGACTTCCTGGTTGACCTTAACATGCGTATGAATACCACTCCGACATACTGTGACATGGTGCTTCCAACCGCCCACTGGTACGAGAAAGAGGACATTAACACCACTGACCTCCACTCATACATACATCCGATGGGCGCAGCTGTTGCACCTTGTTGGGAAGCAAAAAGTGACTGGGATGCCTTCTACTTCATCTCGAAGAAGTTCCAGGACCTTGCTAAAAAGCACTTCCCACAGCCGGTAAGAGAGATCATGAGCGCACCGCTCGGACATGACTCGCCGGGTGAGATAACACAGCCTTGCCTTAGCAATAAGGTCGAGGACTGGAAGAAAGGCGATTGCGAATTTATCCCGGGCGTTACAGGACCAAGTCTGTCCATCGTAACCAGGGATTTTGCAAACGTCCACAACCGCTACAAATCCCTTGGTCCTAACATGAGGGGCGATAACAAGTACGGTTTTCACGGCGTCATGCTCCACGGTGAGAAAGGTTACCAGGAGTTTATCGACAGGCCGCGTTGTAACACGGAGACCTGGGGCGGCGAGACCTACATATCGTTGCGCGAGGCAAAAGACGTTGCCGACATCATCATGCATTTCTCAGGCGTTACCAACGGCGAGGTCTGTTACCAGCAGTGGGAGGTAGAGCAGCATCACACCGGTCTTGAGGGTGAAAAATTCAGAGAGGCGCGTACGATTGTTAGAGAATGCCTTGGCGACAAGGAATTTGAAAAACTACCGTACCGTACCTGTGAAGAGTACAACAGCCTTGCAGACGAGATCGGTGGACCTCAGCGTAACGTACGCATGTCCTACGACGACATAGTCGCTCAACCAAGGCGTGTTCTATCGAGCCCGCTCTGGACTGGAGACGGCCGTTCGGGAAGGGCGTATAACGCTTACACCATGCAGGTAGACTACAAAATACCCTGGAGGACTCTGACAGGTAGGCAGCACTACTACCTTGACCATCCGATGTTCCTTGAGTTCGGTGAAGGGCTTGCTACACATAAGTACAAGCTTGACCCGAATAAGATGAACGAGCTGGAGCACAGCGACAGGACGGATGCCATCCAGTGTAACTATATTACACCACATGGTAAGTGGGCGATTCACTCCACTCACTATGACAACCTGAGAATGCTTACCCTTTCTCGCGGTGGTAACGTCATATGGGTTAACGATGGCGACGCCGAGAGTGTAGGAATCAGGGATAACGACTGGGTTGAGGCTTACAACGACAACGGTATCTTCGTATGTCGCGCAATCGTAAGTGCAAGGATACCAACCGGCGTTGCTTTTGCATATCACTCTCAGGAAAGAACGGTTAACATTCCTAAAGCAGAACAGAGAAACAAAATCAGGGGTGGGTTCCACAACAGCCTTACCAGGCAGCGTTTGAAACCAACTCTTATGGCCGGTGGTTATGGTCAGATGTCCTATTGCTTCAACGGTTGGGGTCCAATCCCGATCATCAGGGACACAACTGTTCTTGTAAGGAAAATGAGAAATCAGGAGGTGAAGTGGTAAATGGATCTCAGAGCTCAATTATCAATGTGTTTCCATTTGGATAAGTGCATCGGCTGCCACACCTGTAGTGTGTCCTGTAAGAACGTATGGACCACACGTCAGGGAGCGGAGTATATGTGGTGGAACAACGTTGAGACCAAACCAGGTTGCGGTTATCCGCTTGCCTGGGAAGATCAACAACGTTACATGGGTGGATGGGAAGTTGTAGGCGGACAGCTGAGGCTTAAACTCCTCAAGGGTCCCGGAAAACTCAGAACGCTGGCAAATATATTTTTCCAGCCGAATCTTCCGACGATCGACGACTACTACGAACCGTTTACCTTTGACTATGACAATCTGTTCAATGCACCGCTTGGCGACGACCAGCCGGTTGCACGTCCGAAGTCTCTTATAACAGGTGAGTTCATGGACAAAATCGTCCTTGGACCTAACTGGGATGATGACTTCGGTGGTTCACCGCTTTATGCGTCCAATGACCCCAATCTTAAGGGACTCAGCGATTCGCAAAAGCTTATGCTTACACAGTTCCACAAACTCTTCTACTTCTACTTCCCGAGGATT